>DASZFK010000688.1:0-10773 GCA_035939855.1 Candidatus Angelobacter sp.
AGTTTGCCGCCCACGATTTCGATCTCGGATGCGCTACGTTTTATCAAAGCCAATTCTTGCAGTTGGGTGCATGAGAAGTGGCCACGGCGGTCGGCTTTTGCCTGGCAACTCGGGTACGGGGCATTCAGTGTGAGCACGTCCAATGTGCCGGAAGTGGTGGAATACATTCGCAATCAAGAAGAACACCATCGCAAGTTCAACTATCAAGAGGAATTTCTAGCGCTGCTCCGCAAACATGGAGTCGAGTATGATGAGCGCTATGTTTGGGATTAAAAACCTTTATGCCGCCCGCTGCGCGGGCTTTGGGTTTGCTTCAACAGTGCACCCACAGCTTGCGCTGTGGGCTACGTGTATGATCGCCCGCTGCGCGGGCTTAGCGCGAAGGCGCTCCCGCGACTTGCTACGCCTCGGAACTCTACCTGCCCGAACGCCGGAAACTGGCGCGTCCCGGTGGACGGCTCCACTGTATTGACGAAGGATGTTGTCAACAAATGCGTGCCTTTGCTGCCGACATAGGAAAGGGTTCCGACGAGGCTGTGCGGCATGGACTGCTGGATTGAAAGTCCCCACTGGGAAACGTACATGTCTTTTCGTCGCCGGTCCATTTCCCGCGGCGAGACAATGCCGGTGGTATTTGCGAGAAACGGGAGCACCGGGAAGCTCGGAATGGCCGCCTGGGATAAAGAAAAGCGCTGGACTTCGTTGGCCATGGGAAGGTTCTGATCGTCGAGCTGGCCATCACCGTGGTAGATGCCGAAGCCGCTCCGAACCACAGTCTTGCCGCCCAGCTTTGCCGGAGCCCAGGCAAACGCAACGCGGGGATCGATATCGAGCAAGTTAGGACGGCTGAACTCCGCACCGGCTCCGCAGAAACCTTGAGGACCACAAGTGGCAAAATCTATCTGCCTGAATCCGGATAATTCAAAAATTGGTAGAACTTGCTCACCGCTGAAGCCGTGTCTTCCAAAAACTGTAGCCCTGGCGTTTCCAGGGATTCCTGGATACACAGGCTGGTAGACTTGAAGCATTCAAAAAAGTTCATATTAGGACTTGACAGCCATCAGGGCAGTGATGGAAAATTCCCCTCCAGTTAAACGTTTTAATAAACGTTCAATTCGGTTTAGCGCTTAGGGGCCGGCAACAAATATCAAAAAAAACGTGATGGAGGTGTTATGTCCCCCCGCTCGCATCTTATGCTCACAGCAAGCTTTTCGAATTCATTGTTGCGCTCCCCTGTTCGAGCGCAACACAACCACCGCTGGGCAAGAATTGCGCTTGTCTCTTGCCTGTTACTTTTAACGATTGGGCTCCAATCGGCATTGGCCCAGGAGACTACAGGCACCATCACGGGCACGGTTGTCGATCCCAACAGCGCAGTCATTCAAGGGGCTACGGTCACCGCCAAAGATGTGGACCGTGGAACACAGTTTCAGACGCAAACCAACGAGACCGGAGCGTTTAACCTGACGCGTGTTCCCATCGGCACCTATGTGGTCACGGTCTCCAAACAGGGATTTGGGCCCGCCAGTTATCCAAAGTTCGTGTTGGAACTTAATCAAACCGCGCGTCTGAACTTCCAAATGAAAGTCGGCACCACCACTGAGACCGTCACTGTCGAAGCGGCTCCACCGCTCCTCGATAAGGACTCCGCCGCACTCGGCACCGTTATTGATGCCCAGGTGCTTGAAAATACTCCGAACATCAACGGGAACTACCAGAAGGATGCGTTTGTTACAGCGGGTGTTGTTAGCACCAATCCGGCTGCGGCTAATGACAATCAAACCACTTTCCAGGTTGCCCGGCCCTACATTAATGGAAACCGTGAACAGACCAACAACTACGTTCTGGATGGAATGGACAACAACCAGAACGACAACAACGATGTTGCCTATTCACCCAATGTGGATGCCATACAGGAGTTCAACCTGATCACCCAGAACCCCTCTGCTGAATTCGGCAATTTTCTGGGAGGCATTCTTAACGCAAGCATTAAATCGGGCACCGATTCATTTCATGGAAGCGCTTTTGAATTCATCCGCAACGACGTCTTCAACGCCAACCAGTGGAGCAATAATCTGGCCGGTAACGACGCAGCCGGTCATGAGGTGATCCCCCGCTCCAAGTTGCGTTACAACCGGTTTGGCGGAACCTTTGGCGGGCCCATCGTCAAAAACAAGCTGTTCTTTTTTCTGGACTACCAGGGAACGCGAGCTGTCGTGCCCTCCACCCAGAGCGCGGGCGTCTTGAGCGCGACCGAGCGAACCGGAAATCTGGGAGAGCTATGCACGAGCAGCGGGGCCACATTTAACGGCGCCGGGCTTTGCAGCAATCCACAGCTTCAGCTTTTCAAACCCGGTGCAGGAACAGCCCCTGGCGCGCGTACGGCAATTCCGTTCAACAATCTGACTGCGGCAGGTCTCACGCTAAGCCCGGCTGCCAAGGCGATTGTGAACTCTGCTCTTTATCCTCTGCCCAATAGCGGCAACAACCAGCTAACTTATGCCCAACGCCAAGTCACGAACCAGGATCAGGGCGACCTTAAGATCGATTGGCAAATCTCGAGCAAGGACCATGTGTTTGGCCGTTATTCGCAACAGGATGTCGAGGCCCCGACGACCGAGACGTATTTGTTGGCAAACAACGGTATAACCAATTTTAGCTATCCACTCAAGAATGCCGTGTTTGACTGGACAAGAAATATCTCCGACCACGTCATCAATGATGCTCGTGCAGGCTTCAATTATTTCCCGATTAACCAGGGCTTTTCGAATCCAACCGGCCAGAATCTGCCGCAGACTTTCGGTATCCCCGGCTCGCCCAGCACCTTTCTCCCATCGCTCGGAGGAACGTTCGGAAACGTTGCTACCATCGCTAACAACCTGGGTGCATCCAACGTGTTCGCCGATACGGCGATTCAATTCAGCGATTCGTTGATCATCATCCACGGTAACCATGATTTCCATACTGGGTTTCAATTCAACCGCTATCGCGACAACTTCCTTTATCCCGGAAACGAAGGACTTGCAGGCCAGTTCAATTTCAACGGGCAGTATACGAGTCAAGCGGGCGTTGGAGGATCAGGCATAGCAGACTTTCTGCTGGGGCTTCCCAATAGCCTGGGAATCGGCCAAGGCGTTGGCAACCGGCACGTAAACAATAGCTATATTGCTACCTATTTCCAAGATAACTGGAGGGCAACACATAACCTCACTGTGAACCTGGGCCTGCGTTGGGACGTCACGACGGCCCGCGTCGCTCAGGACCACAACGCCGTCAACTACGCGCTCTTCGGCGGCCAGGTGCTGACCCCTGACAACAACGGCGGTTTCGGCGCCGCACTCTACAAGACCTACAACGGAATAGCGAATTTCCAGCCGCGTATCGGGCTCTCCTGGCAACCATCGTTCATCAAGAATACGGTGGTTCATGCTGCGTGGGGAATGTCTACCTTCTCGGAGAGCAACGGCGTCAACAACCTTCTTACACAGAATCCCCCGTTTGAAACCGCGCATAACGTAACTTTTGCCGGGACCACGAATCTTCCCGGATCGACGCTCGACCAGGGATTTGGCGGCTTCCCGAGCGGATGCACACTGGCTTTGGCGCAGGCGTTCTCGCCGGTTTGCTTCCAGGGCGTGAATATTCATGCTTTTGATCCGAATCTTCGCCCGGCAGTGCACACGATGTGGAATCTCGGTATCCAGCATCAATTTGGGAATTCCACCACGGTGCAGATCGGCTATGTCGGCCAGACGAACCAGCATTTGGCCAACATCATCATGTTGCAACAGAGACGCTTGAACGCAGATGGAACAACCTCCCCCAGCCCCTTCCTGAATCCCACTCTTCTGAGTGAGGTTGGGCAGGCGAGGTTCACTTTGTCCAATGGCATTGCGAACTATCATGCTTTGCAAGCCATACTTCAAGAGCGTTTGTTCCACGGCCTGCAAACCCAAGTGAACTTTACCTGGTCGAAATGCCTGAGCGATACCCCCGGCTTCTTCGGCCAGTTTGGCGATAACGTTCCTTTCGAAGCTCAGACGATTGCCGGCTGGGCTTTCCCCGCAAATCCTTATAACCAACGGGCTGATTATGGACGGTGCCCTCAGGACCTTGCAGCAGATTTCAATGGCTACGTGACTTATGACCTGCCTTTCGGTCATGGCCGCCAATTCAGCAGCAGCAACAACGTCGTAAACTCGATCGTCGGTGGCTGGCGCATCAGCTCCAGCTTTACATTCCATACCGGGTTTGCCCAGACGGTTTTTGCTCCCTTTGACACGTCGGGGACAAACGGATTTTCGACGCGACCCAATTGCGTACCTGGTGTTTCACCAACTCTACCGTTCCAGCGTGTTCCCGGACAAAATGCATTTACCTTCTTGAATCCGGCGGCAGTCTCGCTGCCTGCTCCTGGCACCTTCGGAAACTGCCCCGTAGGCGCTTTCCGTGGTCCAGGATACAAGTCAGCCGATTTGAGCTTGGCGAAGGCTTTCTCAATCGCAGAAAAACATAGCGTCGAGTTCCGGGTTGACGCGATCAACGTGACCAACACGCCCATCTTCGGGTTCGGCCAGGAATTCAGTGGGCAACATACTCAGGGCGCACCGAACTACGGTCAGATCAGTGGTTCGCAAGGCGCACGTAACCTTCAGTTCGGTTTGAAGTATAAATTCTGACGCTTGCAGACCCCCCGAAAGGGACCTGTATGGGGCCATTACTACCTACCGGGTAATGGCCCCAATTTTTGGCCGGTATGAATCAGCCATTAGCACTTAGCCGCATAACCACACCGAGGGCGTGGTCCATTGAAAAGCTAACTTCCTGGCGAGTTTCTCAACGGACATGCAATCGGGTGATCGCGCGTGATCGGGAGATCGGGTGATCGGTTTTGGATGGTTAGTGTTTTGAAACCCGTTTAGACGCGAATAGACGCGAATGAACACGAGTCAGAAGGCAAGTCAGACCGAGTTTTAGTTTGGCCGAAAGCCCATTGATTTTTGCTCGCGTTCTGAGTGCTGAATGCTGAGTGCTGAATGTTAAGTGCCAGTAGCTGTTTTTTTTGATATAGTGGCTTTAGCGGTATTAAAGCCTTTTATTAAACAACTGTTGATACTAAAATCAAGTATTGGGCCGGTTGGCGCGCATGATCCACTTGCGGGAGCTACGGATTCATCGCTTCGCAATGAATCCTTCAGCCTTGCAAGCTTACCTCAGGACAGGCTTAAAGGCCCGCGATTCGCAGGCGAATCGCTAGACGCTGATACTCGATAGCGGAGTCGCGATCGGAGAAGCTATGCCTCTCAATTCGATGGACTGGATCGTGATTGCCGGCTATCTGCTCATCAACCTGCTGATTGGCATCTACTACCGCCGCCGTGCATCCGGGAATACCGAAGAATTCTTTGTATCCGGCCGCGATGTTTCCTGGTGGCTGGCCGGGACCTCGATGGTGGCCACGACGTTTGCTGCCGATACCCCCTTATTCGTCTGCGGAGTCATTGCAACCCAAGGCATCGCCGGAAACTGGCTGTGGTGGAGTTTTTGCATTGGCGGCATGATGACCGTCTTCTTTTTCGCGCGCTATTGGCGCCGCGCCCAGATCCTTACCGATGTAGAACTTACCGAGATCCGATATGGCGGCAAACCGGCAGCGTTTCTGCGAGGGTTCAAAGCCGTCTACCTGGGGTTGCTGATGAACTGCCTGATTCTGGGCTGGGTCACCAATGCCATGGTCAGCATCATCGCAGTTCTTTTGGGTCCATTGATTGCGAAAGGACGCGTCGTTCAGCTCGCGCTGGGCAGCCATACTCTGTTTCAGACCACGCTGGGCGATCCCAGCCATACGGCTTTGCTGATCTGCATCTTTGTGCTGATTCCCTTCACGGGCATCTATACGGCGATCGGCGGGCTGTGGGGCGTACTGGTCACCGACTTGTTCCAGTTCATCCTAAAGATGGGAATGGTGATCATTCTGGCGTGGGTCGCTCTCAGCCGGATTGGAGGCATACAGGCGCTCAAACTGCAACTGCAGATGGTGAGCAATGCAGCGCAGCTTCAATCAGGAGGAGCGCATACGGGCGATCCAACTGCGTTTCTGCCTGACTTCCATCTGGGCTGGACCACGAACTCGATTTGGACTCTGCCGCTCATCGCTTTCTTCGTTTATTTGGCGGTGCAGTGGTGGTCGGCGTGGTATCCGGGAGCTGAGCCGGGCGGAGGCGGATATGTGGCGCAACGCATGTTCAGCGCCAGGGATGAGAAGAATTCACTGGGCGCAACTCTCTGGTTCAACCTTGCTCATTATGCGTTGCGTCCCTGGCCTTGGATCATTACCGGCCTGGTCGCGCTGGCTGTTTATTCTCCCGGAGGACTTCACCCCAACGCTGCTTTTACCGCCAGCCCGCAACAGGGATATGTGATGGTGCTGCGCGATTACCTGCCGGCAGGGCTGCGCGGAATCATGGTTGCGGCGTTTCTGGCTGCCTACATGTCCACGATGGGAACCCAGCTCAATTGGGGTACTTCTTATCTGGTCAATGATCTATATCGCCGCTTCCTGGTTCGCAAAAGCATAGAACGCCACTACGTAAACATAGGAAAAGTTTTCACCATAGCCCTGGTGCTGCTGAGCGGATATGTCGCCAGCCAGTTGCGATCGATCAGTGAGGGCTGGCATATCGTTCTTAATCTTGGAATTGGCACCGGGGTCGTCTACATCTTGCGCTGGTATTGGTGGCGCATCAACGCCTGGAGCGAAATCGTAGCTATGGTCGTGGCCGCGGCTACGGCCTTGTTGCTGAAATTCGGCTTTTCTTTTTCCGGCAATGATGCTGTCGTCGATGCCAAAACCGCGTTGATCACCGCGGCCTGCACCACGATTGCATGGATCGCGGCAACTTTGCTTACACCTGCCGAGTCCGATCAAAAGCTGGTCGCATTTTACCGGCGTGTTCATCCCACGATTTATGGATGGAAACGGATCGCCAAACTTGCGCCCGAGCTGCCCGAAGTCCGCGACGTTGGCGCGAACACCTTTGATTGGATCATGGGGTGCGTGCTGGTCTATGGCTCGCTGTTTGGCATCGGCAAACTTGTTTTCCAGGAATGGCTCCAGGGATTGGCGCTTCTAGTACTAGCAGCAGTCGCCGGATACCTGATCTTCTGGGATCTCTCGCGTAGAGGCTGGAAAACTTTTTCGGGAACCACTGCCTCGGTAGTTGATTCACCGAAGGAAGTCTTGGCGGTGAAAGGAAGTCCTCGATAGCACGGCAATGAAAAACACGGCAAACCAATACGGGGCGAACAAGAACGGGTTTCCACATTTCATGCTGAAGGAGATCTATCAGCAACCGGAGGCGGTGAAGACCATGATTCACGATTGCCTCAAGCGGTCTGACCAGATCACCTTGCCTGATTTTTCGCTTTCAGCCGACGACATCAGGCGCATTGCCAGGATTACCATTGCCGCGAGTGGTTCCAGCCGTCATGCCGGCATAGTGGGAGAGTTCATGCTGGAGCGGATGGCCCACGTCCCGGTAGAAGTCGATTTTGCCAGCCAATATTGCTATCGCGATCCAGTGGTAGGCCCCAATGAGCTTACGATTTTTATTTCCCAGTCTGGAACTACCATCGATACGCTGGCCGCTTTGCATGAGGCGCGCCACAAAGGCTCCAAGTGCCTGGCAATTTGCAATGTGGCCGATACCCCGCTCACGCGCGGCGCCGATGCTACTCTGCTGACCTCGGCGGGGGAAGAAGTCGCCATTGCAGCCACCAAGAGTTTTACTACCCAGCTTACAGCCTTGTTTCTCCTGGCTGCGTACATTGCGCAAGTCCGCGGAAAATCTCATGCTGCGATCGAAGCTGCTCTGCAAGGACTGAGCACTCTGCCCGAGCAGATTCGCCAGGCGTTGTCCACCGACGACACAGTGCGCAAGTTTGCCCAGGAGTTTTACCAATACAGAGATTGCATCTACATGGGCCGCGATATTGACTATCCCATCGCCCTGGAAGGCGCTCTGAAACTCAAAGAGATCTCCTACATCCACGCCGAGGGATATCCGACAGGCGAGCTAAAGCATGGGCCGACAGCACTCATCAATGAGCAGCTTCCGATCGTAGTGCTGGCGATGCACGACGAGAGCGACGAAGGCTCGGTATTACGCTACGGCAAGAGCGTCTCGAATATCCGTGAATTTGTGGAACGAGGCATTCCGGTGCTGGCGATCATTACCGAAGGCGACAAAGAAGTCTCAAAGATTGCGCCTTATGTGGTTTTCGTCCCTGACGTCCCAGTGTTGTTGCAGCCTCTGGTGGAAGTTATTCCCCTTCAATTATTGGCCTACCATATAGCCGTACGCGGCGGACACAACGTGGATCGGCCAAGGAACCTCTCGAAGTCGGTTGTTGTGGAGTAGCTGCCAGAATTTTGTTGCGCCTCACAGCAAGAGTGCATAGAATCTCGATAAGCCCCCACTCCGTACATCTGAAAATCCAAATTTGAATCGAGGTCTGCTATGGCAATTGTAGGACTGGGGAACATGAGTGTCGACGAGTTGAATTCCGAACTTCAACGCGGCGGAAAATTTGTCATCTACTATTACTGCATCTCGTTGCTCGTAGTCACGTTTCGGCGAGGATCGGACATCCATTTCATTCGCGCCGGCGAGAGTAGCGTTTCCAAAGGTTTGCCTTGGACGCTTCTGACCATTGTATTGGGCTGGTGGGGCATACCCTTTGGACCAATCTTCAGCATCCAGTCTCTTTACGTAAACCTGCGCGGAGGGAAAGACGTAACCAATGATGTTGTAATCAATATGCCCTCTGTTCGTGCTGCTGCGGGTGGCAGCTAGGTAAAGATGAAGTCAGGAGCGAGTGTAGAGGTCTTCCCGTTTCCAGGTTCGTTTCCCGACCCTGAACTGGAACTGCTGGACTGCGCTCCAAGGCTTCGCGTTCCCCGCTCTCGTCCAGAGGCAGCATTCTCATAAGCCTTCATGTTTTTCATAATCTCCTTCAGATTATGGCAGTTTTGGCATTTATAGCAATTGTCTGACTGACTGCTGAGTGCTTGTCATTTACAATCACCTGCTAATCCCTCACCACGATCAAGGAGCCTTCTGATGAAACGCGCCTTTGTTGCTGTGTTGTTCTGCCTCACTGTCCTGCTGCCGGCGTCGGCGGCCAATGACGATGAGCCTCTATATGGCTTTACTGCTGCCAGTTCCAAGGTGGAGCGTGATTTCGAGGACAAGTTCCGCCGCATTCCCAGCCCCCAGATTCTGAAGGACTCAATGCAGCGGCTCAGCGCTCATCCGCATCATGTGGGTTCGCCTTATGACAAGCAGAATGCTGAATGGATCCTCTCCAAGTTCAAAGAGTGGGGCCTGGATGCGGAGATCGAGACCTTTGACGTACTTTTTCCCACACCCAAGGAACGCGTAGTGGAATTGCTCGAACCGACCCGGTATACGGCGAAATTGCAGGAGCCTCCGGTCGCCGGTGACCCAACCTCGAACCAACAGGACGAGCAACTGCCCACCTACAACGCCTATTCCATCAATGGAGACGTCACTGCTCCCCTGGTTTACGTGAATTACGGAATCCCCCGCGACTACGAGGAACTAGACCGTCTGGGCGTGTCGGTCAAGGGCGCTATCGTGATTGCTCGCTATGGCGCTTCATGGCGCGGCATCAAGCCCAAAGTGGCAGCCGAGCATGGGGCGGTGGGCTGCATCATCTATTCTGATCCACGCGACGACGGCTACTTCGACGATGAGGTCTTTCCCGAAGGCCCCATGCGCAACGAAAACGGCGTGCAACGTGGCAGCGTTCTCGACATGCCTCTTTATCCCGGCGATCCGCTGACGCCCGGGGTTGGGGCCAAAGGAGACGTCAAGCGGCTGGCGATCAAAGACGCTCCCACAATCACCAAGATTCCCGTACTTCCGATCTCGTATGGCGATGCCAAGCCCTTGCTGGCGGCTCTGAAAGGCCCGATGGCTCCGCCGGATTTCCGGGGCGCGTTGCCGATCCCGTATCACCTTGGGCCAGGACCGGCCAAGGTCCACTTGAAGGTGATGTCGAATTGGAATATCAAGCCTATCTACGACGTGATTGCCAGGATTCCCGGATCGGAATCACCCGATCAGTGGATTATTCGGGGCAACCATCACGATGGATGGGTCAATGGCGCCGAAGATCCCATCTCCGGGCAGGTCGCATTGCTGGAAGAGGCGCGTGCCTTCTCCGAGCTACTCAAACAAGGATGGAAGCCGAAGCGCACCATCATTTACTGTGCCTGGGATGGCGAAGAACCTTTGCTGCTGGGCTCAACCGAATGGGCCGAGTATCACGCCGCCGAGCTGAAGCAACATGCGGCCGTTTATGTGAACTCCGACAGCAACAGTCGCGGCTATCTTGAAGTGGAAGGCTCGCACTCACTCGAAAAGTTTGTGAACACCGTGGCCCGCGACATCACCGATCCCGAAAAGAACATCTCCGTATGGAAACGCAGCCAGGCCCGGCGGCTGCAACCCGAAAACCCGCGCAACGCCGAAGATCGGGAAGCCAGGAAAGAAGCTCGAACCCGGCCCGACCTTCGTATCGGGCCTCTCGGCTCAGGAAGCGACTATACGGCTTTTCTCGAGTACCTGGGAATCGCATCGCTCAATGTCGGGTTTGCGGGGGAGGATCGTGGGGGAATCTACCACTCCATCTACGATGATTTCTATTGGTACACACATTTTGCAGACAAAGATTTTGTCTACGGTC
>DASZFK010000689.1:0-3191 GCA_035939855.1 Candidatus Angelobacter sp.
AACCAGTAAGCTGGGCAACCCGAGCGACGATTCCTTCGGCCACCTGCTGATAGCGCCGCAATTTGCTCCCATGCAGCCGCGAGTCGTGCCTGTAATAGGCCGGAGCGAGTTTCAATCACCAGGGCTGGCCCCGGGAGATTACAAAGTTTTTGCCTTTGATTCCATCGACCAGGTTGAATATACCAACCCTGAGACTCTAAGCCGTTACGAGCCCCATGCTGCTACAGTCTCACTTTCGGCCAACGGCAAAGCCAGTGTAACGCTTGAGTTGATACGAACAGGAGAATGATCGGTGATAGCCCGCAGCTTTCGAATTGCCGGTATCGGCCTGCTTGCGATTGCAGCATTGGCACAACAAAAAACCGCTCCTGTCATACAGGCTGAAAAATGGAAGATCAGCGGCGTCGTCGTGGATGCGACCAGCGGCACGCCTTTGGCTCAGGCCCTGGTGGCCATTACGCCGGCCGGAAAGCAAAACGAATCTCGCACGAAGGTCGTGGATGAGGATGGACGCTTTGTTTTTGACAATCTCGATGCCGGCAAATACTCGCTGCTTGCCGAGCGCAAAGGATACCTCCGGGAGGCGTTCGACCAGCATGGCCAATACTCGACCTCGATCGTGGTAGGACCCAAGCTCAAGTCCGAGGATTTACTTTTTCGGCTGCACCGTGATGCTTCCATCTCCGGCGCCATCACCGACGATCAAAATGAGCCGGTGCGTCGCGCAGATGTAATGCTATTCGAAGAGGCAACCTACAATGGGCGAACCAATTTGCGGGCTCGCGCCAACTCCAATGATGAAGGAGTTTATCGTTTTACCCATCTTTCTCCGGGCAAATATTTTGTGGCTGTCTCCAGCGAGCCTTGGTACGCCGTGCGCCCTGATGTTCGGCCATTCCGTGTCGCCAACCCCAGAATCGAAGGCCAACCAATTACCGACCAGCAAAGCTCTGTGACAAGCCAGGAAGAGAATCCTTCTTCCGAGCAGCCATCGAGCTCTCCTCTCGATGTGGCGTATCCCATTACGTTCTATTCTGCGGCAACAGAATTTGAGGCAGCGACTCCGATCATGTTGGCAACAGGAGAGAAGTTCACAGCGGACTTAAACTTGCACGCTGTTCCGGCGCTCCATCTGCGCGTGACAAGTTCCACACCGAATCAGAACCCAAATATAGCGGTGGAGGCACGACCAGTCGGCCAATTCACTATTGGAGTGCGTGCCCGAAGCATGCCAATCGGTGGCGGCGTTACAGAGGTCTCCGGCGTGGCTCCGGGAAATTACATCTTACGCGTTAATTCCTACGACGGAAAGAACTGGAGCAGTTCATCGAAGGAGGTCAGCATCTCTGCCGATGCCAGGGTTTCGACCGATGAAAAGGATGCACACATACCTGTAAGTGGCGTAGTCAAACTGGAGCAGGGCGGAAGCCTTTCCGGCCAGACAAATATATGGCTGGTCGATAAATCGTCTGGGACGCGATATTGGGGACAGGTTTCCAACAAGAATGAATTTGAGGTAGAACGAGGAGTACCGGCTGGGCGGTACCAGGTCCAAGTCTCAACCACTGGGCTCTACTTTAAAGACCTGGGAGCCACCGGGGGCCGCGTGACCGGCCACACCGTGGAAATCGGATCGGGCGCTGCCGTGAAATTGACGGTGGTTTTGAGCCCAGGGCTCGCGCAAGTCGACGGCATTGCCTTGAAGGACGACACACCTGCTGCCGGCGTGCTGGTTTTGATGGTACCCGAGGAGGCTGCCGCAAATCCCCAGTTGTTTCGGCTTGATCAGAGCGATAGCGACGGCACCTTTTCGATCGCATCTGCGGTGCCGGGCAAATATACCTTAGTTGCCATTGAGAATGGCTGGAGCCTTCAATGGATCAATCCTAAAATAATCAAGCCGTATCTTGCGCAGGGTGTACCGATTCAGGTGGAACCTAAGGGGAAATACGAGATTAAGGTCAAGGTGCAGACCACCCGGTCGAAATGAATTGAACAAGAGAGAGTGTGTTTACTAGCTGTCTCCATGGAAAAACCATGGCCTTAGGTCGCTTTCGGGAATGTAACGCAGCGCTTGGCGAAAAATTGCCCGCACTGTTCCTGGAGCAAGCATCTTATGCAAGGGAACAGTCAGAGTCTGTCTTTCTCCCGATGCCAGGATGCGTACCAGTTTAGCGTGGCTACCGCGCATGGACGCAACCGTAAATCCGAAGCTGCCGAATGCACGCAAGATTTCGCGCGCTGTTAATTGCCGCAGGCGTCCCATTACCCTGCTGGTATTTCGAATGAGATTTGCACATCCGGATGCGCCACAAGACCCAGAGCGGCCAAATCTTCCCCTTCCAAGTGCACCATCAGCGCTTCACGGAGATTTTCTACCGCTTCGTCCAAGGTATGCCCTTGAGTAACTACTGGCAGCTCCAGGCACTCCACTACATAAGCTCCTTCGTCCTTTTGAATAACGGCGTGAAGAGTCTTACGCAGGCCGACTGCAGTCTGCTTTCGGTCTGAATCTCGGTGGCCGCGAAGCTGACGACGTGAGCGTTTGTCCGTTGTCCTCCGGTACTTGACCTCAATCTGGTAGATCCCGCGCCCGATCCTGCGAAAATAATCCCATTTATGCAAATGGTTCTTGGGAGCGTTCACGCAACAGCGGCTGACTACGTGAGTCCGCACCGTGTTCTGATTCAATGCGGGGAGGGCGGCCACAATCTCTCCCAGCGCAAAACTCCAATTCCCCCGATCACACGCCAGATGGCGAGCAGTCTCCAAGACTTCTTGGTGAACATACATGGCGCAAGTTTATGGCCATTTTACTATATTTGTCAAGTGTATAACATGTGTATATCACATGTTATTTTCAAGAAAGACTAAGGATGGTCTGAAAGCTTCATTTCCGCTATCATTAGACTCAATGGCTACAGCTATTTCATCCAGTTCAAGGCATGGGTTTCAAACAGACGACCCGCGTCTTTTGCCAATTTCCGAGAAGGTCTTTGCGCGCGAGAGGCTCAGCCTTCAGGACGGGGTAACCCTTTATCGCTCGCATGACATTCTGGCCCTGGGCTGGCTGGCGAACCTCGTGCGAGAGCGGATGCATGGCAACGTGGCCTATTTCAATGTCAACCGGCATATCAATCCCACCAACGTTTGCGTAGCTGCGTGCCGTTTGTGCGCTTTTGGCCGGAAGA
>DASZFK010000690.1:0-12446 GCA_035939855.1 Candidatus Angelobacter sp.
GTTCACCCGCTTGAATTCGTCCAAGTCGATGTAGACGAGGGTAAGTGAACCGGGGTGCCGTTGAAGGCGGCGGTTCTCCGTGGCAACCTTGTCTACAAAGGCGCGGTGATTGAGCAATCCAGTAAGAGCATCGTGAAGAGAAAGTTGCTGCTCCCGGTCATACAATGCACGAACTTCAGAGAAGATAAAGACTACCGCTGAAAAGAAGGCAAGATTCAATAACGTATTTGCAACAAGAACATTGTGATGAATGTTGTCTACGCTTCGCAAATCGAAAAACAGCAGGACACCGGTCGCTCCCGCAGCAAACAAACTGCCAATCAGAGTTGAAAGAAACCAGGTCGCAAAGGAGATAGGGAGCAAGAAGAGGAAAGTAACCTGGAGTTCGGCAGGTGTGAAATAACGCACGCACGAAACGAAGAGCAATCCGAAAACAGCCAGACTACTCAGAAAAAAACGCGAACGCCTGCCCAGCCACGCAGTCACATTGAGCCGGGCCATCTTTGTCATTTCATCCATGCATTGCCTGGGTCGAAGACGCCCAGTTCTCTCAACTCCGTGGCCATCACCAGTCTAATCAAGGAGGGAGTCTACCATCAGATTGCCACTGCGAATCACTAAATATTGTCGCATTTTCGAGGCCCCCGCCACACCGCGATGGTTATAACTGACATCGTATACTGTTGTCTTTCTTTTTGGAGGCTGAGAGATGCGAAATCCATTCACCTTACTACTGCTTTCAATCACCCTGATTGTGTTGTCGGATGCTCCTGCCTTCGCATCATCTGTTGTACAAGCTGCCCAATCGGCTTCGTCGAGCCAGTCGCCCCAGACCGTGACCCTACAGGATGCCCTGGCCTTGGCCCGCAAGAACAGTGTGGACTTTCAGGCAGCCCTGACCGACCAGGGCGTCGCTCATCAAGACAAGGTGCAGGCCCGTGCCGCTTTGCTGCCCAGCGTGAGTTACAACAATCAATATCTGTATACACAGGGCAATGGAACTGCGACGCCTCGCTTCATTGCCAACAACGGAGTCCATGAATATATCAGCCAGGGCAATGTGCACGAGGCGCTGGCCTACAGTGGCGTAAGCGATTATAGGCGCTCCTCCGCCCTGGAGTCCGTTGCCCGAGCCAAAGCTGAAATTGCGGCGCGAGGTCTGGTGGTAACTGTGGTCCAGGCCTACTACGGCTTGCTCGCTGCTCAGCGCAAATACGCTACCAACCAGGCGGCTGCGGCTGAGTCCGAACGCTTTCTCAAGATCAGCCAGCAGTTGGAGACAGGGGGAGAGGTAGCCCACTCCGATGTGATCAAAGCCCAAATCCAGTATCAGGGTAGCCAGCGTGATCTGCGTGAAGCTGAATTGGCCATGAACAAAAGCCGGCTCGATCTCGCCGTCCTGCTGTTTCCCAATTTCAACGAGAACTTTACCGTCGTCGATGATCTTGACCTTGCTCCGCCGCTCCCCAGCTTTGATGAGTTTGTGAAAACCGCGCAAGTCAAGAATCCCGAACTGCGCGCCTCGACTGCTTCTCTGCAGGCGGCCAAGTTTGAACTTTCCTCCGCGCGGGCCGGGTATCTTCCAACGATCACCCTGGATTACTGGTATGGCATCGATGCAAACCATTTCGCCACCACGACGGATGGCATCAATAACTTGGGGTCTTCGGCCTCAGCTACAGTCAACATTCCAATATGGAATTGGGGCGCAACCCACGCCAAGGTGGTTCAGGCTGATCTGAAGCGCAAACAATCGGAGCGTGAGCTTTCCCTGGCCCAGCGAAAACTTTTGGCAGCCATCCGCAATTCGTTCGCTGAGGCCCAGGCGGCGCTCGCTGAGCTTGAGCTTCTCAAGAGTTCCGCAGATCTGGCGGCTGAGAGCCTCAAACTCACTACTCTTCGTTATCAGGGGGGCGAGGCTACGGTCCTGGAAGTGGTGGATGCGCAAAGCACTCTGAATCAGTCCAGAAACGCCTATAGTGATGGGGTTGTCCGCTATCGCACCGCGCTGGCGGAACTGCAAACTCTTACAGGTACAATGTAATGTTTATGACCCTCATCCGCCGCAGATCTGTCTCCATCTCCGTCGTGGTGGCTGCTTTTGGCCTGGCGACGACCATTCTGCTGAGCGGCTGTAAAGGCAAAGAGAAAGAAGAGCCGACCGTGGTCTCCGTCCAGGCGGAGGCAGCGAAGCAGGAAGACATTTCTCGCGTGGTAACAACCGAGGCTGTCCTCTTTCCGTTGTCGCAGGCGGCCATTACTCCCAAGCTCAATGCGCCTGTACGGAAATTCTTTGTCGTACGCGGACAAAAGGTGAAGCAAGGGCAACTCCTGGCAGAACTCGAGAACCGCGACCTGGCAGCAGCCGAACTCGACAACAAGGGCGCTTATGAACAAGCGCAAGCCACCTATACAACCAGTGTGAGCGCTACCCTGCCGGAGGATCTGCAGAAAGCGCAGTTTGATGTGGAGAATGCGCAAAAGAACCTTGATGCCCAGCAGAAGCTTTATTCAAGCCGCGAGATGCTGTTTCAACAGGGCGCTCTTCCCCGCAAAGATCTCGACGCCGCGGGTGTGGCCCTTACTCAGGCCAAGACCCAATACGACGTTGCCAAAAAACATCTCGATTCACTCAACTCCATCGTCAAGCAGCAGACAGTGAAATCGGCCGGCGGCCAGCTCACATCGGCCAAAGGCAAATATCTGGGGTCGCAGGCGCAGCTCAGCTATTCGGAAATCCGCAGCCCGATCAATGGGGTGATTACCGATCGTCCCCTTTATCCCGGTGAAATGGCCTCCACTTCTGCTCCATTTATGACTGTCATGGACATCTCATCCGTCATTGCGAAGGCCCATATTCCTCAGTCCGATGCCATGCTGCTGCGCAAAGGCGATAAAGCTACCGTCGAGGTTGCAGGTTTAGAGAAAGTGCCGGGAACTGTAACTCTAGTCAGCCCTGCGCTTGATCCAAACAGCACAACGGTTGAGATTTGGGTGCAGGCTGCCAATCCCAAACAGCAACTGCGTCCAGGGACCGCGGCGCAGCTTTCCGTTACTGCTCAAACTGTGCACGATGCCCTCATCATTCCTGCTCCAGCCTTGCTCAATGTCAACGGAGATCAGGCGCAAGTAATGGTCATTGCCAGTGATGGGACAGCCAAGAGCCGCGACGTGAAGGTTGGCATCAAAAATTCTGACGATGTTCAGATCGTTTCCGGGCTTAAGGCCGGAGAACAAGTCATAACCGAAGGGGCTTATGGCCTGAAAGAAAACACCAAAGTCAAAGTCGAAAAGCCCAGCCCCGAAGGTGACGACAAAGACAAGGATAAAGATAAAGACAGCGATAGCGAGAAGAACAAAGATAACGAGAAAGATAAAGCCGGCAAGAAAGACGACAAGAAACAGGATAAGGACAAAGACTGACCCGGTTATGAGAAGACTGGCGACCGGACCCTTTCCATCGCCTCCTTCGGGAATTTTCACGGCACAAATCAACTTGAAACTGCGCTCACAAACCTGATGACAGACGAACTGAACAACACTCCAAATGCCTCCAGCAGCCGCCCTTGGTTCGCCCAGAACTCCAAGTCCGTGATCTTTGTGCTCGTTGTGGTCGCATTTGTGGGAGTGTACCTGTCATTCAATATTCCTGTTTCAGTCTTTCCTTCGACAGATTTTCCCCGGATTGTGATCGGCATTGACGTCGGTGTGATGCCCATTGACCAGATGATGGTCACCGTTACAAGGCCTGTAGAACAGGCGGTCAACAACGTACCAGGCCTCGAAGTGGTGCGCTCCATCACCAGCCGTGGAACGGCGGAGATCGACCTCTTTTTCAACTGGCAAGTGGACATGTTCCAGACGCTGCAACTTGTGGATGCCGCGCTTTCCAAGATACAGACGGACCTTCCACCAGGATCCAGGCTTGAAAGCCACCGCCTGACCTTTGCTTCGTTTCCCATTATGGGATACAGCTTGACGTCCGATAAAATCCCGCAGACGCAACTTTGGGAGATGGCTACCTATCAGATCGCGCCCCGGCTCAATCGTATGACCGGGGTGGCTACAGTGGTGGTGCAAGGTGGGCAGGAACCGGAGTTCCACATCGTTCCCGATCCTGCCAAATTGCTCGAAACATCTGTCACCGTAACCGACATTCTCAATGCGGTAAAGGCGACGAACTTGATCGATTCGCCGGGCTTGTTCGACCAAAATCACCAGTTGGTTCTAGGGCTCGTTAGCGGACAGGCGCGCAGCGCCGCCGATCTCGAGCAGACGGTCATCAAGAACACGCAGGCAGGTATCCCAATACGCATCCGCGACGTTGCCCAGGTACAGCAGGCAGTGAAACCTGTCTATACCATCGTCAGAGCTGAGGGAAAACCTGCCGTGCTTCTCAATATCAACCGGCAGCCGGATAGCAACACGGTCATCGTGGCCAATGAAGTCCACGATGAAGTAGACCGCATTCGCAGCACCCTGCCGGCCGACGTGCGTGTGGCCCCTTTCTATGACCAATCCGGAATTGTGCAGGATTCCATCAAGAGCGTTCGCGATGCCATTCTGCTTGGTCTTGTCCTTTCTGCTGTTGTACTGATTCTCTTCTTGCACGACTGGGGATCTTCCATTGTGGCCGGCCTGGTCATACCTGTCACGATCATGGTGACCTTCATCGTGCTCAAGCTTCTGGGCCAGAGCTTCAACCTCATGACCCTCGGTGGACTGGCGGCTGCGGTCGGGTTGGTGATCGACGATGCCATCGTCGTAGTCGAGAACATCGTGCTTCATCGCGACTCAGGACAGGGCAAGATTGAGGCAGTGAAAAGCGCGTTATCGGAAATCACGGTTCCGTTGATTGGTTCGACGCTTACCCCGATTGTAGTTTTCCTTCCGCTGGTCACCATGACCGGAGTCAATGGAACGTTTTTCCGCGCACTGGCAATCACCATGTGCGCTGCCCTGCTAACTTCCCTGGTCCTCGCTCTCTCCTGGACACCGACTCTGAGCCTTTATCTATTGCGGCGCAAAAGCTCTGCTGAAGAACCGGAAAGAGCAGAAGACAAGAACGAAGAGATGCGCAGGCTGTTGGCGGCGGAAGAAGCTTCATTGAAAGGTTTTTTTCGCCACATCGTTGATTTCTACGAGCGCTGGTTGCGCAGAGCGTTGGAGCATCCCCGGTGGCTCGCGGTGATCGGTGCTCTGTTGATCGCAATCTCCGGAGTCTGCGCGCTCTACCTTGGTTCCGATTTGCTTCCCGGAATGGATGAAGGCGGTTTTATCGTCGACTACCTCATGCCGCCCGGAAGCTCTCTGGAGGAAACCAATCGAGTGGTCTCGCATGTAGAGCAAATCCTTCATGAGATACCCGAAGTGGAAAGCACCTCGCGGCGCACCGGCTTGCAGCTTGGACTGGCGGCCGTGACTGAAGCCAATACGGGCGATATCTCGGTGAAGCTGAAATCGAAACGCAGCCGGGGCGTGGATGAAATCATGGACGACGTCCGCACTGAGGTCAAAAAGCAGGAGCCGGGCATTGACATTGATTTGAAACAGCTCTTGCAGGACATGATCGGGGACCTCACCGGCGCTCCCGAACCGGTAGTCATCAAGCTGTTCTCTGAAGATGCAAACCTTCTTGCCCAAACTGCTCCGCGGGTGGCCGACGCCATCAGCAAGATCGATGCGCCTCCTGGAAAAACAAAAGAGGGTGAGGAGTCGGGCGGGACGATCGTGGACATGAAAGATGGAATCGAGAACATCACCAGCGGCCCAGCGCAGGAATTCAGAGTGAACCCATCCGTAGCGGCCCGCGCCGGATTTACGGCAGAGGATGTCTCCACTAATGCGACTGCCCTCTTGCAAGGAATGCCCGCCGGAGCGCCTCTGGTGGCGAACAACCGCGCTTATACCATCCGGGTCCGCTTTCCCGAACAGAACCGCTCGTCGCTCGAAGCTATGAGCAACACAGTATTGGTCAGCGCCAGCGGAAAGACTGCAACCCTGGGATCAGTTGCGCAAGTGAATCAAATACCAGGCCAGACCGAGATCATCCGCGAGAACCTGCAGCGCCTCGTCGAGGTAACTGCCAGGTTGAAAGCCGGCGAAAGCCTGGGAACCGGAATGACCAAAGTCCAGAAAGTTGTGGCTGGGTTGCACCTGCCTCCTTCGATCCGCGTAACTTACGGTGGACTCTATGCCCAACAACAAAAAGACTTCCACGACATGGCCATCGTACTGGTGCTGGCGATCGTTCTGGTCTTTACGGTTTTGTTGTTTGAGTTCCGCAATTTTTCCGCTCCAGTAGCAATCTTGAGTTCGGCTCTGCTCTCGATCTCCGGCGTGTTTTTGGCCCTGGTGGTCACCGGAAAAACCATCAATCTGGCTTCCATCATGGGAGCGATCATGGTCATTGGAATCGTCGCCAAAAACGGAATCCTGCTGCTCGATGCCCATCACAAATTCGAAAGTGCAGGCTTCGAACCGGAAGACGCCATGATCCAGGCCGGCCGCCGCAGGCTTCGCCCCATTTTCATGACAGCCCTGGCGACAATCGCCGGCATGTTGCCGCTATCTTTGGCGTTAGGCGCAGGATCTCAGATGTTGCAACCTCTCGCCATCGCCGTAATCGGAGGAATCATGATCTCGATGGTGTTGTCGTTGATTGTGACCCCAGTGGTATTTTTCTCGATGAGGAAATAGGAACACGAATTTCATAAAGATGGGGTAGGCACCCCGTATTCGGTTGAGGTGAAAGTAGACTTGGTTTGGAAATTAGAAATTAAAAATTCTTTCCCAATACCGTCGAGATGTTCTCACACAAACTCACCGGGCCTTCAACCTTGCTGATGAACAGATCGGCGTAAGTGGCTTCTGGTGGGATCTCATTGACGCCCGAGACCAGAACTACCGGAATTTTCGGCCACCGTTCTTTCACCTGGCGTGCAAGCTCTGTTCCAGTCATTCCGGGCATGAGGAGGTCTGAAAGCAGGAGATGGATTGGTTGAGATTGAAGGATTTCGAGCGCCTTCTTCCCGGAGTTTGCAGTGATGACCTGGTATCCGGCCTTTTCCAGCACAAGCCTTCTGAGAATCAGCGGATTCTCTTCGTCGTCAACGCATAGGATCACAGCTTTTGACTGGCCCACTTAATCTCCTCAGAGAGTTTTGCGTTTCACTCATTTTACCGGAGAGATGCATCTCTTGACTTCAAGTCCTCCGACAGAGCAATTTGTAGTACTTAAATTACCCAATTACCAAATTACCCAATTACCAACTTACTCAATTAACTCATCCCCATCACTTTGCTGCCCTCGCTATAGCTGGATACGAGGCGCGGTTTCTTAGAGAAGACTGTTTCAGGGAGGAAGACGCGGAAACAGGTGACGTTTCCAGAAGCAAGCCTTAAGGTCCGAAACCGGATTGTGCCCTCATATTTTTGAATGATGCCCTTGCTGATCCACAGACCCAGTCCAGTGCCTTTGGTGGATTTGGTGCTGAAGAATGGTTCAAACAGCCGCTTCGCATGTTCCTGGGAGATGCCTGAACCGGTATCGCCCACGGTAATGCAAACTCCAGCCGAGAGAGTCTTCCAGTCAGTTGTCTCATGCACGTGGATTCGCAGGCGGCCTCCTTCCGACATCGCCTGGACAGCATTTCCAATCAGGTTCAGGAACACCTGCTTCAACTCGACCGGAAATCCATGAATATAGGTTGTACTTTCGTACTTCCTGTCGAGGGCAATTCCACTCAATTGCAATCGTCGCGCCTGCAACTCCAGAACATTATCGAGAAGCTCCGGAATAGAGACAGCCACTGCCTGTTGCGATTCGCGGTAGAAGCTTAACGTCTGACGCGTGATGTGCGACACGCGCAGCAACTCCTGCTCTCCTAACTGGGCGTAGTATTTCGCCTCGTCGTCGAGCGAAGGATGATCGCGGATCAAATAAAAAGCATTAGTGATGGCTTCCAGCGGATTATTAATCTCGTGCGCAATGATGCCCGCCACGCGTCCCATGGCCGCCAGCCGTTCGGTTTTGCGCAGGGCTTCTTCCGCCTGCAACTGTGCTGTAATATCACGATTGATTTCCAGGATGGATGCCTGGGTTCCATTGCTTTTGAAAGCCTGGCGGCTGGCCACCGTCACGCTATGGCCATGCTTGGTTTGGTGGATCAAGTTGCCCTCCCAACGTCCATCTAAGGCGAGGGTGGATTCTATCTCCTGCAACGGCGTGGGCCATTGAGTTTGCAATAGTTGATGAATGTTCTTGCCCAGCACCTCTTCCCGGGTCCAGCCATACAAGACTTCAGCGCCGGAGTTCCAAAATTGAACGACCCCGTTTGAGTCGCGGACCATAATGGCTTCCGAGGCAAGCTCGAGCAGATCGGCGCGTTCTTTGAGTTCCTCGGTGCGTGCTGCAACACGTTTTTCCAATTCGCGGTTCAGGCTTTCCAGTTGTCGCGTCTTACGATGCAGTTCAGCAAATACGCTGACCTTGGCTCGCAAAAGCTCGGGAACCACCGGGACGGAGATGTAATCAACGGCGCCCCGCTGGTATCCCTTGATCCGATCGAGGTCGGTCAAATGAACGGCGGATATAAAAATGATGGCAGTTTTCTGAAAGCGCGGATGCTGGCGGATCATGTCGGCCATCTCGAAGCCGTCGATCTCCGGCATGGAGACATCCAGCAACACGACCGCAACGTCGTTCTTCAGCAGCTGCTCCAGGGCTTCTCTTCCCGAAGTGGCTTTGATCAGGTTTTCGCCTAGCTCGCCCAGTATTACTTCATAGCTGAGCAGCTTGGCCGGCTGATCGTCGACCATCAGGATGTTGACTTTTTCGTTGGCCGTCATGCGTTCATTGAACCTGTGCCGCCCCTCCGGGGCTGGCTTTCTTTCTTTACCGATTTTCCCAGGGTTCCACTGCGTTCCACCCTGGGCTAACTTCTTTGCGCCCCCTTCGGCTGCCACCTCAGGGCAGGCCCTCCGGGGCTGGTACCTTTGCAACATCGACTACTCTTTGCTTTTCAATTTCCCAATTACCAAATTACTCAATTACCCAATTCTTACCTATGCAGCCACATCCGCAACGCCGAAAGCAACTGCTCGGTGTTTACCGGCTTCGCCAAATACTCTGACGCGCCTGCTTCCAGGCATTTTTCACGGTCCCCCTTCATGGCTTTTGCCGTGAGAGCGATGATGGGCAGGCGTCGCAACGCCGGATTTTGCCGGATTACCTGCATGGTCTCGTAGCCATCCATCTCCGGCATCATGATATCCATGAGCACGATCGCCAGGTCGGGAGTCGATTCGATCTTGGCAATGGCCTCACGGCCGGTACCGGCAGTGAGCACCTCCATGCCCCGGCGCTCGAGCACGCTGCTGAGCGCGAAGATGTTGCGCACGTCGTCATCCACAACCAGCACCTTCTTGCCCACCAGGGCATCATCGGAGCGGTGCAGCCGGTCTAACATACGCTGTTTCTCCGCCGGCAAGTCAGCCACCACGCGGTGCAGGAACAACGCCGTCTCATCCAGCAACCGTTCCGGCGACTCGACATCTTTCACGACTACGCTACGAGCCAGGGTATGCAGGCGCGCATCTTCGTCGGGCGACAATTCCTTTCCGGTAAAGACCACCACCGGCAGATCATTGAGGCTAGGTGTATCGCGCAGGCGTTCCAGCACTTCAAATCCCGACATATCGGGCAAGCGCAGGTCAAGCACCACGCAATCAAACTGCTGCTCATTCACCGCAGCCAGAGCCTCGGCCCCATTATCAATTACCGTCACGTCAATGTCGTCATAGCCAAGCAGTTCCTTGATACTCAACTGCTCGGCAGGATTATCTTCCACAACCAGCAATTTCTTGCGGCGAGGAGCTGCGTACTCCTTGATACGGTTCAGCACAGCCTCTAACCCTTCGGTCGTGGTCGGCTTGGTGACGAACGAGAACGCCCCGCGCGAAAGGCCGTGGTGCCAGTCGTCATCTGTAGTCAGCAGTTGTACTGGAATATGCCGCGTGGAGGGATCCTGCTTCAGGTGGTTCAGCACCGTCCAGCCCAGCATATCGGGCAAGAAGACATCCAGCGAGATCGCGTTGGGATGGAACTCACGCGCCAGAGATAGCGCCTCAGTGCCACGCATGGCCACCAAAACCTGGAATCCTTTGTCGCGGGCGAGGTTGCAGAGAATGCGAGCGTAATGCGGATCGTCTTCCACGATCAGCAGCACGGCATCTCCCGGTCGCAGGTCGTCGCGATCGTCTTCGATTCTCTCAACCGCGTGCTCGACCGTGGCGACGGACGCGAACTGAAGCGGAGCCATAGTGGAAGATCCTGTTCCTTCCTTCACCACTGCACTGGACGACGCAGGACCCACGTAGGTTTGTGGCAGGTAGAGAGTAAAGGTGCTGCCTTTGGCGGGCACACTCTTCAACTGAATTTCTCCACCCAACAAGCTGGCCAATTCGCGGCTGATGGCCAGCCCCAAGCCGGTTCCGCCGTACTTGCGGCTGGTCCCGGCATCTGCCTGCTGGAAGGCCTCGAAGATGATCCTTTGTTTCTCTTGCGGAATACCGATGCCGGTATCCGTCACCTCGAAGGCCACCACCGAGCCTGCACTGCTCAGAATCGGATGATCCGAGCTCCATCCACTGCTGGCCGCCGATACTGAGAGGCGCACGCCGCCTTGTTCGGTGAACTTAAAGGCGTTGGAGAGCAGGTTCTTGAGCACCTGCTGTAAACGCTTGGAGTCGGTCACCAGGCTGCGCGTCAGGTTTGGATCGACCTGCATCTCGAAAGCCAGTTTCCGGTTCTCGGCCTCGTGGCGGAACGGACGACCAATCATCTCGACCAGGCTGGCGAAGAAGACCTCTTCGGCTTCCACCGAGACCGTGCCCGACTCGATCTTCGAGAGGTCGAGAATGTCGCTGATCAGGTTGAGCAAATCGGTTCCTGCTCCGTGGATGGTGCGGGAGAACTCCACTTGCTTTGGTGTCAAATTGCCATCGGGATTGTCCGAGAGTTGCTGGCCCAGCACCAGGATGCTGTTGAGCGGCGTGCGCAACTCGTGCGACATGTTGGCCAAGAATTCGGATTTGTACTTCGAGGTGAGTGCCAACTCCTTGGCTTTTTCCTCCAAAGCGCGGCGGGCCTGTTCGATTTCCTGGTTCTTGCGCTCCACTTCGGCATTCTGCTCGGCCAACTGCTGGGCTTTTTGAGCAAGCTGCTCGTTGGTCTGTTGCAGCTCTTTCTGCTGGGTCTGGAGTTCGGTAGCCAACTGCTGCGACTGCTTCAGCAGGCCTTCCGTCTGCATGGTCGCCTCGATACTGTTGAGCACGATTCCGATCGAGGACGTCAGTTGTTCGAGGAACGCCATGTGCGAAGCCGTAAAGGCGCTCAACGTGGCCAGCTCGATTACGGCTTTGACGCGGTCTTCGAAGAGCACCGGCAGCACAATCACATTGCGGGGCACGGCTTCAAACAATCCGGAGCGGATGGGAACGGTATGCTCGGGGAGATCGGTGATCAACATCCGCCGTTTTTCCACTGCGCACTGGCCAACCAGTCCTTCGCCCACCTTGACTCGCTCCAGGTATCCCTCGGGCCCGTTGGCAAATGCGGAGAGTAGAACCATGCTTCCGGAGTTTTCCGAGTCCGTCTGGTAAATCACGCCCTGCTGCGCGCTGACGAGCGGAGCCAGTTCCGAGAGCAACAACCGGCCCACGGTGGCCAGATCGCGTTGCCCTTGCAACATGCCGGTGAAGCGAGCGAGGTTGGTCTTGAGCCAATCTTGCTCGGTGTTGCGGTCTGTGGTGAGTCGCAGGTTGTCGATCATCGTATTGATGTTGTCTTTGAGTTCGGCCACCTCGCCGCTGGCTTCCACTTGAATGGAGCGGGTCAGGTCGCCCTTGGTCACAGCGGTTGCCACTTCGGCGATGGCGCGCACCTGGTTGGTCAGGTTGTCGGCCAGCAGGTTCACATTGCCGGTCAAGTCTTTCCAGGTTCCAGCGGCGCCGGGCACGTTGGCCTGCCCTCCCAGGCGGCCTTCCACTCCGACTTCGCGGGCCACCGTTGTTACCTGGTCGGCGAAGGTGGCGAGCGTGTCGGTCATGTTGTTGATGGTTTCCGCCAAAGCCGCGACTTCGCCCTTGGCGTTCACCGTGAGTTTTTGGGTGAGCACGCCGTTGGCCACGGCCGTCACCACCTTCACGATTCCGCGTACCTGTTCGGTGAGGTTGGCGGCCATCACGTTCACGTTGTCGGTGAGATCTTTCCACGTGCCGGCCACACCGGGCACCTGCGCCTGGCCGCCCAGCTTTCCCTCTGTTCCAACTTCGCGGGCCACGCGCGTAACCTCCGCGGCGAAAGCGTTGAGCTGGTCCACCATGGTGTTGATGGTGTTCTTGAGCTCGAGGATTTCTCCCTTCACGTCTACAGTGATCTTGCG
>DASZFK010000691.1:0-9333 GCA_035939855.1 Candidatus Angelobacter sp.
ATTGGCTGAAGCTCAGCTCAATCTGCAAATCTTCTACGAACAAAAAGCCAATCTTTCTCTGGCCAAGGTTCTCGCTTTACGCCAAGCCGGAATCGACTTTATTCAACCAGGGATTGAAGCTCTTTCGAGCGGATTGCTGAAGCTGATGCGCAAAGGAGTAACAGCCCGCCAAAATATAAACCTGCTGCGCTATGCGCGATCAGCGGGAGTTTCGGTTAGCTGGAACCTGCTCTACGCATTTCCGGGCGATCACATCGACTACTATAGCGAGACGCTAAAGCTCGTACCTATGCTGCGGCATCTGAATCCGCCGACCGGAGTTCATCATCTTTCGATTGACCGGTTTAGCCCCTATTTCGATCAGGCTGAGCAGTATGGAATCGAGAATCTGCAGCCCATGGCGGCGTATCGATCCGTCTTCCCATCGGATGCGCCCCTCGAGGAGATCGCCTACCATTTTATCGGAGAGTATAGATCCAAGAGCCGCGAAGCCCCTGAAGTGATTCGCGCACTGGCTTGGGAAGTTGAACTTTGGCAGACAGCCTGGAAGAACGAAGACGTTCTGCCGACGCTCTGCGTGCTGGAGATTGTCCCGGAAAACTTCATGCTCCTCGATACCCGTGCCGGTATTGGACAGGAAAAGATTCTCTTTATCAATGAAGCCCAGGCTTTTGCAGGGCTGGTCGGCGGGCGGACTGAAAAGCTGTCAACAGAGGTTGTGAATTGGGCCTTGGAAAACGGGGTTTCTGTGATGCTCGATGGCGCTCTCGTGCCCCTGGCAATTGCCGAGCCGGAGCTTTTAGAGCGATTCGAAAACCAACATTGGGAGCATGAAGGACATGCATCCAGAGCCGGCCAACTGGTCCGCATTGCAGCGGCTGGTTGATCGCAATCCCAAAGAAAAAGGCCACATTTCCTGAAGCATGTGGCCTAGTCGGGAGTAGAGTACCCGCAGATAAAGCGGGCCGGATGAAGGAGCCGTATCTACTCCCAAACCTCTCCCACAGGTATGCTGTCGATAAGTACCTGGGGAACAGAGATGATGCACTTTTCATCAAATCCGTATTTGGTCATAACCTGTGAGCTGCTGATCAGCTTTTTTGTGCCTCGATCCAACAGATAAATCGATTCCAGCGACGCTCCTCTTACCAGGATTGCTCTCTCGTCGAGGGGAGGCCCAATCGCTATGTCGGCAACTTCCTCGGCGACGATCATGTTGTTGGCAGGAATGGCATCACCGAACAAACTAAGAAAAGTCGACGGGATAGGCACGTAACGGCGATATCCCTTACGATCGATCACATAGATCGGAGTCGTTCCCGGAATTCGTGCTTTGCGTCCGGCAAATTCCGGATGTGCAGTCCCGGGGTTCTCATGACCGGGAGCCGGATCAGTAAACTGTTTCGCCCCAACTTCGTTGCTATAAAGCATTGAAACTTCTCCTTAAGTTTGCAGCCAATTCAAGAAACGGGTTTTGGGGGAACCTGGGAATAGAAAAGGCTTGTCCCTGGAGTGGACGACATTTCGGCCGTCCACTCTGTCTCGACAAACTGCTCTTAATTTATTAACGCGAGAAATCGGGCCAGACCCGGCCAGATACAGCAAAGAAAATTCGAGGCTTAGAGGCTGCTGAGATTAGATTTTTCTAAGAAAACGCTCGACGCCTTTACGGCAATCGTCAGTCATGCGGGCGATTACATTGATTTCGATACCGGCTTCGAGGGCGGCTTCAAACGACATGGCATCCATCTGGTAGAGAAGCCGTTTCGACAACATGATGGCCGAGGCCGATTTCGACGCCAGCTTCTTTGTGTATGCATCTACGTCGGAAGCAAATTGCTGGTCGGGATAGACCCGGTGAATGAGGCCGATTTCATGGGCGCGCGCGGCAGAGACTGTTTCTCCGGTTACGACCAACTCAAAGGCAGCCTTCTCCGGTACCGAGCGGCGCAGGATTGCCATGACCATGGCTGGGACAAATCCGATATTAACTTCAGGGTAGCCAAACTGCGCCGATTCAGCCGCCAGGATGAGGTCGCAGGCAGTTGCCAACCCGCATCCGCCGGCCAGCGCTCTTCCCTGCACGGCGGCAATGATTGGCCGGGGATGATTGCGCATCATCAGAAACAACTCTGCCGTCTGGCGTGTGCCCGCCATGTTCTCCAGAACATCGGCCTGGGCGGTTTTTTCGAGTCCCTCCAAATCGGCGCCTGAACAGAAATCCTTCCCCGCTCCGGAAAGCAACACCACGCGGCACTGCGGATCACGGCTGCTTTCGGCCAAGGCCGATTTCAGTTCAGCAACAACTTCACTATTGAGAGCATTGCGTTTTTCAGGACGATTGAGCGTAATCCGCGCAATGCCCTCGTGCAATTCGTAAAGGATTTTATGGTAGGTCAATTTGCATCCTAAGCAACGCTGAACTGTAGGTTTTGCCCTGCGAGTCGGTTTTGAGCGAGATGGTTCCACCACCATCGAGAGCCTGGTGCAGGACAAAGTTCAGCGCATTCAAATTGGGAATCTCATAGCGCTCGACCGGACCCAGGCAGACTCCCGCAAAGTGCTCTTTCACCCGCTCGGCTGTGACTTCACGCACCAGGACCGGATAGTACTCCGGCTTGAGCGCGATCAGGCCGATGTTGGCATTGTCGCCCTTATCGCCCGAGCGGGCATGAGCGATCTCACGAAGTTGGATTTTGGGCATGGCTCCTCGTTGTTGCTGAAAATTACCCAATTATCGTTTACCCAATCGCTGTGACCGAAACCTGCGGCGCCACGAGATTCCTGAGAATCAACGCGGGCCAATAGGCGACGATCTCTTCGACCTTGGCGCGACCGTGTCCCAGTCCGGTTACGGCCGGTGGACCATTCAAGGCAATCGGGGCGAGTTCTCGCGTAAATCGTTCGATTGAAGCTTTGTCGGTACCGCGCACCGCAAGGCGAAGAACGATTTCCGCAATGTCGGGCGAAGGCTCGCCTGACATCTCTCCGTGGCAAGCATTGGCGCCGACAAACTCGGATCGTATTGCATCAAACTTCAGCCCCATTCTGGCCATGCGTTCGCGCAGAATGCGGTCGGAGGCTTTGGCTTTTTTATAGGCATCGGGCCACGCATAGACCAGCGTACCAACAGCCTTGTACCCGGCGGAGTAGCTGATCGAGACTTTATAGAACTCAGTGGAGGGCCGCCCCTTAATGCCGCTGAAACGTACACGATCCGGGGCCTGTTGTTCGAGGTGAATACTATTGAAATCGGCAATGCAATCCGGTGTGATGTAGCTATGTGGATCGCCTATTTCGTAGAGAAGCTGCTCGGTCACGCTGGCCACGGTAACGCGGCCTCCGGTGCCGGGATGTTTCGTGATCACAAAGGCGCCGTCAGCTTCGGCCTCGATGATGGGATAGCCAATTCCGGCATAATCAGGCATGGTTTCCCAGTCCACTTGGCAGTTGCCGCCGGTACATTGCGCACCGCATTCAATCGTGTGGCCGGCAATCGTGCCGGACGAGAGCAAGTCCCAGTCATCGGCTTTCCAGCCAAACTCGTAGATCATGGGACCAAGAGCCAGTGCCGCATCATTGCAACGGCCCGTGATCACAATCCCTGCTCCCTGGCATAGCGCCTCAGCAATCGGGAAAGCGCCAAAATAAGCGTTGGCGCTGAGCACCTGGGCGCGTACTGTATTTAAAGGCTGGCCGGTATCAAGATTCTCGAAATCAATACCGCGATCCAGGAATTCATCCAGGCGAGGCATGATGTCATCGCCTGTAACGGTTCCGACTTTGATGCGGCCATCGTATCCGATCGTCTTCAGCATGGCCAAGACCGCATCGCGGCAGGCGCCGGGATTGATGCCGCCCGCATTGGCAACTACCTTAACTCCATGTTCTACAATTTCCTTGGCGCTTCTCTTGATGAGGCCGGGAAAGTCGTGAGCATATCCGGTGCGTGGATCGCGAGCCCGCTGCTTCTGGAGGATGGACATAGTTATCTCGGCCAGATAGTCGAGAGTGAGATAGTCGAGGGGGCCTCCTCGCAATAGTTGCAGCGGCGCTTCCCCCGAGTCGCCCCAGAATGCCGAACCGTTAGCGATGCGAATCATGCTGTTGCTCCGCTGACATCGGCACTGAGCTGTTGCCGCAAAATACGCTTAAGAACTTTGCCGCTGGGATTTTTGGGAAACTCTTTCAGGATGAATATCTGTTTTGGAACTTTGAAATTCGCAAGCCGCGACCGCGCATGAACCAGCAGTTCCTGTTCGGTTAGCTGCACGCCGTCCAGCGGGACGACGCAGGCGACAACCTTCTCGATCCAGTACGGGTCGGCCATGCCAATGACCGCTACTTCGGCAACGCCCGGATGCTGGGCAATGGCCTCTTCGACTTCCTGGCTGGAGACATTTTCTCCGCCAGTTTTGATCATGTCTTTTTTTCGATCGAGAAAATACAGCCAGCCATGCTCATCGCGATAAGCGACATCGCCAGTATGATGCCAGCCACCACGAAAGAGCGCCTCGTTGGCCTCGGGATCTTCGAAATATCCCGGCGTAACGCTGGGACCACGCACCACGATCTCGCCCGGCTTTCCGGGTTCAACATCATTCATGTCGTCATCGACGATTCGAAGCTCCAGCGGCATGTGCTGTACGCCGATGGGATCGGGAGCAGACAGCATCTGTTCAAGCTCGGCCGGAGGAGTTGACGATCCAATGGCTGTAGTTTCGGTCTGTCCCCATGCATTGATCCATTCAGCCTCAGGAGCCATTTGCCGCCAGCGGTTGAATACAGGCGTTGGCAAATACTGAAATACGAACAACCGCTTCAAGCACGATAGGTCAGCCTCGTCGATGCCAGGTACGCTGGCCAGGCCCACCCACAATGTCGCCGGCAGGGCCATGACATTGATCTTGTGTGTCTGGATTGCTTGAAGAATGGGCTCAGCTTTCGGCAGCGGCAAAATCACACTGTCGCATCCGGAAGCAAAACAGGAAAACGCCTGCACCAGCCCCGCGATGTGAAACATAGGTAGTGACAGCAAGTAACGGAAAGTCCGGTTGACCCCATGCTCAGTGAAGCCGCCTAAGAGATAAGCGTAAAGGTTGAGGTGATTCAAAACCACGCCTTTGGGGCGAGCGGTTGTGCCGCTGGTAAAGACGATGAGTGCTGTGTCGTCGCTGGAAACGAATTGCTCCACCGGAGAGCCATCGAGGCTTGCCAACGATTCGCGGAAGGCCTGATCCATTAAGAAATAAACGCCTGGCCGCTGTCGGGCTTTCTCCAGAAACATCGGCTCCAACAGCAACGCCTTGATTCGTGTCTTTTCGAAAACGTAATCCACATCATCGGCGGTGAACATAAGATTGATTGGCACCAGCGCAGCGCCAATTCGGGCGCAGGCGAAAAATGTCGCGACAAATTCCGGCGAATTCATGGAGAAGATGGCAACACTGTCGCCACGCCCTATGCCATTGGCCATCATCAGCCGGGCAACGCGATTCGAGAGAGCGTCCAGTTCGGCATAGCTAAGGTCGCGTCCCTGAAAATGCAAAGCGCGCTGAGCAGGATACCGCACCGCAGTACGCCGCAAAGCATCACCCGCGTTGAAACGATGGATCAGGTTGTGTGAGAGCATGATAGCTACTGGCTCCTGGCTTTTAGCCATTAGTACTTAGCCTTTAGGATTTAGCCATTAGTACTTAGCTTAAAACCAATTGGCCACGAATTCACGCGAATGAACACGAATAAAAAAAGAGCCGAACTAAGAATCTTCCATTCCCACTTCTTATTTCGTTCTTCTTAGTTTCGCTCCAGTTTCACACTGTCGATAATTCTGTGGACATATCAAGAGCTAAATACCAAGGGCTAAAAGCTAAGTACGAATCACAAAGAACCCAGCTTCGTGTTTATTCGCGTTAATTCGTGGCTAAAAGTCTTTACAGCTTCTCCTCTTTTGCAATGATCTCCTTCATAATCTCCGACGCGCCTGCGCCGATGGTGCTTAGGCGAACGTCGCGCCACATGCGTCCAATTGGATATTCGGTGGTGTAGGCGAAGCCGCCCATGATCTGCATGCAATCGTAGGCTACCTTTTGCGCCAGGTCAGAGGTGTAGAGCTTGGCCATCGTAATCTCCTTAACGGCACGCTGGCGGCGATTGACCAGATCGACCGCATGGTAAACAAGCCAGCGTCCGGCTTCAACGGCGGTAAGGTGCTCGGCGAAGCGATGCTTCCATACTTGAAATTTTCCGATGGGAGTGCCAAAGGCTGTGCGTGTGCGTCCGTATTCGATCGCATTGCGGAGAGCTTTGTCCATTCCTGCGAGAGAACCGATGGAAGCTACCAGGCGTTCACCTTGAAAGTTTTCCATGATGTAGTAAAAACCGCGGTCTTTCTGGCCAAGAATGTAGCGTGCGGGAATGCGGCATTCGTCGAAGAACAATTCGGCGGTATCGGAAGCCAGGTTGCCGATTTTCTTGAGCTTTTTGCCAACGGAAAATCCTTTGGTCTTAGTAGGAAATAAAACCAAAGAGATTCCTTTATGTCCTTCAACGCCGGTCCGCACGGCCAAGACAATGAAGTCGGCGCGAGTGCCATTGGTGATCCACAGCTTTTGGCCGGAGATGACCAGGTCGCTGCCATCGGTGCGGGCGCGGGTCTTGATGTTGGCAACATCGGAGCCGCCGCCCGGTTCGCTGATTCCCAGTGATCCAATCCACTCGCCGCGCACGGCCGGCCGCAGGAATTGTTCCTTTTGCTCCTTTGTGCCCAGTTCTTGAATGACGGGGATTGTCATATCCGACTGGACCATCAGCGCCATGTTGACGCTGCCGCTATCGGAAAACGTCAGAGACTCGACATAAGCGGTTGTGGCCCACCAATCGAGGCCGCCGCCGCCCCACTTGGGATCGATACGGATGCCAAAGAGCCCCAGGTCGCCCGCTTTCTTAAACAACTCACGGGGAAAGATGCCTTCTTCATCCCATTCAGCGGCGTAGGGCGCAATCTCTTCCTTGCAAAAGCGGGTCACCGTCTGGCGGATAAGGTCATGCTCTTCGGTAAAGTAGGGAAACTCAGTTGCTTGCTGCTGAACTACTTGGGTGCTCATTGGCATTCTCCGTGGATTCAATTTCAACCAGCATTTGTCCGGGTGCAACAATATCGCCAGTTTTGACCAAGATGGCTTTGACCACGCCATCAATGGTGGTCTTGATCGTCTGCTCCATCTTCATCGCCTCCAGTACCATGAGGGGATCGCCCGGTTTTACATGCTGGCCTGCGGCTACAAGGATACGCAAAATCTGCCCTGGCATGGGAGAATTTGCAGTTTCATGCTGGCCTGCTCCAACCCGCCGGGGATAACGAGGCAGGCGAACGACCTTGCGCTGCGCGAAGTTCGAGCGAAGATAGTATTCGTCGCCATGCTGATGGATCTGGAAGTGACGGCGGATTCCATCGAGCACGGCAACCGCTTCTCCCGGCGATGCCTGTAAGATTTCGACAGTCCCCTCATCCGGGGAAACCTGATATTCGTGTCCATCGATCTCCAGCTTCATCGCCGGACTTCGATATGGATTGTTGCGATAACGCAGCGGAATCGATGGGAGGATTTTGCGTTGTCCGTGTTCAGAATGTTCAATATAGGCACGCATCACCGCTGCCAAAGCTGCATCGTTGGCTTGGTGGGTTTGCGACGGCAGGCGAAATCCGGTGTGGGCACGGCCCAGGAGAAATTCGTCGTGCTCCAGCACATCAATAAGAAACTGCCGGTTGTTGACGACTCCCTGTGCGGTAAAAGTTCTCAAAGCGTAAACCAGCTTTGTAATGGCAGTATTGCGATCGGGAGCATGAGCAATCACCTTGGCCAGCAACGGATCGTAATAGACGCCGATCTCCGTTCCCGCTTCAACACCGGAATCCACACGTAATCCCTCGATGCCAACCGGCGGATGCCAGACATGCAAGACGCCGGTCGAAGGAAGAAAATCATGATCCGGATCTTCGGCGTAGAGCCGGACTTCAATGGCGTGGCCATTTTGTCGAGGCTGAGAAGAGGGGAGCGGCTTGCCTTGTGCAATCTCAATTTGCAGGCGGATAAGATCAAGGCCAGTGGTCATCTCGGTGACCGGATGCTCGACCTGAATGCGCGTGTTGACCTCAATAAAATAGAACTCGCCTGTAGGCGCCAGCAGAAACTCTACCGTACCTGCATTGGTGTACCCGATGGCGCGCGCCAACGCCAAGGCCGCTTCCGTCATGCGGCTACGGATTTCAGGTGTTACCGCCGGTGAAGGGCTCTCTTCAATGATCTTTTGATGGCGTCGCTGAACGGAGCAGTCACGCTCAAACAGATGCATGACGTTGCCGTGGTGGTCGCCAAAAATCTGGACTTCAACGTGACGCGCTCCTTCAATGTATTTTTCGATCAGCAACGTGCCATCGCCAAAGGCACGCTCGGCCTCTCCGCGGGCGGCGCGGAGCGATTCCTGAAACTCATGGGCAGACCGGACAATCCTCATGCCGCGTCCACCGCCGCCAGCAGATGCTTTGATCAACCAGGGAAATCCCGAAGTGGGAGAATCGTTCTCCGACAAGGCAGGCACGACCGGCACGCCGGCATCTTGCGCAATCCGCCGCGCACCCGCTTTCGAACCCATTGCGCGAATGACTTTAGACGAGGGTCCAATGAAAACAATATTGGCATTCTCACAAGCTGCAGCGAAGTCAGCATTTTCCGCCAGAAAACCATAGCCGGGATGGATGGCATCAGCCCCGCAACGGCGAGCGGCAGTTATAAGAGCTTCTATATTAAGGTAGGAATCGCGGGCCGCAGCCCCACCAATTGGAACTGCCTGATCGGCAAGACGAACATGCAGGGCTTGAGCGTCGAAATCAGAATAGACAGCGACAGTTTCAATGCCCATCTCAGGACAGGTACGCATGATGCGTATGGCGATCTCGCCACGATTAGCAATCAGGATTTTCCGAAGCAATCGCATAGTTAAGGCAGAACCTTTTTAGCCGCGAATACACGCGAATGAACACGAATAAAAAAACAAAACCGAAATTAAAGAAATGTTTCTTTCGCTGCTCCTACCGCTGCTTATTTCTCTTTATTTTGATCTTAATTCGTGTTAATTCGCGTGTATTCGTGGCTAAAAAAGGGGCTTCGTTGTTGCTCAATGTCGGAAAACACCCCACTCCATCGTCCCTTCCACCGGCGCATTGTATGCCGCTGACAACGCGATCGCAATGACCGTCCGGGTGTCGCGTGGATCGATGATGCCATCGTCCCAGAGGCGTGCAGTGGCATAGTAGCAGTCGGACTCTTTTTG
>DASZFK010000692.1:0-9770 GCA_035939855.1 Candidatus Angelobacter sp.
ATGCCTTGATGTCTTTCACTGCGTTGACCCGCAGTTCACCGTTGTCAAGATTCACAAAGCGTTTCCCAAATCCGGAAGAGCCGCGAACGTTGGGAGCAAAAACGCCAATGCCCTGCGATAGAAGAGCCTGATAATCGCTGCGAAAACCCGGACGCTCCTGGCCTTCGGGGCCACCGTGGAAGCTGACTACATAAGGCGCTGGCCCATTCTGGTTCTTAGGACGGTACAGCCAACCGCTGAGTTGAAGTCCGTCGTGGGCAGGGAAACTCACAAGTTCAGGACGCACCAGCGCATTCAAGTCGATTCCTGCATGGGGACTGAAAGTGAGCTGCTGAAACCGGCGCGTGCCGAGGTCCAGGACCCAAATGTCGGCGGGCTGCGCAGAACCGGAGATGCCCATGGCGAGCTTCCCGCCGTCGTTCGAAAATTCTATCCCACCAACAATTTCTCCGGGAATTTTTGGTCCAGCCATCTCCTTTCCGCGCTTCAAATCGTAGAAAGAAAGCTCGCTTCTGCCCTTGACGTTCCACGACAAGGCGGCCATGGTTCCCTGCTTGTTCAATCTGAATCCATCCAACTCAGCGTCAGTTCTTTCCGCCAGGATCTCGATCGCCGACGGAGCGCCATCGCGGCCGATGCGAATTCGGCCGAAGGCAAAAAGATCCCGGTCTTTATTCGAGGTTACGTAGACAGTATCGCCATCGGGAGAGAGTTCTCCGTTGAAGAGAGCGACTCCCTCATGGTTTGTAAGCAGCGTTTCTTTGGCCCCTTCCTTCCCCGGTTCCAGAGTAAGCAGGAAAAGATTGTCGTCACCACGGCTGCGAACCCGCGACAGCAAAGCTCGCCGGCCATTGTCCGACAAATTGGAAATTCCTCCCACGCCTGGATTCTTGCAGATGAGATCGATTTTTCCCGAAGCAAGATCAATCATGAAAGAATCGCGCGACGCTGCATCAAGCCGGCTGGAGTCGATGACGATCTGCGTGCCATCCTTGCTCCAGGCGTTGAAGCCGTTGTTGTCCTTGCCTCCATCCGTTAACCGCCGGAGACCTGTGCCATCCGGCTTGACCACATAAACCTGGGAGTTCAAGCCGCCGCCAGGAGCGATCGTAACTGCAATCCAATCACTCGCCGGAGACCATTCCGCATTGATCACCGGATCGTCGCCATTGGTCACCATTCGCGGAAAGCCACCCTCGGCCGGCATGACCCAGACTTGCGGGACTCCGCTCATATTGGAGATAAAGCTCATCCACTTTCCATCGGGCGAAAACGTCGGACGCCCAGCATTGCCCACGCGCGCCATTCGGGCCACGGTTGCCGCAATCTCTGTACCAGCAGTTTGCGCAAGACCATGAAGATGGAAAAAAGCAATCAAAGCAGCACTGAGCAAACAACGAGAGATCACTTGGAGCCTCCTGAAATAGTCTGTGGCATTGGTTCTACTGCGCTGTGAACCGGTGCGGATGGAAAATGTTTTTCGTACCATGCGATGCTTCTGTCAACGCTATCAATTTGGTGGCGCGGCTCTCGCAGCCCGTGGCCTTCGCGTGGATAGCGCACCATAACGGCTTCGACTCCCACATCTCTTAATGCAATATAAAACTGCTCGGCTTCGGCAATGGGAACATCGTTATCGTTTTCTCCGTGCTGCAACATGGTGGGAGTGTGGGCGCTCGAAACATGTTTCAAGGCGGAACGCTCCCATAGCACGTCCATCATGTTGCCCTGGTGAGGGAAGATGCCGAATTCCATCTGTTCATACTGGTTATAGTACGTCATGTAGTTGTAGCTCACGAGGTTGGCCATGCCGGCAATGGGAATCGCAGCCTTGAATATGTTGGTCTGGGTAATCAGCCAGTCGCTCAATTGTCCTCCATAGCTCACGCCTTCAACGCCCAGGCGGTCTCGGTCGATCCATAAGTTTCTTCGCATGGCGGCACTCAGGCCGTAAAGAACATCCTGGGCCTCGTTGCCGTTTTGATCGCCAAATACCGCGTCGGCAAATTTCTGTCCATAACCTGTCGATCCCCGATAGTTAACCAGCAGGGTTGCCCAGCCCTTTCCGGCATAAACCTGGTTTCGGAAGTTGAAGAACGGGCCTTGCATACCGTGAGGCCCGCCATGAATGTTCACGATCAGAGGATATTTACCATCCGGCTTCCAGTTGGCAGGCTTGGTCAGGAAAGCCTCAACTTCATACTTGTTGTCATTACTGACAAAAGTGAACGACTCTACTTCGCCAAGCTGCTTGCTCCGCAAGATATCGGCATTCAAGTCGGTCAATTGTTTGGAGACGCCATTTTCCAGCAAGTAGAGTTCACCCTGATCGGAGGGGCCGACGAAGGTGTAGGCAATCTTTCCATTCGAGGCAACGGAAAACTCTCCCACGAACCCTTTATCCCCGGCCAGAACCTGCGGCGCTCCGCCGTCGATCGGTAACCGATAGAGCTTGTTGCTTCCCTTTTCCTGTACGGTAAACATCACCGATTTGCCATCGCTCGACCACAAGGGAGCGCCTTGCCGGTTGTCAATGGCAGCGCCTAGCTCACGCCGCCGGCTTCCATCTGCATCCATGATCCATGTATGCGTGTCTTCCATGGTGGTTTCAAGGTCGGTGAGTCCGCGCCGTGTACCCTGATAAGTGATATGGGCGCCATCTGGAGACCATAAGGGCCGATATTCGATATTCTCGGTTGCGGTGAGACGGCGGATGCTGCCATCGGAAATCTTCAACGCAAAAATGTCGTAGTTGAAAAACTGATCTTCGTTCGGCTCGCGGTTGGAGACAAAAAGCAATTCGCGGCCGTTGGGCGACCAGTCAATCGAGTGTTCGTAGTGCGCGCCGTCGGTCAACTGCCGAATATTCCCGGTGGCCACATCTGCAAGGAAGATGTGCAACCGGCGATTGTCATTGAAATGACTGTTACCCTCGCTTAAATCAGGTTTGTAGAGATAACGTGTAATCACGATTGGATCGCTCTCCAAATCTTTGGTTTCGGGGCCAGGGGTTGAGGAGACAAAGGCAATCTGCCGCGAGTCGGGAGACCATGCAATCGTTTTGCCCGTGGTCGGCAATGGACTATTCGTTCCTTCGAGTTCGTGCAGAAAACGCGCATTGGAGCCATCGGGATATGCCACCCAAAGTCCTGCCTTACCGCCGAATCGGCCAATGTAAGCGATCCTCTTGCCATCGGGAGACCACACAGGATTTCCCCCACGATCATCTTCCCCACCAATACGCACGCTCTTGCGGTCGGCAACATTCATCATCCAAAGCTGAGCATAAGGACGCCCTGTCGGCCCATTGGAAATGATTGTGTAGGCAATGTGATTTCCATCGGGAGAAATCTGGGCATCGCCTACGGATCGGAGCTTATACAGATCGCTGCTTTTCAGGCCACTTTGAGCAAAGAGTGGGTTCAAGCAAAGTCCAAAGATCAAGCACTGCAACGCGACAAGGCGAAGAGTTCGCAAAACTGCCTCCTGGAGAATGGTCAAATCAATGGTCAGACGATCATACACTCGGTAAGTTAGCGGAAGCACTCAGGTTGCGGAGTCGAATTCACATCTTGATTTGCGAGTGCTGGAAGAAGCTGCGCCAGAGGAATCAGGTTGAGATGCCATTAGCAAAGGACTCATTCTTGTAATTCTACTGTAACTAGAACGTGGCAAATGTTAAGCCTTGCAACCAAAGTGCTTGCGTTTTGATCTAAAGGTTGGCTGCAGCCGAACCTGGCTTGAAAAAACTTTTATGACGGCTGCAATGGGAGACGGGGCGAATCGTCTTCTGGCACTTCTGTAACTTTCATCAGGCCAGGGAAACCGACTATGATCGCTGTCATGGCTACGCAAACCACTGCCAGAATCGATCCTCAACGGACGGCTTTTCGACGCTGGCAACGCTACCGGCTGAATCTTCCCATACGTCTCATCGTCTCGCGCGACGCCACGACCCGCATTACCAACGGTCGCGCTGCCGACATCAGCCAGGGCGGGGTGCTTGTGTTTGCCGGTATTGAACTGAAGAACGGAAGCGAAGTCTTTGTTGAATTCACCGAGCCATATTCAGGCGAAGCCATTCGCGCGCGCGGCCTGGTGCGCCACCGCAGAGGCTACAACTACGGTGTGGAATTCGTGACAGAGACGACCGGCGACCAGGAACAAGCAGATAAATTTCGCGCACTGCTCAGGATGGCCGCAGGATCGGCTACGCCCTAGCGCCACAGAGCTTACCCGGCCCAACCAAAAGGCGCTCTTCCACGCTTGTTGGGACTACAGCAACCATTCATTCAGATACAATGTCTTGGCTTTTAGATCACCCGCTTTCCAGATTGACGAACGGGTTTCCACCAGGAGATGTATGAAACGACTTCGCTCCGTCTTGACGGCAATCATCTTCTTAGCGCTGTTTTCAACTTTCGCTCAGCCACAAGCACTGCCCAACCTCGCTCTCAGCCGCCTGAACTACACAGTCACCAAGCGCCGCGTAAATCCGCAAGGTGAACTCAAATCGAAGATCGACGCCGTGGATAGCGATCTCGTTACGGCGACCAATTTGGGCCAGATCGGAGAAGTGCGCCGGTTGATCGCCAAGGGCCTCACTCTTCTGGCAGGAAAGGAATGGACGGACGCTCTCGATTTCCAAAGCTCGCTTGCGCTTCGCTCGGAACATTTATTTGTGGATTCTTCGAAACCTTATGGGCTGCGCCTGGAGCAGATCTACACTCCATCTCTAAAACTTCAGCACTCTCTCTCGGCCCATGTTTGGCTGGCGAAACCGCTCGCCCAGGGAGGCCTGGCGAGCATCGGTTTGCCGCCTCAACCTGCTGATGCTGCGAAAGACCTGGGCAAGTTTGACGACATCAGCCGCGACCTTCGCGAATCTCCGCTTCGCATGGACGTGGACGTATCCGGTCTTCCCGATGGTCCCTATCAAATACAGGCCGAGCTCTTTGAGCAAACGCAATCGCTGGGTGTGGTAACCTCGCGCGTTATTTTGCGCAAAGACCTGGATGCGACTTTGACGCGGATTGAAACCGACGCCACAAAACTGCCGGAAGGACTCCGGCCCGAAGCCCTCTACCCGGTTGAGTACGTGCGCAACGTCGATCGTGGACGACTGGAGATTGGCGCGTTTGACATAGCCAAAGAACTGGCCAGCGCCGATCAGGTGCTGGCGACGGCAAAAACCAACAAAGATCCTTTCGCCAATCGTACCGGTGATTTCAAACGTCATTATTTATTCAAAGCCGCCGGGGAGATCATGCCGTACCACATCTATGTACCGGCCAGCTACAACGCATCGCGCGCCTTCCCGCTGGTTGTTGCCCTGCACGGCCTCGGAGCAAGCGAAGACTCCATGTTCAGCCCCGTCTATGGCGGCGTTGCCAAGCTGGCTGAACAACACGGTTTCATCGTAGTCGCGCCGCTTGGATACCGCATCGATGGCGGCTACGGCGCTTTTCGCGTTCCGGGACAAAACAGCCGGCGCACAGAGTTGAGCGATCAGGAAGTAATGGAGGTCTTCCAACTCGTGAAACAGCAATACAAGATCGACGAAAGCCGCATCTATCTCATGGGCCACTCGATGGGCGGCATCGGTACCTGGGCGATGGCAGCCAATCATCCAGGCCTGTGGGCGGCCCTGGGACCAATTTCCGGCACCGGCGATCCGGCGATAATAGGAAAGATCGGACCTGTTCCGGAGATTGTCGTGCATGGTGATGCCGATGATGTTGTTCCAGTCACGGGCTCGCGCAACATGGTCGCCGAGATGAAGAAGCTAGGGTTTGAGGTAAAGTACATTGAAGTACCCGGTGGAAATCACGGCAACGTTGCAGCCCCGAACATGGCGGCCATCTTCGACTTTTTCGATGCACACCGAAAAGGCCAGGCCGGAGCGGCGAGTACCGGACGGTAGACCGGTTCACCGCCCATTCGCTCCGCTCAGGGTAAACTCCGGACGCGAAGGCCGCAAAGGAAAACCAATACCATAGCCACAGAGAAACACGAAGAAAAACAATCTCACCGCAGAGGCCGCAGGGAGCGCAGAGAAAACGCAGAGAAGAAATGATTTAGTCTGATGATGAATCTTGCCAGAAAAAGCATGGCTCAAGCAGCATGAAAAATTTGCAAAAAAACACGATTTATAGATTGGAGTTAAATACACAATGTCCAAATGGAATGGGGATAAAGCCCGACACGAAAAGCGCGCCAAGAAAAGAGCGCTCCTCCGGTTGAAGAACCGCACACTCAGAGAATCCTTGACGGAGCAGAGTAAAGAGAAACTGCACAAAGGAAAATAATAACTCGAATACCCAGATTGCCAATTTTGGCAATTATGGCAATTTTAGCCTGCACTGAGGCGAGCCGAAGTGGCACTTATGGCAATTCCCGTGGCCAACCTGCAAGGGAAGACAGCAATTATCACTGGCGGGGCTATCCACTTGGGCAGGGCAATTGCGTTGGCGATGGCCGAAGCTGGTGCGCAGGTGGCTTTTACCTATCTGGAGTCTAAGGACGCTGCGGAACAGACCTTGACAGAGATCAAGAAGATGGGCAGGCAGGCGTTTGCCGTGCAGTGTGATATTCGCAATGGAAAAAGTGTTGCAGATGCACTTGAGGCGATTCAGGCCCGTTGCGGCCCAGTCGATCTCCTGGTCAACAATGCCGGATTTTTTGAGAGTGCGGGCTTCAATGACATTACTGAAGAACAATGGGACAACATGTTTTCCATCAACGTGCGTGGTCCGTTTTTGGTGACCAAATCCTGTGTTCCTTCATTACGCTCAAGGCATGGCCGAGTCATCAATCTAGGTTCCTTGGGTGGTGAGAAACCTTGGGCGACCCATGCGCACTATTGTTCCTCCAAAGCCGCTCTGCACATGCTTAGCCGAGTGATGGCGAAAGCGCTCGCCCCCGAAATTGCAGTGAACTGCGTAGCGCCAGGAATGATCGATCAGGGAGAGGATGATTCCGGTGTGTCGCACCGATTTGCCAGGAACACACCGATGAAGGAAAACGGAACCCCTTCGGATGTCGTAAGTGCGGTCATGTACTTCGCTACCGCGCCTCATTTCATTACTGGCCAGATACTGACCGTCGATGGAGGCCTGGGACTCAAATGAAATGCTCTTCCCGCGCGGATATCTTTGGGTACTAAAGTTTCTGGGACCTTACTTACAGAATTTAATGCAACGGACACTCGCGGATTTTGTTGTCCATGACTTCGTGCAACGCCTTCGCCAGCTTTTCAGAGGTAAATGGTTTCTGCAAAAAAGGCACATTTGTTTCCTCGGAGCCATCTTCGCCCGGATATCCCGACATGATGATGATCTTCAGATCGGGGTCCATCGCTGCCAGGGTTTCGGCCAGCTTCAATCCATTCATGCCGGGCATAACTACATCGGTCAGCAAAACATCAACCGATCCCCGATGTTTTTGGAATTTTTCGAGCGCATCAGCTCCGCACGCCGCGCAGATTACCGAGTAGTTAAGATGTGAAAGAAGCATGGCGGTAACTTCACGAATGCCTTCTTCATCTTCCACCAGCAGGACAGTTCCAACAGAGCTGGGCATCATGATGGCCGCCTCCGTCGGCGCTTCCCCGCCGGAGCGAAGGGTTGTGTTCATAGGGTAGCTGTTCTCGATCTGACGGTCGCGCATGGGTCTGCTCCTTTGCGACCTTCGAGGAATAAGATCGCTATCTATTCATCGGCGGAAGACAAAGGGTGATTAAGTGTAGACGGGCTTCTGCAGTTGCAAAAGACACTTAAGTACCTATCACTTTTGGCTCACGAATGCTTTGACTACGATTGCCCTGGGGGATTTTCCGAGTGGGATCATCGTGGCGACCGGAAAGGTCGGAGTTCGCGACGGTCCCTGAGCACGCGTCTGTCCCTTGCTATCGGTCAACTCCAGCGCCGTAAGATCGCCGCTGGCGGTATTGACGACCAGCAGCAGAAGCTCATTGGGCGACAAAGCCATGGCTTCGGGACCGTGGCCCACGTCTGCGGACCCAATCCATTTTCCATTGTCGATGCTGTAGAGGGCCACCGAATCGGAACCAAAATTACTGACAAAGAGCAAGGCATTATCACGCGAAATCAAGGCACGCACAGGTTGGTTGCCGATCAAGAAGCTTCCGTTCACCTCATTTGAATTAGAGATGATCTCGGAAACCGAGCTGGAGTTGAAGTTGCAGACGAAGACCTCGCCTCCGTCGGGCTTAACCGCAACATAGATTGGAGTCTTGCCCACATCGAGCAGCGCCAGCAGGCTGTCATGCTTCAGGTCGACAACCGCCACCTGATCAGAGCTGGGGCAGGTGATGAACGCCTTGCTGGAATCCGGCAGCAAGCCCATCTCTTCGGGCTTGGCGCAGACCGTGATCTTGCTTCGCATATTCAGGCTGGCGGCATCGATCACCGCCACGGAATTTTCGCTGCGCAAAACTACCAATACCAGTTTTCCATCGCGCGTAGAGCGGGCCAGGTTGCTGCCATTGCCAACCTGAATGGTGCGGATAACCTTGCGCTGGTTCAAATCGATCACGGAAAGATTGGCAGAGCCGGAATTGGCGACGTAAGCGCGATTGCCGTCAGCGGAGACATCCACAAAAAACGGCGCCCGATGCACGCCGATCGTAGAAACTACTTTGTTGCTTTCGGCATCAATGATGCTGATGTTGTTGGAATCGGTGTTGGCGACGTAGATTTCGTTCCTGGCAGGATTGGCGGCGATTCCTGTAGGACTCTTGCCGACGTGAATGGTGGAGGCGACCCTTAGTCCACGCAGATCAATCGCGGTCACCGTGTCGCTATCGCCATTGGTTACGTAAGCAAACTCGCGATAATTAGGACTCAGCGCCGGAGTAGCTCGACAGCCGGAGAACAGCGCCAGCAGGCTGAGTAGCAGCGCCAGGCGCAGGAAAGCAGAACCCACAATTTTATCTTGCTGCCTCTGCTGCAACGTAATGGGCCACCGGCTCCTGGACGTTGCGGTGAAGTATGGGAGCAATCTGGCGCACCTCGGACATCAACTGATCGAACTGGTCCGGGAAGATAGACTGCGCGCCATCGGAAAGGGCATGATCAGGATCGTGGTGGACTTCCACCAGCAATCCATCGGCGCCAACAGCCACGGCAGCACGGGAAAGAGGAATTACCTTGTTGCGTTTGCCCGTTCCGTGGCTGGGATCAACCACGATGGGAAGGTGGCTGAGCCTCTGCACGGCAGGAACAATGCTCAAATCCAGAGTATTACGAGTGTGATCGGCAAAGGTGCGCACCCCGCGCTCGCACAGAATCACTTCGTAATTGCCCTCGCTCATGATGTATTCGGCTGCCATAAGGAATTCTTCCAAAGTCGCCGACATGCCGCGCTTGAGCAATACCGGCTTTCGCAACCTGCCGGCTTTTTTGAGCAACGAAAAGTTCTGCATGTTGCGCGCGCCAATCTGAATTACGTCTGCATACTCATTCACAAGTTCCAGCGACTCATGGTCGATGGCTTCGGTGATGATGCGCAATCCATAGCGCTCGCGAATCTCAGCCATGATCTTCAGGGCTTCTTCGCCAAGTCCTTGAAAGGCATAAGGTGAAGTACGAGGCTTATAAGCTCCGCCCCGGAAGAACCGCGCGCCGGCTCGGGCTACGCGTTCGGCGATCGTAAAGGCTTGCTCGGGAGATTCAATCGAACACGGACCGCTTACAATACCCAGGTCACGCCCTCCAAAGCTAGCGTCAGTTCCGGCAAAGCGAATGACA
>DASZFK010000693.1:0-12900 GCA_035939855.1 Candidatus Angelobacter sp.
AATGCCCCAAACGGCGCTGCCCAATGCCAGCCCTCCCTGCAACACCAGGACATACAAGGAAATCATGCGAGCGCGTACCCAGGGCGGCGCTGTCATCTGAGCGACGAGGTTGAGTGTTGCCAGATTGCTGATCCATGCCAGTCCAGCGGCTGCAGCGAAAAATGAGCACCACGCCAGGCTATGCGCCCGGACCAAGCCGAAGAGTGCAGTCGCAAAAACAATCGTGGCAAAGGTCACGACAGTATCAAAGGAAAAACTTTTTCGCATTCTGGAGAGCACTCCGGCTCCGGCCAGCGCGCCGAGACCAAAATAGGCGAGCATTGCGCCGTACCCAGTTGCGCCGAAATTGCGTGCGATGAGGGGAAGCAAGGCCCAAAAGCCACTGGCAAACAAAGAGAACGCCAGGGTGCGCACCAGCACGGCCTGCATCCGGCGATCTTGCCGGGCATAATTGCAGCCTGCGCGAATCGCTGCCAGCAGCGTTCCCGGATATGGCTGCGCCGTGCGTTCCTTGGGTTTCCAGTGGTAGAGAAAAAGAATTACTCCGACAAAAGAAGCTGCGTTCAAAAGAAAGGCCACGCCTGATCCAGCGGCTGCCACCACCAAGCCTCCGAGCGCTGGTCCTGCTGCCCGTGCGATGTTGAAACCGGCTGAATTAAGGGCAACCGCTGCTCCCAGTTTTGGAGCAGGCACGAGGTCTGGCGTAAGCGCTTGCCATGCCGGATCGTTCATGACCGCACCTGCGCCCATCAAAAACGTAAACACCAGCAGAAGTTGTGGGCGTATCGACTCAGTCATGGTCAGGATGCCAAGCGCACCTGCCGCGGCTATCATCGAGACCTGGGTAAACAGCAAAAATTTTCGCCGGTCGATCATGTCAGCCAGCGCGCCAGCCGGCAAGGCAATCAGGAAGACAGGAAGGCTCAGGGCCACCTGCACAAGGGAAACCCACATTGCAGAGTTGGTCAGTGAACTCATGAGCCAACCGGTGGCAACGTTCTGCATCCAGCTTCCGGTATAGGAGATAACAGCGGCAATCCATAGGCTGCGAAACAGCGGTTCACGCAGAGGAGCGAGCGCTGAATGATGTGCGGGGATTACCTCGACGGTTGCCTGCGTGGGGTTCTCCATCGAACTATCGGGCCTCGGGGTAACAACAGCAGATGTCGTGCTGGTGAGCATGGACGCTCATTAGACGGGCTCTCCTGTTACTTTGTGAGCGGTCGATGTTGAAAAAGGCCATTCCTTCCGCCGCCAAGAGCGGATCGCAAAGATCAGCAGACCTGCAACGACGATGGCTATGGCGTACCGCACCTCTCGCATCCACTCCTCGCGCATCCGCAGCACATATAAAAATCCGACGAGCGCCAGGACCGCAGGCACTGGATATAACCACATACGAAATGGACGAGGAAAATCCGGCCGGCGCAAGCGCAGCATCAACAGTCCCAATATCTGCAGCACGAATTGCGTGCTGATGCGAATTACGACGAGCGCAGCTACAACATCGGCAAGGCGAAAGATGCAGAAGGTTGCCGCCAGCGAACCAATGATCAGCAGCGAAACATGAGGGAAGCGGTGCTCTGGATGCACCTTGGCGAAGGGACGGAAATAATTGTTGTCCACCGCGGCTGCATAAGGAACGCGCGAGTAACCGAGGATCAGCGAGAAGACTGAGGCAAAGGCCGTCCATATAATCAATACCGAGATGGCCTTTCCCGCCCATGGGCCATAGACCCTCTGCATGAGAGTGGCAGCCACATAGACCTTGTTGTCGGCAGTTGCGGCCTGTTTCATCTCCTGCCAAGGGAGCACGCCCAGGATGCTGATGTTCATCACCAGATAGAGCGCGCCTACAATCAGGATGGAATAGATCACAGCCTTGGGAATATTTCTTTCCGGAGAACGTACTTCGGCGCCCAGAAAGCACACGTTGTAATAGCCCCAATAGTCGTAGAAGCCGAACAGCATGGCGGAGCCCAGGCCGGTGAAAAACTTCCATGAAGGAACGAATGAACCCGGGGGAAAGGAGAATGCTCTCGCTGCGCTGAAATGCGTGAGACCGGCAAAGATCACCCAGAGTATGGTGGCGATTACGCCGACCCAAAGCACCTTCGAGAACTTTCCGATGATGCCAATTTTGCGATACAGCAGCAAAACCGCCAGCGCGCAGCAACCGATTGCCACGAAAGTGGCGTTGCTGATGGAGATCCTCAGTTCGAACTTACCCAGCAGCGGAATGATGGGTGAGAACAGCCGGTCAAAATGCATACGAGACAATTCCGGCCATAAATAGGTCGAGTATTGCGAGACACCAAGACATCCTGAAGCGATCGAGAGTGGCGCGCTAAACGTGAGCTGCCATACAAATAAAAAAGACATCAGACGGCCCAGGGTTCGTTCGCCGTAACTTTCCTTCAGGTATTGATACGATCCACCAGCCTTGGGCATTGATGCACCCAGCTCTGCCCACACTTGGCCATCACATACGGCGAAGAATGCTCCCAGAATCCATCCCAGCATAGCCTGGGGGCCACCCATCGCGCCCACAATCAGTGGAATGGTCACGAACGGCCCCACGCCGATCATGTCGATCATGTTTAGCGAGGTGGCTTCACGCAATCCGATGTCGCGGGCAAGATCCGGGTGTGGTTGAGAGTTAGGGCGAGTTTTGGGAACTTCGTGCACGGAGTATGCGGCTCACTGCTCAAAATGACGTCGCTATTGTTGTGCTCTGCCATGTCCGGCACTGACCAAATTTACAAACAGCCGGATCGCGCCCGGTACTCCTGCAGGAAGCTGGCGAAAGAAGGCGTAACCGGAATAGATGTAGAGTCCTTTGCCGTATTGGGCTATCAACAAACCGCCCTTTTGTGCAGGTTCGCCGGGGTCATGCGATGAAAGCAAAGGTTTGAAATGATCGTCCCACGTGGCCATGAAGTAGAGACCTCGCTCCTGCACCCAATTGTCAAAGTCTTTATTGGTAATCTTATTGGGATAGGAGAAGACCGGATCTTCGGGAGCCAGAACTTCCACGGGCATCTCCTCCACCGTAACCCTGGCGTTGCTCAGCGTTGCCGGATACGGCGTATAGTGGCCGCCGTTAAATGCTCCCACGCTCTGGTTGTAGAGCACAATCAGGGTGCCGCCACGGTTGGCGAAATCCAGCAAACGGCGATTTTGTTCGCGCAAATCGGTACGCACGTCGTAGGCGCGAATACCAACAATAATGGTGTCATAGCGGCTCAAATCGCCCGAAGCCAGTTCCTGAGGAGTGATCAGACTTACATTTAGGCCTACACTCTTGAGCACCGATGGAATTTCATCCCCAGCACCCATGAGATAGCCGACCCTCGTGCCTTGTGGGAGCTTTACGTCTACCGCTTGCACATTCTGTGTAGCCGGATGATAGGCATAGAAAGAATCGAGATCAGGCCGGGTGATGATCTTGAATCCCTCCGCATATTCTTTGCCGTTGTATTCGGCTTTGGCTGTTACCGCATACGTGCCTTCGTGAAGGTTTTGCGGTGTGACCTGGAAGCTGTAGCTGTTCACGTCGCCGTCATGATCGAGATCGACCGGCAAAGATTCCGGCTCGACTTTCCATCCCTGGGGCGCTTCGAGGCGAAGTTTGGCATGGACTGCTTTTTCCAGGTTGCTGCGGACGCTCACATCGATCTGCGATTTGCCCGTCCCTGTGGTCGAAATCACGACGACCGGAGTTTCCAGCAACACGGAAAGCGCCGGGCCGACGGCCAGCGGGCGCTCCGATTGTCCGGCTGCCGGATCGACAAACTTTATTTTTCCCACTGCATGGGCCTCGTTTGAGCCGCTGGGAGTGGAAAAACTTGCAACGGCGTGGACCGGATAAGGAGGCAATGGCAGCGTGCGCAGCTTGGGATCGCTGATGGTGTAGACGTTCTCAGTTTGAGGATCACGCCGACTCCAATAGGGACGAGTGTATTTCGCATTCTCCGGCACGTTGATCTTGAACTGCACCGTGGCGCTGTCGCCCGCATTGAGAACGGCCTTATCTTCCTTGACGATGGAACTCGTCCAGCCTTGCGGCACCTCCAGCCGGACACCCTGTGGGGTGACAGGAACTTTGCCGCGATTATAGAGATGAGCGGTCAGGGTGAATTCCTGGCCTGGAGTGGCCAGGGAGAATGTCTGCTCCATGCGGGGGAAGTACGACGGCGCAGGGGCCGGGCCGGGCACATCCGCTGATGCATCAAAGTAGATTCCCAATGCTTCATTGGCGGCCTGCTCAAATTGCTGCTGCTTGGTACGGAGCGATGGGAGCAAATCGGCCTTGGCTGTGGCCGAGAGCTGCGACTGCTCTACCTGCTGCAGCAATTTGTTGGTTTCAGCCAGCCCAGCCAACAGGGGGGCGGCACAGGCCGTTGGATCCTCAAGCGAGAAGAGCCCGGTAGCTTCATCCACATGCTTGGAGATAGAAGTCAGCGCGGGGCGCAGGAATGGAACCTTGGACTCTTCACTTCCAATACGCGAAGCCAGCGCGGGCAACGAAGTATCAATTCCATCCAGAAGATCATTCTCGTGCTGCCCGGATGCGACGCTCCCCAGTATGGAGTCAGCGAGTTTGTAAGACGAGTAGCGATGTCCGGGAGAGACTCGGATTCCGCCCGTGCCTTGCGAAGTCTGATGCGCCAGCCCCTCAAGGGAAAACTGCGCGTAGGCCATGCCCAACAGTGGACTGTAAGCTCCGGTATCAAGCCTTACGGTAACGTCGTCGCCCGGCCGCATGTAGAGTTTTTTGGGCTGCCAGGGCAGCAGGCCCTCTTTAATCTGCTCCGGAAATTTGTTGGGATCGCTGGCTGCGCGGAAGGCTTCGCGAGTGAGCACACCGGAGGCTTCATGATTGCCGTGGCCATCGATTTTGGAGCCTTGGAAACGGCAGATCAGGACATCGGGACGAAAAGTGCGAATCACGCGCACCATATCGCCAAGCGCGATGTCATGGCCATGCCATTTATTGAAGGTCTCTTCGGCGGTTTTCGAAAAACCAAAGTCGATCACGCTCGAAAACCGTTGCTCGACACCGTAATACTTATCGGCCTGCAGCAGTTCCAGAGTGCGCAGGATGCCCAGGTCATCGGAGCTTTCCGCGCCAAATTTGTTTTGGCCGCCTTCACCCCGGTTTACGGTGAAGAGCAAGACGGTGGCGCCGTGTCCGCGTGCTTCGAGGGTCATCATGCCGCCATCTTCGTCATCGGGATGGGCGAGGGTGTGCATGATGCGGGCCGTGGTATGCAGCTTGGTCAAGAGTTGATATAGGTGGACCGCCCCGGTATCTTCCGGCAAGGGTCGCGTGTCAGAAAGCAGGTTAGGAATAAATCCGTATACAGAACAAAAAAGAATGCAGGCGTACACAAACGCATGATAGGCTCTGGTTGGCTTCCGATGCATGGGAAATATTGTATATGGTGAATTCGTGCGGGTGCTGCCGAAGAGCCTGGGAGTGGAAAAGTAAGAAAGGCTGTTCAGCGGTACGTCAGAGAACAGTCCGTCTTTTGCAAGTTGAGATGCATCGAACGATTGTCCCAACTAACGAAGCTCCCATCTCTGAGACAAAACTTGGGCGAATGTTGTCGTAAAATGTCGCGAATGAATCTGGATCCGAGTCCAACGCATATAGTGCCGTTTTTTAACAACCCTACACTCGGCACTGCCCGCACAAATGCCATAGAGCGCGGTCGACAGCTTGATGAGATATTGAGCGGGGAAGTCAGCCAGCCCTATACGTATGCATCTGACACTGCGAGTCTTGTAGTGTTCGGTTCACTTGCAAGAGGTGAGTGGACTACAGGCAGCGATCTCGATTGGACCTATTTGGTTGATGGGCAAGCAACTCAGACCATCTGAGGATTGCCCAAGAGATTGACCGAGTTCTGAAAAAGCATAACGAGCGATTTCCATCGCCCGGCCAGACTGGAGTTTTTGGAAACTTAGCATTCAGCCATGAAATTATTCATCAGATCGGAGGGCAAGCTGATAGCAATAAAAATACCACGCAGCGTGTTTTGTTGCTGCTTGAATCGTTAGCAATCGGCAAGGAGGTTCAGGCTTATGAGCGAGTGATCAAGGCTGTAATCAACCGATATTTGGAAGAGGACACACATCTCCTGACAGATGACCGTAAAGCATATCGAGTTCCGCGCTTTCTCCTGAATGATATCGTCCGTTTCTGGCGCACAATGGCTGTGGATTTTGCCAGCAAGCAACGGGATAGGGGAGGGGAAGGCTGGGGACTCAGAAATGCCAAGCTCAGAATGTCGAGGAAACTAATCTTTGCCTCAGGGCTATTGCTTTGTTTCAGTTGTTATCTTGATCCCAAATTACAAGCCACCATTTCCACACAAAAAGATGTTATAAAGTTGAATCTTGTCCAATACATTCGAGAATTCGTGAAGCAATCTCCTTTGGAAATCCTCGCAAGATTGACCCAGCAGTTCTCAGTCGCGGATTGGGTTCTAAGAGATCTTTTCTCCTCCTACGCTGAATTCCTTGAAATCATGGACGATAAAGAATTGCGTGAACACCTGAAATCACTTCGGGCGGAGAATTCTCGCAACGACGAAATATTTGAGAGAATAAGGAAAGTCAGTTCAACTTTCGAACGAGCTCTCGACCAAGTGTTTTTTGAAAATCCTAAATTTGGTCCGCTTACCCGTAAGTACGGAGTTTTTTAATGCCTCCTATCGGATTCTCCACAGGGGCGCTCGCACGTGGCGATGTACAGCATGGCCTTGCGTTGCTGAGGGGCAAAACCGCAAATGCTGTAGAGCTTTCCGCCTTGCGGCAGAACGAATTGCCTGCGCTGGTGCACTTGCTGAACAATCTTGACCTGCATCAGTTTGAGTACATCTCTGTCCATGCACCCAGTGCGCTGGAACCAGATTATGAAAACACCGCGCTTGAGCTGTTAGCAGTTTTTCAGCAGCGTAACTGGCCTATCATCGCCCATCCCGACGCTATGCATCGCATGGCGGAGTGGAACAGATTTGGTGAACTGCTCTACGTGGAAAACATGGATATCCGAAAACCGATAGGCCAAACTGCTTCCGACTTAGCTGAGATATTTGAGGTGCTTCCCAGAGCTTGCTTGTGTTTTGACATTGGCCATGCTCGCCAAGTCGATCCCACCATGAGCGAAGCCGCACAAATTCTTCTGCAATTCAGAGACAGACTCCGCCAGTTGCATATAAGTGAGGTCAATGCTCAAAGCAAACATGACCCTCTATCTCTCGAAGCGGTGATGGCCTTCCGCCGGGTTGCCGCCCTGATTCCTCCTCATGTCCCGATTATTTTGGAGAGTCGCGTTGTCGAAACAGAAATCCAGCGAGAAATAAACAACGCGATCCGTGCCCTTGATACTAACGTCGCACTCGCGATCGCTGGGGATTAGTCTCGCTTGGGACCATGCACGCTGCCGCCCGAACGGAAATAGTCGGTTCCTGCCGTGATCTTTGCTGGAGAGGCTTTGGCGATAAAAATCATCTCAGTGGAACTATTGTCGAGAGGCTCTTGCGAAAATGATCCATACTCCTCTACCGGCTCCAAACCGGTCAGCAGAAAGAGGGCCCGGACGTGCGGATAGGTGTAGTACGACAATTGGATAGGCTCGGTTTCTTCTTTGATAAGCTCGCTTCCGTGGAAGGTGCGAAAAATAAACGTTCCTCTGAAGGTCTGATTTATCTTGTCGACAAATTCTTTTTTGAAGTAACGTTTCACAGTTTTGGCTGGGTCCGACTGCAACGGCCACTCCATATCGAGAATCTCTTCGCCTATGGACAAAAACATCACATCGTATTTCGGATAAAAGACGTTGAAGGCCAGGACTCCATCTTCATCCAGATGATGGGCGGCAGTCTTAAGCGCGGCAATCTGGTCTTCGAGGGTGTGCATGTGCTGCATGGGACGAAACGGCATGATGACCAGGGGATATTTTTTTCCAAGCCGGAAATTCCTCATGTCACCGCCGGAAACTGAGACCCGTTTCCGCACTGCTTCCGGCTCCGTTTGCAAATTTCTTCGGAGGACATTGAGCATCGCGGGCGAATTGTCGACTCCGTGAATCTGAATTCCCTGCCGGGCTATGGGCAACAGCACGCGGCCTGTGCCACAGGCGATCTCAAGCACAGGGCCGCCAATCCGCTTGGCCAACGAAGTATAAAAAGGAAGGTCGGCGAGGTCTTTTTTTGCGCCGTACGCGCCGTCGTAATACTCGGACATTAGTTTGTAGGCATCAATACCAGCAGTCATTTCTGGTTTCTCCATGATGCATTATAGGCAACTTGGGAGATCGGGAGATCGGGTGATCTGGTGATCGGGTGATCTGCCAAAACATCCCTAAAACCATTTAGCCGCGAATGCACGCGAATAAACACGAATTACACCGCAGAGCACGCAGAAACCGCTTCGAGGCACTGGCATTGCGGAAACCGCAGAGGAGGATTGTGCTCTCTCTGGTCGATGAAAATCGCGAGAAAAATGGCGCCAGATTCTATGTTTTCAAACAGGGTCTGGAAGGAAAATAGAGGAGGCGTCCTTTAACGGGTTTCGTAGGCGATGGGCCGGAAGTTGAAGTGGTTTTAGGGGCTGCTTGCGGACGCGAGACCTGATCGGCTGCCAACTTCTTGAATACTTCTCCTGCGTCTTTTCTCAGAAAATCGCCAAAGTTTCTTAGTACGGAATTTCGATTGGTCTTAATCATTATTGCTTCCTATTGAGTATAGATGAGCGTGGCACCCTTTTGGAACTGCCGCTCTCGCACATTCATTTGCAGGTTGGCTGCCATAATCGCTATGGCGTTGGATGTTTGATAACCAACAGATTGCCATGGACTTCCATTGCCTACCTTCTTCAGCATTGCGCACTATCGCGCAGTAGCATTGCGCCAAAGAGCGCAGTTTAGCCAAAACGCTGACCCGCAAGGTCCCCTTCGGCTAATACCTCAGGGCAGGCTCTCCGCTCCCCCCTCGCTGGCCCACAGGGAGAGCCCTTCGGTTGACGCCTCAGGGCAGGCTGTTGGGATGACGATCTATCGTGAGGGTATTCGTGGCATCAGGACTGGAGGCACAAGAAATCATTTTTGTTTAGAATCACCCGATGCCCAACCCAGGTCCTTTGGCGGGAATTCGTGTCATTGACTTTGGACGGTTTATTGCCGGGCCCTATTGCGGCATGTTGCTGGCTGACATGGGTGCGGACGTTATACGGATTGACCGGCGGCAGGGAAGCGAAGACCGTTATCCGGGGCCGGTGACGGACGAGGGCGAGGGCGGCGCGTTTCTTTCCTTGAATCGGAATAAGCGCAGCCTGACCCTCGATACTTCCAAAACGGGTTCTGCTGAAATCATCCGGCGTCTTGTGCAGCGGGCCGATGTGGTATTGGCGAACTTGCCTGTTGGGGTAATGGCGAAAATGGGGCTCGATTATGATGCTCTCCGGGCAATCAAGCCGGATATTATCCTCGCGCGTATTTCCACCTTTGGTCCGGATGGGCCGTATGCCAATCGCGTGGGTTTCGATACTGTGGTGCAAGCCATGTCCGGGGCGATGAGCTTGACTGGATTTCCCGGAGCGCCAATCCGTGACGTGGTCAGCTTTGAGGACTATGGCACCGCCCTGCACACAGCTTTTGGAATCATGGTGGCTCTATATCATCGCGCACAAACGGGTCAGGGCCAGATCGTGGATGGTTCTCTGCTGGCTACGGGCGTCACGTTCATGCAGGCCATGCTGGCAGAACGGCATGTGTTGGGCACGAAGCGCGAACAGCGAGGCAATGCCGGCTTCTACACAGCGCCTGCCGATGCATACCGCGCAAAGGATGGATGGCTGATTGTATTGGTCATTGGCGGCGAGATGTTTGCCCGCTGGGCTCGGCTCATAGGCCGCGAAGATTTCATCTCCGATCCCAGGTTCGCCAACGACCTGATGCGCGCCGATAATCGCGAAGTCATCACGGAAGCTATGAATGCCTGGCTCGAAAACCGGGCCGTTACGGAAGCCATTGCCGAACTCGAGAAGGCGCGCATTCCCGCCGGTCCGGTGCTCGATCTTGGGGAGGTGTTGGACGATCCGCAGGTCAAAGCGCGTGAACTGTTGCGCTACGTCGAGTATCCGGGAGCGCCGAAGCCAGTACCATTGGCTGATACGGCTGTGCGCCTCTCGGCCACGCCTGGAAGCATAAGGCAGCGCGCTCCCATGCTGGGGGAACATACGGACGAAGTATTGCGGGAGATCGGTTACTCGGATGAAGAAATCGTTGAGCTACGAAAGAGTGCAGTTGTGTGACAGGCCGTTGAATGAGCCGTTGGCGAAGCGTTTTTGGCAAGTGCTGACAAGATGAAAAGTAGGTTGCTCGATTTCCCAAGCAACGTGGCAACGGGTTGAAGCCTGGCTTTAGCCGCTGCCACTGTCGAAACCCGAAAGAATATTTAGATGAGGCATTGTTGCACGTATCGAGCGCAAATTTATCAAAAGCAAAAACGGAGCGGCTAAAGCCGATACTGTTCACTTAAGAAACAGGAGAACCTTATAAGTTATCTCTGAGATGAGGTAAAGCTGTGCCGCCCCTGCCGGGGCTTATCTCTGTTTCTTCTTCTTTTCCCAGCGCTTACGCGCTGGGCTAACTTCTTTCGCGCCTCCGGCGCTGGTATGTGGAAGATCCCATTCACGTTTGCTCCTTAAGTGAACAGTATTGCGGCTAAAGCCGATCATTCTTGATCACATTCGGCACGACTAAAGTCTGCCCTGATACCTTCAGTGGCTGAAGCCAAGCCTAATGCCTCGCTCCCGGCTTAAAAACTAAAGTTCCTTGCCCACCTCAGGAGAGCCGTGCTGTGTTACACGTTTTCATCCTGGGCGCTTTATGTTCAAACAAGCCTCTCAATTCCCACGGAATACACGTACCGGAATCAAGATACACTGTCAACTTTTCTCATCCTTGCGCGCTTCAGATAGAATCAATAGTTTTCACTATGTTGCGCTATTTCACTGCCGGTGAGTCTCACGGAGAAGCGTTGGTTGCTTTTCTCTCGGGGCTTCCTGCTGGCTTGAAGATCGAGCAGAGCTTCATTGACCACGAATTATGGCGGAGACAGCAGGGCTTTGGCCGTGGCGGCCGCATGAAGATCGAGAGGGATACGGCCCACATCCTTTCGGGCGTCCGAAATGGACAGACGATTGGTTCGCCGATCGCGATCCTGATTGAGAACCGTGACTGGAAGAACTGGCAGGAGTCTCTATCGGTGGAACCGGGCGATCCGGCGAAGCATAAACGTGTGGGGTCTCCGCGTCCTGGTCATGCCGATCTGGCAGGCGCGCTGAAGTATAACTTTCCCGAAGCACGGTATGTACTGGAGCGGGCTTCGGCCAGGGAATCCACTTCCAGAGTGGCGATTGGGGCACTGGCCAAGCTCTTTTTACGAGAACTCGGAATTGAAGTATTAAGCCATGTGATCGCTGTGGGCAAGGCTACGCTGAGCAATGCGGAAGTTCCTTGGGAAAGAATCAAGGAGTTGGATGGTAAAGACGAAGTCCTACTTAACTGCGCCGATCCCGAGGCCGAACAGCGCATGAAAGCGGAAGTAGACCAGGCGTTGCGAACCGGCGACTCCGTCGGTGGCGTCTTTGAAGTAGTGGCGCACAACATCCCTCCAGGACTCGGCACCTACGCGCAGTGGGATGAAAGACTCGACGGCTTACTGGCGATGGCTGTCATGTCGTTGCAGGCAGTCAAAGGTGTAGAGATCGGTACTGGAGTTGAATCTGCACTCTCTTTTGGCTCAGCCGTGCATGACGAAATCGGTTACTCCAAGACTGGGAACGCCGGCAATTTCACGAGATTCACACGCAAATCCAATCATGCAGGAGGAATTGAAGGAGGAATTTCCAACGGCCAGGACATTCTGGTCCGCGGTTATCTCAAGCCGATTTCCACTCTGCGGCGTCCATTGGAGTCGGTAGATTTTGAAACTCGAGAACCAGTCAAGGCGGCTTATGAGCGCTCGGATGTGTGCGTTGTGCCGGCCGCGGGGGTCGCAGCGGAGGCCATGGTGGCGCTTACATTGGCCAAATGCGTCCTGGAGAAGTTTGGCGGTGACTCGATGACAGAAACTCTGAGGAATTTTGCAGGTTACAAAAAACAACTACAGGAATTTTGACAACCCCTTCAAAGAGATGATCTATCCAATTGTGAAATATGGCGATCCCGTGCTGGAGACGCCCTCGCAAACTGTTACTGAATTCAATGATGAACTCCGCAAACTTGCGGACGACATGTTTGAGTCGATGTATCACGCGCATGGCGTGGGGTTGGCCGCTCCGCAGATCGGCATCAGCAAGCGTATTGTAGTGATCGACGTTACCTTCAAGGAAGACCCGAACGCCAAGCTGGTGTTGATCAACCCCGAGATCATCGGCGAGGAGGGCAAGCAGGTCAGCGGCGAGGGATGCCTGAGCCTGCCGGATTTCCGGGAAAACGTCTCGCGCGCCAATGTAGTGACGATTCGCGCCCAGGACCTTGAAGGCAAGTGGTTTGAGCAGACCGGCGAAGGCTTGCTGGCCCGCGCTTTTCTCCATGAGACCGATCACCTGAACGGAAAGCTGTTTATCAGCCACATCAGCGCCCTTAAGCGTGACCTGATCAAGCGCAAGATCAAAAAGCTGATGCGGCTGGGCGAGTGGAAATGAAGCTGGTGTTTTGCGGCACTCCCGAGTTTGCTGTTCCCTCGCTTGAGAAACTTGCTGCTCACAACTTCGATATCCAACTTGTAGTTACCCAGCCTGATCGTCCTCAGGGCCGGGGGATGGTAATGACTGCGCCCCCAGTCAAACAGGCCGCAATCAGGCTCGGATTGGCAGTGATCC
>DASZFK010000694.1:0-6529 GCA_035939855.1 Candidatus Angelobacter sp.
AGCTCAGACGAAGCTGCTCTTCCGCCGGAGGCCACTTTTTGTCATGGATTAGCAGAGTTGCAAGATCAAATTGTGCGCGGGCGCCATCCGGTTCCTCAGCCGCGTTTTGTTCCACGAGCTTTCGCGACTTCTCCCAATCCCCGAGCCCCATCATGCTTTCCGCCAAGAAATGCTTCGCACGCCGGTCGTCCGGCCACCGAGTCAAGATCTGCGAGGCTGTATCCTTCGCCTTGGCAAACTCTCGTGCTGTTAGCAACAATTCACCCATGACCTGATAAGCCTCTTGGTCTTGGGGGTTATAGCGAACCGCGAGAGAGTATTCGAGAAAGCTGCCTTTGATGTCGCCCCGCTCGAAGTAGAGTTTTGCAAGATCGTGATGGGCTTTAGCCAAGTCCGGTTTGGCCTGGATGGCGCGGCCCAGTTCGATGATCGCCGCCTCTGGTTTATTCTGTTTCAGCAGATCCTGGGCCCTCTCATAAGCTTTCTCAGCCTGCGCAGAAGGATCCCGTTTGCACCCCGCAGTGGAAACCAAACCCAGCAGCAGAAGAAGACTAATCGTGGCGGAAAGACACCTTGCATGGGGGAGCGTTCTCGAGTTCGGCGTCTGAAACATTGGTTATGACCCCTTGGCGTTCGATCCAACACGCCATTTATATTGTTTCCATCATAACTAATCTCGGGGCATCTAGTCCCCCAAATCCCCACTCTTGTATACCCTTCTGAATGGTGGATACTTTGGTGCCGCGCGGCAGAGGCCAACAATCTGTTGAAGCCCGAATTTGCGTCCCGACGGTACGCCGTACCCGGCAGGTCCTATTTTTTGGAATGCGTGGAAGGGTGAGCGGATCGGGACTCTACTGGACGTTGGCCCGCAGGTATCCGGTTCCCGCTGGAGCCCGAAATAATAGCGGGCCGTATGAGATTCTTTCGGTGCCGGGGACGAGGTCAGCGGGGAAGCAGCCAAGCCCATTTGCGTGCAAAGGAGTCCGGAATGAGGTTCTAAGAGTTCTACAACTACGACACCCAAGCGATTGCCAGATATATGCAAACATTTTTACGAACTTGTAATCTGATCGAAGTTAAGTCTTTTGTTATGAGAGGGCTTAGATTGGTATACAACGTGCACCATCTTAGCTGCTGGGTCTGGGCGCTTGCTCAAAGCATGAGTCGTCTTGTCTGCGCCCACAGTAGCTGATTGGTAGTTTTATTGCTTGCGGCGGTCGTAAAGAATGTAACAGTAATGTGCCAGAATTAGGACTCTATGAATTCCAGTGGTCGCTTACTACTGTTGGCTGTAGCCGCCGTGATTCTACTGGCAGGTGCATCCTCTGCATTCGCTGATTCCATAGTGAATTACCAGATCAGCGGTCCGGAGCCCCAGGGAACCTTCAAGGCGAGCTTTTCCCTGCCTCAACATCCAACTCCGAGCGGGGGAAACCGCTTGGGGTTTGACTTCACCAATTTGCCGGTCGATGTTAACGGTACATGGGAAAACCTCACCGTATATTTCTACAATGGCTTCATTGGCCAAGGTGTGGCAGGTTCGAAAAGTTTCAGTCTCTTCGCCGTTGATCAGAGCCTTTACTCTTGGTCCGCCTCAGCTCCCACTCCAACCATGGAACTTGGGACTTTTTCTACGCTCGGCATTGGAGTTGGCAGTGCGGCTGGAATTTACACGGTGGTTGCAACTGATCCACCAGGGGCGGCCCCGGAGCCGGCCTCCCTCCTGCTTTTCGGAATGGGTCTGCTCGCGCTAGTTGGCGTCCGTCAACGGCGACGCCCTGCGTGATCTAAGCTCTCCCGATACTCAGCAGATTGACGCAGCGAGTAAATCTGAGGGTGTGCAATTTGCTGTTAGTTGTTGAGTTTGCATGATTTAAGAACTTCTTATCACTTACTGGGAAAAGTTTTGCGTACGTCAAGCTGCGACTCTAGGTCAGCCTGACTAAACTATTACAAACAAAGGCGATGTTTTCTGGTCAAGTGATGAGATTGGGTGGCTAGATTGCTGAAGTGCAGTGTCCCGGGAGAAGTGCATTTTTGTTCGGAGAGGCTTATGAAAAACGTTCGCTGGTTCTTGGTTTTGATGCTCCTAGGACTGTCATCCTCCGCAGCGCTGGCAGATTCGGTTGACCCGGCGATTGGTGTGCTGGGTAGTGGTGATCAGACTCTTTGGCCCGGATCAGAGACCTTCCATATAACGACTGTCAATTTCGCTTCCCCATCCTTCTTTATCAACGAGGGGACAATCACCAATTTCCTTGTGACTTTCACTACAGAGCAGGGACCATTTACCGCGTTGGCCGGCTCTGCATTTCCGACCGTAACAACCATAGTGCCAGGGTTCGAAGCTCTCATGTCAGGTGGGACCATATTCCCTCTGTCGGCCTGCGACGGATGCGGGGATGGGACCCAAATAGGGAACCAAATTTTCGGCAGTTTCTTTTTCGAATTGCGGGGACTCACCCTCGGAAGCAACGGGACGGACGTGACGTTCACTTCGAACGTGCCTGAGCCTGGAACGATGATTCTGCTGCTGTCCGGGCTCGGAGCGATGGGCCTCCTTCGACTTCGCCGCAACAAAGCTCCAAACTAATTTTCTTTTACAAATTCCTTAACGAGCTGCTGGAAGGCGGGGTCCTTTTGCAGGCTTTGCAAATCTGGCTCAGCCTGAGCGATTGCAGGAGGCTGCCCCCTCTTAAATGCATTCCGGAGAGCCGCTAAGGCGTTGGCATTATCGTTGGCCAAGGCGAAAGCCTGGGCCTGATAATAGATCAAGTCCGCATTGTTAGGATCAATCGCACGGGCTTCCGCGATGAACTTCTGAGCCTGCCGCACGTCTCCCTTTTTGCCATACCAGAGCGCTAGTCTGCCCTTCGTGCCAGCGTCACGGGGGTTAACCTGAAGCTCTTTATAGGCGAGCGAAATGGCCTGCTCAAACGTCGCCTGCCCACGATCTCTTTGCCCGACCAAGTCATAGGCTTCCGCAAGATTCCCCACGAACATATCGGAAGTCGGCACAAGTTGAACGGCCTTTTCGTAGGCAGGGATGGCCTTGTCATACTGCTTCAAGTAAAAATAGGCAATGCCGAGATTGCTGTAAGCCTGTCCGCCGGCGTTAGATTGCAAAGCTTTTTGGAGGGGCTCAACAGCTTCTTGAAACTTTCCACCCTGAACCAAAACTGCACCCAGATTGTTGTACGCATATGGATTATTTGGATCGAGTTCAATCACTCGCCGGTAGGATTCAGCAGCCTTTCCATAATCAGCCAATTGATAATAGGCGTTTCCCAGGTCGTTCTGATTGACCCAATAATAAGGATTTATTTCGACAGCCTTCTGGAAGGCCTGGATTGCTTCACCACCGCGACCACTAGCCAGGTAGGTCTTTGCGAGACGCCGGTACGCCTCATCGGAATTGGGAGCGAGCTCGAGAGCCCGCCTCAGTTCGACAATGGCTTCCGCATTCCGACCCGAGGCCCGATAGACGCTTCCAAGGGCCAAGTGAACTTCAGGTTGATCCTCACTCAACGCCCGCGCCTGCTGCGCCGCGCCTAAGGCCTTCGCTGACCAGGAGGCGTCCTTTGTCTCACGATACATCATCAAACTGGCATCGGCGACACCCGCGTAGGCCAGGGCAAAACTGGAATCCTTTTTCAAAGCCTGCTCGAAGAAACTGATAGCTGTCCGCACGTTCTTGAGATCCTGTTGACCACGTAGGGCGTTGCGGCCCTTGAGATAAGACTCGTACGCCTCTATGTTTTGGGTAGGATGGGCGGTGGCGCGCGCCAGTTCCGCGTTGCTCGGCTTGAGGGCGAGCACGTCCACCAACTGCGCATAGATCTGATCCTCTATGGTCAGCAGATCGCCGGTTACACCCGCGAACTCCTTGCTCCACACCAGCCGGTTTTCAGCCACATTGTCCAGATTGATTGTGACCCGAAGATTATCGCCTGAACCTTGTACCGTTCCATGTACAATCAAGTTCACGCCTAGTGCCTTCGCCACTTGCGGAAGTGGGGTCTTTGGGTCCATCTTGGCAGCCGCCGTCGAAGAGGCTAAGCGTACATCTTTCAACTGGAAAAGCTTCGCTGACATAGCTTCGACCAATCCATCGGCTACGTATCCCAGCGACGGCTGATCCCCCAGCACACGAAAGGGCAGGACGGCCACAAACTTTGCCTGCGATGTTGACGGAAGCCCACCTAAACTGGGAACGGAGGTCCCAAGGTTGGAACCTGCAAATACCCAGTGTCTTGTTCTTGGAATCGCAAGTAGCAGGCCGGCCAGAAGGAGCATTCCGCCTCCCGCGGCATACCACCAGCGTTTATCGACCACGGGGAGGTTGATCTGCACCGATCGCGACCCAAGGGGAGGGAGCGAAGGGCTTCGTCCTGCGTCCAAATCCGCCAAGATCTCTTTGGCACTCTGGTAGCGATCAGCCGGGTCTCTCTCGAGACAGTGCATGATGACGCGCGCCACATGGTCTGGCAGAGCTGGATTGACTAGCTTCACGTCCTTTGGCATCGCCTGGACGCGCTGATACATCAACTGCCAAGTCGATTCTCCGGAAAAGGGAACCGCTCCAGTCACCATTTCGTACAGCACCAACCCCAGAGAGTACAGATCGCACCGGCTGTCGACTTGTTTTCCCTCCACCTGTTCCGGTGACATGTAGCGTGGCGTACCCATGAGTGCGCCGGTGCGCGTCATGCCCATCTTTGCAGTTTCCAACGAGGTCGCCAATCCAAAGTCGGAGACGTACACCTGGTTATTATTTCCGACCAAGACGTTTTGCGGCTTGAAGTCGCGATGGACCACTCCCTCGGCATGAGCGGCGTCGAGTGCTTCGCACAGTTGCCTTGCGATTTTAAGCGTGCGCTCGAGGGGGAGCGGCCCCTCCTCCTTCAGCAACTGGTTCAAGTCCTTTCCTTCGATGAAGGCCATACTGATGTACTTCACGCCATCGACCTCGCCGAGGTCGTGGATACGCAGAATGTTTCTGTGGGAGATCTTGCTGGCGAGTAATAACTCCTGCTTAAACCGTTGCGTTAGAAGCGGATCGCTGATCAGTTCTGGCAGCAGGGTTTTGAGCGCCACCGTGCGCGACAGTTCCTTGTCGAACGCTTTGTAGACCTTGCCCATGCCGCCCGCGCCCAGCAGCTGTTCGATTCGGAACCTTGGGCCAAAGTCCGTCCCTGGTTCGAGACTCCCTGAAAGGTTTACCGCGCTGCTCGCCCTGCTCCTGGTCGAAGACTTGATTCCAGAAGCTGGTGGCAGAGCGTCATCTCTCCCCCTGAGCACGCTCGGCTCGGAGCTATCCATTGTGCGATCATCCAAAAGATCAGCACCCGAAGGGGTCTTGCTCATTGTCGATACGTTGGGTTCATCCTGCGCACGAGAGCGCGAGGAGGGAGCAACTCCGTCCATTGTTCGATCGTCTTGGGGACCTGATCGGGCAGACGGTCGACTCTCCGAAGCTGGCTTCGGCTTATTCTCTCCATCCAATACTGCTTCAGAATCTTTGCCACTTAATGCTTTGCCCGCTTCGGAGGCGTGCAGAACTGCTCCGCATTGACCACAGCGGTGGGCGCCCGCAGGGTTTTCGCCTTTGCAAGAAGGACAGATCATGATTGAGGGTTGACTAGACGGCCGCCATCCGACAGATTATCCTGCACGACTTAGCTCGTCAGCAAGCGATATCTGCGGCATCGGCGACGGTGCGGCCAACAAACGGCATGAGCTTGCATACTCTTGCAAAATAGTTTCACAATTTTGATAATAGACAAGATTTGCTAATGATCGATCCCATTTTTGAAGCCTAAAATGAAATTCCGTTTTCTGCGGGAAGCATAACCCTATGGACCCAGAGAAACGACGAACACCGACGGTTCCTTATTGCTTCTTCGGAAGTTCAGGCGGAGAGCGTAGGATCCCACATGACGGTGGGTATCAGCGACCTTGGCATTCTTTGCTGGCGTGTGGATACCATCAGTCAGCTGCCGGACGGCACCCCCGTCCGGATCAAAACTTTCGATGTATCTCAGCGTGAATGAGCATTGTGCATGACAGGGTAGAGTGGATAAGCGAACTGCTGGGGCTTTAGGCGGTGCAGCTCTGAATCTCCTTCTCGCACTTGGAAGAACGAATCAAGCGGCGGGCCCTTGAAATGCTGGACTAACTTCGATGTCGGCCAAGTGATCTCGATATCAGAAATTGCTTTTGCGTGGCCCAAACCGATATGTTGCCGAAAAGGGTTTTGACCAAAGCTCGAGCCGAAGCCGACTGTTCGGTAGATTCGTCGGCTGCCCTCTGCCATTTGCACTTTCACGCAAACCCTTGTGCCAAATGCCGCGCGATTCGTCTGCACTCCTTGAAGTTCCAGAGTAATCCAGTGGTTTTCATGCCCGGGATTGGCGAAGAGCCCACTCTGGTAGGTGTCACCCGCGTACGCTCCCCCGATCACCTCAAAAATATCTTCCTGGCCGTTATTTCGCAGGTCACCGAAGGCCACGCCATGTCCCTTCTG
>DASZFK010000695.1:0-6635 GCA_035939855.1 Candidatus Angelobacter sp.
CCAGGGCAAAGCTGGAACGTGCCCGGCATGAGTTCCACGCCGGCAACCTGTATTTCAACCGTAAGTCAACGGGAGCCATGGTAGGAGCACATCCTTTTGGCGGCTTTAACATGTCCGGCACAGATTCCAAAGCCGGCGGACCAGACTACCTGCTGCTGTTCAGCCAAGGTAAGTCGGTGGGCGAAAAACTGGGATTGGCCCTCTCGATTGAGAATTCGAGTGAATCCGATCACCCCGGTCACCCGATCACGGCCAGCCTGCACTGAGGTGCAAGCCGAAGGGACGGGTACCCGCAACCATTGCCCACGGTACTGTGTTCCTTTTGGCCCAAAACGGTTGCGGGCTGAATGCCGAGTGCTGACTGCTGAATGCTATTGCAAGGAATTCTCGTTGACTTAGGCCTGAATCGTGCATCAGAATAAGAGCAGCCTAGGTAAATCTTCCCCGATGCTGCACTCCCGCAGTGGGGTCGAGCAAGGACGCCTCTCATGGCAAAAATCCTGTGTGTGGATGACGAACCGCACGTTGTTACCCTGAAGTGTGCCATTCTGGAAGCTGCCGGACACAAGGTGACCTCCTCCACGTCGGCGCGCGATGCTATGGAGAAGATCCAAAACAATACTTACGATGCCGTGGTAACCGACTGGCGGCTGGGCGATGCCAACGGGCGGGCTGTGGTGCAGGCGGCCAAGAGCCACAGTTCCATGCCGGTTGTCGTGGTTTCAGGCTACGTAGCCGAAGCTTTTCAGGCTGCCGAGCCTTTGGCTGACCTCTACCTGGAGAAGCCCGTTAACCCTGAGGAACTCGTAACCATTGTGAACGAACTGCTCAAGAGCAGTGAAAAATCTGCGACCCGCTAAAACCAAAACTATCGCGGAGTGACAGTTGCTACCGATGTGGCTGCCGCCTCTGCAAGAATGCGGTGGTGTATGGTGAAAAGCGCCAGCTCCAGCCGGTCGGAAACTCCGATCTTGTCATAGACATTGCGAAGGTAGTTCTTGATGACCTGTTCAGTCGTCCCGAGCTGTGAGGCGATTTCCTTGTTTTTATAGCCCTGTACGATCAAAGCCACGATCTTCAACTCTTTAGCCGTAAGGCGGTCGCGGACACGTGCTCCTACCAGGTCATTTTCGGCGGTCTCCTTGCTCTCGACCGTATCCTGTACCCAGGTTTCGCCCTTGTTGACCTTGCGGACGCACTGCACCAGGGACTCTCCGCTCACATTGCGGTAGATCACGCCATGCACGCCATTGGTCAGGTAATGGCGGGCGTCCTGGCCGGAATCGGCGATGATCACCAGCTTGGTCTTGAACTTGCGAGCCGATTCCACAACAGCCTGCAGGCTGGGATGCATATCGGAGCTCAAGATCAAAACGGACGCATGGAATTTTTCCAGCGCCATCATCATTTTCTCTGAGTTTTCTGCTTGGGCCACAATACGCAGATCGTCTTCCACGGCCAGAACTTTGGCTGCGCCCGTGCGGAAGATGGCTTGATTGTCAGCCAGAATGATCTTCAGCATTATTTGGTTCCTTTGCTCTTGCGAATGAACTTGTATTCGTCAATCACGCATGCTACGCCACTTCTCTTTTTCCCCCTGGCGGCTTTCGAACCGCCCTCCCGCCGCACCACGCGGCCGGAGCAATGCACCTCAACGTCGCTAGGGGTTCCAAGGACTTTGGCGGGAAGGGTAATGTCAAATTCAATCGGAGAACCTACTGCCAAATCGGTGTTGGCCTGGATGTAAACACCCGCGGCGCTCACGTCAGCCGTGGTTCCACTGTCGACTGCGTCGCCCTTTTGCCGTATGCGAATAGGCAATTCGAGTGGAAATCGTTTTCCCGTTCTTGACTCTGACATTTGCCTCCTCATGATGATGCGCAAACCCGCCTGTGGCAAGGCAGGACATTTTATACCTGGGGGGATGATTACAGTTTTTATATCATGAAATGACAGGGTAGCACACGAGATTTCAGTACTGTTCCTATGAGTACGAATGTCGGTATATAGATAATCAACCCTGTTGCAATGTCTATCCTGGAGGCCAGCCCAAAGCTCTTCCGCCCAGCAAATGCAGGTGCAGATGAAACACCGACTGTCCGGCGCCCGGCCCCACGTTATAGACCGTCCGATAGCCACTCTCGATACCGCGTTGGCGCGCAATCTTTGCGGCAACCAACTGGCAATAACCCAGCAGCTCCGCGTCCGCTTCTTCGGCTTCCTTGAGTCCCACAATATGCTTCTTGGGAATGATCAACACGTGCGTAGGCGCTTGCGGATTGATATCTTCGAAAGCATAAGCTCGTTCGTCTTCATAGACTTTTTTGGAAGGAATTCTGCCGGCGATGACCTTACAGAACAGGCAATCTGTCATAGCGGAAATAGTAACAAAACTTGGTTCACCAGACTGATCTCCTTTCGACAAATTCCTCTTCCGGCAATGCGTCCTCGCGAAACAAGAGCTTCATCAGCGGCATCGACACCAGCGTGGTCGCCCCGGTCATGAAAATTACTAGGGCATAAGCCGCGGGTGAAACAACGTTCATTTGCAACCCTACCAAGGCTACAATCAACCCCACCTCCCCCCGGGGGACCATGCCGACGCCTACTTTTAAGGCGTTCTTCCATCCGGTGCGCAACACGGGTAGTCCTCCGCCGATCAGCTTGGAAAAGAACGCCAGGGCCGAAATGATGAGGGCGGAGGCGATCAGCCGCCCATCAAAGACCGCAAGGTTCAACCGCGCTCCCATGCTGAAAAAGAAAAATGGCGCGAGGAACTCGTTGATCGCAACCGCCCTGGGACGCAGGTTCCATCGCGGAGAATATTCGGCGAACGCCAGCCCGGCAAAGAATGCCCCGATGATGGCCGCCATGCCAATTTTCACCGCCGCGTAAGAAAGTCCCAGGCAGAGGACAATGGCAATAATCAAGGGCGCGTTTTCAGTGGACATTCTTTCCATGCGCGGCTCGATTCTCCGGACGATACGAGGCGCATAAAACATCATGAGCAAGGCAAACCCAACGGCTTCGAGAGAGGTGATCAGAAGCTGCACCCACTGAGTATTGCTGTTGGAGATCACGCCAATAACGACCCCCAGCAGGATCATTCCCAGGATGTCGTCAAAGACTGCAGCACCCAGAATGATGCGTGCCGGGGTGCGGTGGAGCACTCTCATGTCCCTCAACGCACGCGCTGTAATGCCTACACTCGTGGCAACCATGGCGGCTCCCACGAAAGCCGCTTCATGAATGGGATCGTGCCGCAACAACATGTAGCCAAACCCGCAAATAAAGGGCAGCGCAACACCTGCCAGGGCCACATAAAGCGACGTGCGTCCCACGCTCAGCAGGGCTTTTGGCTGGGTCTCCAATCCGACTGTAAAAAGAAGGAAAATAGCGCCAATCTGGGCAATAGAATAGATTGCGTCGTCGGGAACCACGAGGCCCGCGCCATAAGGGCCAATCAACATGCCGGCCAGAATCTCGCCCAAAACCGCCGGAAGGTGAAACCGCTCGAACACTTCTCCAAAGAGCTTTGCCCAAACAAAAATAAAAAAAAGCTGAAAGAGGAATGGATCGGAAGTTCGCATGGCCTGAAACGCACTGGAACTAAAGGAAAACATACTGTGGTTAAGGTGCAATAGCCAGCAGAATCCAGAGTAGATGCTGGATTCTGAGATTCCATAGAGTCTTGAGGCATGCAAAAAGCGATTGAAGAAATAGCTTGTGTTTTCAGATAGTTGTCGTGCCCCAATCTGCTTGCAGGCCGGAACGGACAGGCCTTCCAGGCTGAAATGGACCGTCAAAAAGCGCTTGGCCAGCTCTCGATTTTTCCCACAGCAGTTTTGCTTTTTGGCATCCTATTCATAGCCTATGGCAGTAGACATCAGGCATCGGGATTTCTTGCCCATGGTCGACTCCCTGGTCGGAGCGTCGATCTGTGGTTTAGTCGCGGTTCTGGCCAGTGCGCTGGCGCGAGGGCATAGCTGGCAAATCATGACCCCGCTGCTTTTCACCGGTGTTTTGCTGTTGATTTCAAAGATATTTGGAGTGCGTGCCGGAGTTCTGGGAACGATTGTGGCGACCTTTGTTTTTGCCCTGCTTTTATTTCATATCAGAGGCGACATCAAGGTTGCCGATGAAGCTGCAAAGGGTAATTTGGCCTGGATGCTGCTTCTGGGTCTCTGCTTCTCCTTCTTTTTTGCGCCCTCCAGCGCTACTTTTCGCCGGCACTGATTCTGGCCGCCTCGCACAACAGGGCTTGAATATCAGGCATCCTACAAAGCTTTAGGGAACAATCCATTCGGGGGAGAAATCTCTCCAAATACGCTGGAGGAGAATCATGGCCACCGCACCGCAATTGCCCTCTACGCGACAGCGCTGGGCGGGTTCACCCTTTTATTTCAACTCGGCATCGCATTTGTTGCGGATTGGGCGGGAAAAGGCTACCAATTTGCAGGAACTGCTGGAGGCCATTCGCGCCTGTCCCGACAATTCGATTTTTCAGCACACCTTCCAGACCTTGGAAGAGCATCACTACATTCGCGAAGGTTTTTCCAACGACTTTGCTCATTGGGCATTTTCCGCCTGCAATGAAGTTGAACTGGCGGAGAGGCTCTCTTCCATTGACGTGCGCGAGTTCACCTCCATTCCAGCTTTGCGGGAGCGGCTGGTGCACCTGATAGAGACCTATTTGCAAAAGAATCCACGGGCCGCCACCCGCGTTGCCATGGAGCCTTTTTATCTTATGGCCGCTGACGTGGTGGTAATCCCGACGCCCTATGTTGCCCGCAACCTGGAAGAGTTTGCCGACGGCATGCGTAAAGTCAGCATCCACAGCATTTACTATCACTTTATCGATGCTCGCCTGCGGATCAAACTCAATACCAACGACTTTTCTGCCTGGCTCGATCAGGAATTGGAAATGCGCCAGGCAGCCAACCGGTTAAACCAAATCGACATTTATACCTCTACATTGGAAGGTGTACGTCGCAGCATCTTACACACCATCGAGAGCGAGATTGGCCGCGCCTGATTTCAGGCCAGGTGTTGGGAGACATTTCCGATGAATAAGCAGAATCCGGCAACCGTTGACGATCAGATGAAAAATAACCCGCAAACGCAGCCCGAGGGCGATTCACATCCATCTTCCGCGAGCTCTCCGCCCGGCATGGCGGAACGGCGTTTTCGTCAGACTGACCTGCCGGCACATTTCATCGAGCGGCGCAAACATCCGCGGATCAGCGTCGAGCCTCCACTGCCTCCACCGCCGCCCCGGTTTGACGATTATGGCGCCATCATTGGCAAGCCGGAGCTTGATGAGATTCGCTTTCTCGCGCGGCACTTGCGCGGAAAGACCGTAAAGATGGTGAACTCGACCGCTGTGGGCGGCGGTGTGGCCGAAATCCTGAACCGCCTCATCCCGCTCATGAACGAACTTGAGATTCCCACTCGCTGGGATGTCATTACCGGCGGCAATGACTTCTTCGAAGTCACCAAGGGCTTTCATAACGCGCTGCATGGCGGTGATTACAACCTCACCCGGCAGATTCAGGATATCTTTATGTCCTACAACGAGCAGAACCGTCAGCGCATGGAATTTGCCGATGATCTGTTCGTCATCCACGATCCTCAACCGGTGGGGCTGGTTCGCTCCAAATCGGAAACGCGTGGCCGCTGGATTTGGCGCTGCCATATCGACCTTTCCAATCCCCATCCCGGCGTATGGGATTTCTTAAGGCCGATGGTGGAACAATACGATGCCGCCATCTTTTCTGCGCCTGCCTTTACCCGCAGGCTCTCGATCCCTCAATACCTCTTTTTCCCCTCGATTGATCCTCTTTCGGAGAAGAACAGGGAACTGGAAGAAAGCTACATCAACAAGGTTTGCGACGATTTTGGCATCGACCGTTCCCGGCCCATCATTACTCAAATTTCGCGCTTCGACCGGCTCAAAGATCCAGTCGGCGTAATAGAAGCGTACAAGCTGGTCAAAAAATACGTGGATTGCCAGCTTGTGCTGGCTGGCGGAGGTGCTACCGACGATCCCGAAGGCGCCGTAGTGTTGCAGGAAGTGATGGATGCTGCGGGTGACGATCCCGATATCATCATCTTGAATCTGCCGCCCTGGTCGGCCTTGGAAATCAATGCCTTGCAACGGGCTTCAACCGTGATTGTTCAGAAGTCCCTTAAAGAGGGGTTCGGGCTTACTGTAACCGAAGGTCTCTGGAAGCAGAAACCAGTCGTGGCCGGAGCCGTCGGCGGTATTCCAACTCAGATCGTCCATAAGCTTACCGGAGTCCTGGTTCATTCCGTGGAGGGTTGTGCCTATCAAGTGCGCTATCTTCTCACCAACCCCGAGTTCGCTGCAGGTCTTGGAAAGAACGGCCACGAACATGCCAAGGAAAATTTTCTTATCACTGTAAACCTGAAACGTTGGCTCCTGCTGTTTCAGATTCTGCTGGGCGTAGCTAGGAAGAGCGAAGTCATTGGGTGATTGGGTAAGTTGGTAATTGGGTAATTTTCGTTCGTGATGCAAAGCTTGTTTTTTCAATTACCAAATTACCAAATTACAAAATTACCCAATTCCATTACCCGATTCTTTCTGGAGCCCAGACCAGCACTTCCAGAAAGCG
>DASZFK010000696.1:0-18424 GCA_035939855.1 Candidatus Angelobacter sp.
TCTCCGATCCCGACAACAAGCTAGGTAATTACACAGTCACAACTAATAATGGAACGTTGACCATTGCCCCGGCGTTGCTCAGCGTGATTGCTAACAATAAGTCGCGGACTTATGGAGCAGCGAACCCGGCGTTTGACGGCGTCCTCACCGGCATTCTGAACGGGGACAACATCACGGCCATTTTCACAACCACAGCTACGCCTGCAAGTCCGGTAGGAACTTATCCGATTACTCCAGCGCTCTCCGATCCCGACAACAAGCTGGGTAATTACACAGTCACAACCAATAATGGAATTTTGACGATCACCTCGGCGTTGCTGAGCGTGACAGCCAACAATAAGTCGCGGACTTATGGAGCAGCGAATCCGGCCTTTGATGGAATCCTCACCGGCATTCAGAACGGCGACAACATCACAGCCATTTACACCACCACGGCCACACCAGCCAGCCCAGCAGGGAGCTATGCCATTACTCCGATTCTGCAAGACCCCACTGGGAAATTGGGCAACTACGCAGTCACCATTAACAATGGAACTCTTACTATCGCTCCGGCGCCGCTCAGCGTAAGCGCCAACAATAAGTCGCGGACTTATGGAACAGCGAACCCGGTCTTCGATGGAATCCTCACCGGCCTTCAGAACGGGGACAACATCACGGCCATTTTCACAACCACGGCTACGCCTGCGAGTCCGGTAGGAACTTATCCGATTACTCCAGTTCTGCAGGATCCCACCGGCAAGCTGGGCAATTATTCGGTCACCGTTAACAATGGCGTACTCACCGTAACTCCCACAGCTTTGGTGATTACTGCTGACAACAAAACCAAGATATTGAATGCGCCCAACCCGGTCTTTACCGTCAGTTACAGCGGGTTCGTGCTCGGAGAAGGCCCCAACGTCCTTGGCGGCTCTCTGGTGTGCACGAGCACGGCGGTAACGGGTAGCCCGGTGGGTACCTATCCGATCGCCTGCTCCGGCCAGACTGCGACAAACTACTCCATCAGCTACGTGCCGGGCACACTCAGCGTGATCTATGCTTCCAGCGGGAGGTGCTTCACCGATCCTGGACACGTGATCCTGCCACCGATCCGATCCGATGGAACCAGCATGTTTGAGCGCGAGCGCGACGTGGAGGCAGAATTCCGAGTTTGCGACAACAACGGAATTCCAATCGGCACCCCTGGAACTGTTACCAGTTTCAGGATCGTGCAGGTCATTTCTGGCGGGGTTGTGAACAACGTGAATCTGCCCGTTCCTTCAGAAGATAGAACATCGATGTTCCATTTCGAAGGACATGAGAAGGCGTGGGCGTTTGACATCGAATTTTCTAAACTCCCGGCCGGCTCAGCATTCGTGTTTCGTGTCACGCTAAACGATGGATCGACGATCGACTTCGCATTCAATTTGAAAACTGATCGGGATCGGGACCGAGATGATGATCGAGACGACAGGCATTAAACAGAAGCTAGCTTCTGGCCGCTAGCTTCTGGCTCATAGCTACGATACTGTTTCACGATGGGACACGTGTAGCCCGAATTTGTGTGAACTAGATTGGCGTGCATTTACAGTACTCTGCTGACGATTTCTGATTCGTGTTTATTCGCGTTGATTCGTGGCTAAAAAGCTCTGCCCCTCACTCGACTGAAAACTTTGCAGTCGGCGCGATGGTCTGTTTAGAGATCGTGTCGTTGACTTTGATCGTGACTTCGTAGACGCCTGGATCGAGTTGATTTGGCTGCAGGCTTTTTTGCAATGTCACCTGGTCGCCTCGACTAGCCAGATGGTCTGCGGTTTCGGTGACGTACATCACCGGCTTGTTGGTTGCCGCGTCGCGTATCTCGTACACAACTGTGGCTGCGGGCTTTTTGGTCTGTTCGTCCAAAGCGAGATTGTAGACCTGCATCCACAGATTCACTTTTTGATTGCGCTTGAAGGCCGCCGGCCTGCCACTGGTGGCCACGCGCGGACGAACCCTCTCTGCATTGATGATGAAGCTGCCGGTTCCGATTTCAGTGGCGGGCGCCATCTCCATTACGTCGGCGACAATCAGCGACGAAGAAGCAAGCTTGTCGGCGCTGAAATCGGGCACCAGAATGCGCTGCTGAATCGACCCGAGCTTGTCGCCATTCACATCCTTGAGAGCGATGCTCAAGCGATAAAGTCCAGGCCGCAAAGGCAGCGACTTCTGGTACACAGAGACATTGCCGGCAAATCTGTTGAGCTGGTCTGCTGGGACATCCATGCGCAGAGGCTCTTCAAAGGTCTGGGTCACATGGCCGGTCAACGTGCTGATGCGGCCAAAGATATTGACGGAGGCGCGCTGCACACCATCCTTTGCCACGTAAGTCAGATCACGGTTGGCGAGTTGGATGGTAATCGGCACCAAAACGGTGTCGGCATTGGCCTTTACGAAATCCACCTGAACGTCAAAAGGTAAAAAGTTATAACGGACCTTGGAAGTGACCACAGCTTCCAGGTCTTTGAATTTCACCGGCGGCGGGGCGGTCACACGCGACACCATTTCAATTTGATCAAACACCCTGGATTGGCTATTGGCCCCAAAGAGCGCGGTTCCACGACCGCTCAGCCGGTCGGCTTTGGTTGATAAACCAGACTGCTCGGCAAAATTCAATCCGGCGTTCGGCACATTTCCGAGGGCATCTTTCTTATTAGGGTCAATGGTCAGTTCATAAGCGCCGCAACTGCAGGTATCCACAAACTCAAGCTCGATTTCGCTGCCTACGCCTTCAATGTGCCGATACCGCCAGCGTTCAAAAGGATAGGTTTGCGTCTCTCCGCCTCCTTCTTCGGCGGTGCGCTGGTAAGGACCACCCGCGGGGTGCGACTCAATCGAGTCAGGCGGGCCATGAAGAAGATAGATAAGCCCACGATCGGTGTTGCGTCCGCGAATGCCGGCTGAGAAATGCTCATCAACGTAGGCAAGACGGCGATAGTATTCGTCGCGGTATTCGTTTTCCTCGGTGTCTGGCGTGGGATCGCGGTGTTGCCAGAAGATGAAAATATACTGCTCCCGCTCGGCCTCGGTGCTGAGTCTTTTGAATGCCTGCTCTTCTTCCGGAGTGATGATCGCCCGGACATCGTCCAAAAACCTCTTTTGGAAATCGTCAGCACCGCGTTTGCATTTAGGTAAAGGGCGCTGGAGCGGATCGTCCTGCTTTTGAGTCTGACCTTTGGTTTGCGTTTGAGTCGACTGCGGAGTGTTCAGGTTCCAGGAATGCACCGGAGCCGCCGCAAGAACGAGCGCGAAGAAAGCAACCAAGTAATGACGGCGGCGGACAGGAGCAGGGATGACCATTTTGATGACACCTCACCGTTCTACGGAACGGGCCTGGAGGAGAAACTTGCAGGATTTCTTTTTGGACTTCGTGGTGCGGATTGGCTTCTGGCTTCTGGCCGGACATCAACCGGGCAGCCTGGCCTAGCCTCTGGAATCCGCGACATCTAAAACCTCCGCAACATCCGTTACAGTGTTACAAGCCGCGTCTTTATTGGGGATTTGTGATCGGTGTGATGCGTAACTTCGTTGCTGCTGGTCCCTGGCTACTAGCCAAAAAAACGTGAACCGGGTACGCCTCGCCCGGCCCGCTAGACTTTCTGAAATCCGCCCACGTCTTAGAATCTCCGCAACATCCTTTACAGTGTTACAAGCCGCGTCTGTATTGGGGATTTGTGATTAGTGTGATGCGTAACTTCGTTGCTGCTGGTTCCTGGCTACTAGCCGGAGATCCGGCCCCCTTCCACGGTATTCGTCTTTTGTTCGGGTTAGAGTATCGCTTGATCGCACCCGGCTGTCAAGAGGAGACCTTCAAAACAGAACGACTTTTTCTACCGTTGGATATTGGCTGCCCTACGGATTGTTCTGATATCGAGGAACATACGTAGCGGACTACCCTCAACGGCGCCTTCCAAGGGAACGAAGCCATAGCGCGCGTACCATTCAACTCGGTCCCGGTACGCGTCGGTAATCACGCACCGGCACCTAACATCATCCGCCACTCGAAGCGCTATTTTGAAGGCTTCGGAGATAAGAGCGTGTCCGAGTCCCCTTCCCGAAAAGCGCCGGTCTACTGCAAGCCTGGCGAGCAAAATAAGCGGCAAATCGTATGGCGGCAGCCCCCGCACATACTTCTTTGGGAAGCTATCGCGGGCCGCGCTAGCCGTGGCAAGCGTGAAGTATCCAATGACCGAACGCGGTGCAGCTTCATCGTCGGCGACATAAGTCACTCCGATCGAACTCCGCTGCTGATTCGGCCAAGCGTCCCGTTTCAGATAGTTGTTGAGCGGCTCGTCGCCACAGTCGAAAGACTCAAGTTCGTCTTGCTCTTCCAAACGACGGGTGAGGACGGCCACTCAGCCTCGCATCGCTCTGATTAGGGCTTCCGTAGGCGCAGCAGGCTCTCCGGAGGCGAGGGCGGCCAAGCTCTCCAACTCTTGCTGCGTCCAGGATATCTCGACGCGCGGGAGGGTCAGTTCCGGGGCAACACGCTCAAGGCGAGGCAACACGAGTTCTTTTCGTTCGCCGGTTTCGCTCTCGCTGAAGATGCGATGACCACGCTTTCTTTCCCAGACAGCCCAACGGAACAATGCCAGCGCTTCACAGAGAAAGTCCGTATTGCTACCAAGCTCCAGTTCCTGCTTGAGGCCACGAACGATTCGGTCTTCGGTGGGGGCCAGATCAGCTTGAAACTTGGATTTGCGCACCGTCCGCTCGGATCGGTGCGGCTTGCGGGTTCGTCGCGTCTTTAATGCCATCGTTAGCACTCTCTGAAAATCACTCTAATATTTTGCTTTATGGCCCCGCCACGGAAAATGAACGGAGTATTTGGACATTGCCACTATCCTCAATCTCAGTAGCGACAATAATGCTACTCACATTCACAACAGTGGCAGCAATGACATACTTTCCATGTTATGAGCGAAGAATTAAGTGATCTCCTTGCCAAAAGTCTTGACACCGAACCGGTAAAAAACTCGCTTGCGCCTGTGACGCGGTAACTGGGACTGCTCGGTGGGGACCTTAGGTCCGTTCCGGGAGGAAGAGGCGTCTGACGGCGATAGTCTGCCCATTGAGTGAATACATTCTTGAGATTTTTGATTTACATAAAATCTGATGAGGTTCCCAAAGTGACCAGATTTCAACAATCGCGTTGATTTGGTCAATGCTCTGACTCCCTGAAGTTGGTCGCTGCCGTAAATTCATATAGACGAGAGCTTCAACGCTGAGACAGCTACAGGGGAATTATCGGTGCGTAAGTGTACGGCATGGATCAGGAGACGGTGGCGTTTTGATGCGATTCAGTCTGGATGGGACAGCAGGAGATTTCTAGAATTGAGACTTATGGACTGGAGAGTTCCTTGAGGCTTTCGCAACCACAAATTCGTTTACAGGCGACGTGGCGATTTTTGAAAAAGTAACTATAACCTAATGCCTCCATCCTTCTTACCGCTTGAACATAAGAACCCATCTTCACATTCGTAATTGATTCCCTATATGCAGGGACAATATCCACTTTTAGTACACAGGTTATACTTGTTGCCATGAACCTGACTGACAACCAGCACGCGGCCTACAGGTTCGACCTCTTTATCAGTTACGCGCAAATTGATAACGATCCTTTGGGGCCTGGCGGAGCTTGGGTCACTCAGCTCGTTCATGACCTCGGTAACATTCTTCATCGACTAACTGGACGAGCACCACGAATCTGGTTTGATAGGGCCAAACTTCAGCCAGGCGCGAGGTTGTCGGATCAAATTCAACAAGCACTTCTCTCGTCAGCGCTTCTCGTACCGGTTTTGTCTCCTTCATTCTTCACGTCCATGCATTGTCGGAATGAACTGAAAGTTTTTGTCGAGAAGGCCGGGCCAAACAGAATTGTCAAAGTCGTCAAATTCCCTGGCGATCGACCTTTTCCACTTCCTGACCTTCCAACTTATCCATTTTTTCGCTGTACACAAGAAGGACTGCTCCAAGGATTGGTAGATGCCCGATATCATCAAGCCGTGGAGAGGTTGACTCAACAGATAGCGCTCTTGCTCGACGGCGTTCTAAAATCTAATCCGATCACACCATCACAGACAAGTCAGATGGACGTGTTTCTTTGTCATTCATCTGCCGACAAGCCTGTGGTTCGAAATCTTTGGGAGAAACTGAAGGCTGATGGGTTCGCACCGTGGCTGGATGAAAAGGAATTACTGCCAGGCCAACAATGGGAATTAGCCATACGAAAAGCGATAGACTGTGCTGGTGCCATCCTCGTTTGCCTTTCGAGTGGTTCAATTAATAAAGAAGGCTTTCTCCAACGAGAGATTGGACTCGTCATCGACAAGGCGTCTGAGAAACCTGAAGACACAATCTTTCTAATTCCAGTTCGCCTTGAAGACTGTACCGTTCCTCTTCGTCTTAAAGAATTCCACTGGGTGAATTTATTTGAAGAATGGGGATATGCTCGGCTTTTGCAAGCCTTGCAGACAAGAGCCGCAACCCTATGGCAACAGCGGGATTAAACGTGGTGGTTACCGATCGGCAACTTCCTGGGCCCAAGCCAATTGCACCAATTGAAATATCTGAGCTGTTCTTCAATTCTATCTTGGGTCAGTAGTAGGTTGATTCTCACAGTAGAGACCCTTGTTAAGCTGTGCAGTTCTTTGAGATATTGACAGCTACAAAATTGTCTACACTCGACGGGGAAACCAAAATTAAGAAAGCCAAAAGCCAGGAGCCGCGTTGCTTTGGTCGATGAGTCCTTTCTCATAGCCCGTTGTTTGATTGGCCATATAGACGGATGCTTCCACGATGCTACCCCTAGGTCGGCGGCAACCACACCGGTTTGAACAAGCGCCGCTCCGGCCTCAAAGCAGACTTGCGTTCGATGGTGGATATCGCCATCAATACACTTGTTTTGTTCATTGGCGTGAAAAGCGTAAGGAAAACTATGCAAATTCCTCTGGCGAGATACCGCCGATTGGTGCATGATGATACATCACCTCATTGGGGAGAAAGTTATGCCAACTGCTCTTGCGGCCACAGACGCCACGCTGGTTCAGGACACTCTGGAGAATCTTGCTCGTTGTGCGAAACTTTTTGTCGACGCCCTCGACGAGCGGCGAATTCAATTAGCCGATGATACTGTGCCAGCAGCACTCCTGCTGATGGCCCGACATTTTGAGCAGGCGGCTAAAGGATCGAGAGAGCGGAGGTTTCAGGTTCTGCGAGCGCTCGCCTCCGCACAGGTACGAGAGAGATGTGAAAAACTCATTGAAGAAGCTACTCACCGCACTAGTACAGTCCATGGCCACGAATTCGTTGGCTGGCTGGAGTGTGAAGGAATTTAAGCATGGCTGACACATCCCAGAATTCGCGTTCTACTTATGTTGAGGGGTTGAAATGGGTGCTTGCTTTATCGATCGCCGCGATCGCCGGAGCGTTTTTGCATCTGAGCGATTTATCCAAACTCCCATTCTCTCTGAAATTGGTGGCAGCGGGAGCCATCATGGCATTTTTGGTTGCAACGTTCTTTGGTGTTCAATATCTGATTCGGTTGTTCACCGACGACGTGCGGCGGCACGAATTGAAGGAAATCAATGAGAAGACGAGCGCTACTGAAGCGGAGAAAGATCGGGCGAAAAAGCTAGCCGAGAAGCTGGACAAATCGAACGCGAGCCGTCCATGGCTGTATAAATTGCATACCGTTTTTACGGTCGTTGCAGCAGTGCTCGTATTTGGCTTCCTGCCAGCTGCTATCTTGACCTTCAAAGATGATTCGAAAAAGCCGGATTGTCCATGTGCCTGCACAACCTGCCGCCAGGAAACGAATCAAATCCAGCCGACCCCCGAGCGATTCGCGATTGTCTATTCTGCCGTGCATCCTGGTCGGGGCGGCAAGGTGCAGCATACTTTCCTTCTCGACAAGCAAACGGGCACACTGTGGCAGATGACCTGGCAAAAGAATGGGACAGTGGTCTTAGAGGAAACGCCTAGGAAAAAGCTCCATGAAGCTCGACCCTCTGGGCCCAAGCCAGTGGGTTGAGCCGATTCCAAGAAAAATCGCATCATCTTCCCGAATTTTCTTTATTTCCTAGTATGTATACCTTTGTCCAGCCCGGACACAAGTGTTTCAAGCCGGATACTCAAAAGCTTCGCAGATTTGCAAAGGTGTGGTCAGCCCCGCCCCTGGTGGACCGGATTGAACAAATCTGTGACTCGGGGCGGGATTGCAGATTTGCCAAAACTGCCAAACTTTGAAAACCTAAGCCAAAGCTCACACAGAGAACGCATTTCAAACCCTTACGGTGGAAGCTATCTGGTCGCGAGAGATCGACACTTGTTCTCCGGTGCCCAGGTTCTTAAGTGCGAACTGACCTGAGTTGACTTCGTTTTCGCCTACAATCAGGGCGTAGCGTGCTCCGGTCTTGCTGGCTGTCTCCAACGATTTCTTCAGCCGGAAGCTTTCGTCTCCAACCGTAACAACAACATTTTGCCGCCGTAATTCGCGAGCCAGACCCGCGGCAGGCACGTTCATCCCCGGCCCCAGGGGAGCGATGTAGATATCTGCAGAACGAGCGATCGGCCCGGTGTTTTCCTGCAAGGCCATCACGAGGCGGTCTTCGCCAATGGCAAAGCCGATTCCAGGAGCTTGCTGTCCGCCTAGCAACTCAGAAAGGCCATCGTAGCGTCCGCCGCCAAGGATTGCATTTTGCGCTCCCAAGGCTCCGTGAGTGAACTCAAAAGCTGTGCGAGTGTAATAATCCAGTCCCCGAACGAGGCGATGATTCACACGAAAAGGCACACCCACCGCTGTGAGAATCTTTTGGACCTCGCCAAAGTGCGCTTGCGAGGCGTCGTCCAGATAATCACCTATACGGGGAAGTGCCTCTATGATCGGCTGGTCCTCAGGGACTTTGCAATCAAGAACTCGAAGTGGATTGGTCTCTGCACGGCGCTGGCAGTCAACACACATTTTGGAGACAACGTCTCTCAAAGCAGCTCGCAAGGCCTCATTGAATTTCACGCGGTCGGCGGCGCTTCCGACAGAATTCAGTTCGAGTGCCCAGCCGTGGATGCCAAGCCGGTCGAGCAGCGTAGCGAGCATCTCCAGCACCTCAGCATCTACGGCCGGTGATTCACTTCCGGCAGCGGGCGGACCAATGACCTCTGCGCCAATCTGATAGAACTGGCGATAGCGCCCTTTCTGCGGACGCTCACGGCGAAACTGCGGGCCAATGTAGTAGAAACGCTGGAGTCCGGGACGCTCCCATAGTTTATGCTCGATGTAAGCCCGCACGACTCCCGCGGTGTTTTCCGGACGAAGGGCCAGCCATTGTCCTTTTTCGCTGGCCGCGCGGCCCCGGTCTTCCCAGGAGAACATTTCCTTAGAAACAATATCTGTCTCTTCGCCTACCGAACGGCGGAAGAGCTGAAGGTCTTCGATGACGGGAGTCCGAACCTCAAAAAAGTTGTAGACCCGGAATATGTCGCGCACGGTTGATTCAACAAAATTCCAGGTTTCTGTTTCAGGAGGCAGCAGGTCGCGCGTGCCGCGCACGGCTTTGATCATTCTGGTGATTCCTTGCGATAGGACTCTGTATAGTCTACATAATTCTTCGCATACTGCAGGATCATCTGCTGACTCTTCTCGTCGTCGATCCTTCGCTTGAACTTTCCGGGCACACCCATCCACAGCGAATACGGCTCAATCACGGTGTTCTCCGGTACTACGGTGCCTGCGGCGATGATGGAGCCTTCGCCGATCTGGCACTGGTTGAGGATGACCGACCCCATGCCAATCAGGCATCGATTACCAACGGTGCAGCCGTGCAGAGTCACGGAATGTCCCACCGTGACCCAATCGCCCATGATGACGCCATATTTGTGACGCATGCCATGCAGGACGGAGCAATCCTGGACGTTGGAGTTGTTTCCAATGCGTATGGCATAAACATCGCCGCGAATGACGGCATTCATCCAGACGCTGGAGTTCTCACCGATCTCGACATCGCCGATAATCTGCGCCGAGTCGTCGATGTAGCAGGAGGCAGCAAAGCGCGGTGTAATTCCTTGATAAGAGCGAATCATGTTGAAGCATTAGAAGGTAACACAGCAGAGCGGATTGCCATAACTGCCACTTCGGCGCACCTCAGTGCAGGCAATGATTGCCAAAATTGCCAAAATTTGAAAACTATGGTGGGAATTTTAGTTTCTTTTACCGCAGAGAACGCAGAAACCGCAGAGGAGACGCAGAGAAACCAAAGAGCAATTAGATCGACTTCAATTATGGCAATTTTGGCATTTCTGGCAATTCTGGCAATTATGGCAGTCCATTCATCCCAGCTTTACCCCTGAAAGCTCAGTCACCTGGTCCCATTGCTCCCAGGCATAGCGCCAGATGGAGACGGAGTGCAGTTTTTCGAAGGAATGAAAATCACGCTCGTGGAGCGCCAGCGTTTCGTCGAGAAAGACCTGGCTGACAAAATTGCAATCATTGCAACGGACGATATAAGGATAACTCGCGCTCATGGTCTACATGACTTGCCCGTGAGTCTTATACTTTCACTGTTGCTTTGCACTAAGGTGGGTAGCTGAAAGCGCGGTTTATTTGATCTAAGTTTGGATCAGGCTTGCATGATTCTCATCCGCAGTTCGTTTTCCCAGATGGCCGCCGACTGCTCTACCACTTCCACTCCCACTTGACCCGCCTGCGGCGTTTTCGGTTCACCCAGCCAGACCACGCGATATTTCGCGCGCTTGTTGTGCCTCTGCAACCACAGTATTTGTCCGACTTTTTCAATTCCAGATACCGCCACCAAGCGAGCTCCAATCATGGAAATCTCATAAGTGCAGCACAGTTGGAAGTTGGTGCTGGTTGGATCAAGAAACACCTTGACCGGAACGGCTACGTGAACGCGCTTTTCACGGCGAGAATCGACTTCGAGTGGTTTAGATGAAGGAACAGCCGTGGAGGGGCTTTGATTGGATTGCATAACATAATAGTATTCGGCAGGCAGTTGATATGGTCAACGTTACTTTGGTGTGCAAAAAAAGCTTCAGCGTGACCTGATTGCCTCGAACGAGACGCAGACTCGATCATCTTCCGTTGGAAGAACAGCAATGAAAATTCTGTGCTGTGTTCATTAACCGGGAGTTTCCGCTTTTGGGATAAGGGTTATTTTTTTGACAGCTCTTCGAACCGTTTTTATGTCTTTGGATTGAGGTTCTGTTTCACTGCGACCGTTTCCCCGGCAATCGACGAATCCTGTTCGAGTGCAAGCAGCCGGACTCTTCCGCTGGCCACAATCTGGCCGCTGGAGTCGGTGATGGCCGCCTCCCACACGTGAGTCCGCCGCCCTCTCATTAAAGGACGCGCAGTTGCTCGCAGCAGTCCTTCACGCACCGCCCGCAGAAAAGAAGTATGGTTCTCAACCCCGACGACCGATTGCCCGCTCTTCATCGCATAAAGTGCTGCTCCAACAGAAGCAACGGTTTCGATCAGCCCTGAATACAAACCTCCGTGAACGATTCCATAAGCCTGAAGATGCGGCGCGCCAACCTCGACTTCGGCGATGACTTCATCGGCGGTTGCCCGAATGAATTGGACTCCCATAGCGGAGGTCCAGCCATCCAGCGATGCATTGAGCCTGGTGGAGAAATCTTGGTTGGTTGACTCAGCAGAATCCATGGAGAATTTGGAATTTATAAATTGTAATTTGAAAACCAGAACAAAAAAAACGATTTACCGCGGAGACGCGGAGAAAACCAAAATCTTTTGGCCGCGAATACACGCGAATTAACACGAATAAAAAACAAGAATCGAGATCAAAGCTTTATTTACTTGGCTTATACGCTTTGGGTTTCTCTCTCTTTCTCTTTGGCTTTGGTATTGATTCGTGTTCATTCGTGGCTAATCTTTTTGTTTTTTGAAATCTCCAAGCAGAAATCTATTCATAGCTATAATGTCTCTGAAGATGCCGAGCGCGCCCACAACTCCCGTTGCTCCCGGTGAGGTTGAAATCCTGGTAGAGGCTGCTGGACGTTACCAGAAAGTCCCGGTTTCCAAGTTGCCCTTCACCATCGGCCGGCTAACGGAATGCGACCTGGTCATTCCTGATGCAAGGGTATCGCGCATTCATGCCAACCTGGTGAGCGAAAAAGGCGAATACATCATTGTTGATGGAGGCAGCCTGCACGGCACCTTTGTCAATGGATCACGTTGCACGCGGGCGCGGCTGAAAGACGGCGACCATATCACTCTTGGGGCGGCTGATCTCAAGCTTGTTTTTTTGAACAGCGGTCCGGCAGGCAAATCCAACGTGTTGTTAAGCCAGATGCTGGCGGAATCCGACAGTTCCGACCTGGAAAAGCTAAGGCTTTTTTTGGAAGCGGCCAGGAGCTTGAGTAGCGGATTGGTCGTCAACGACGTGCTTCGCAACATGCTGGCTTATGCGTTGCGGCTCACCCTGGCCGACAGGGGGTTCGTCTATCTCCGGGAAAAAGATGGCTCCACAACCCTGGCCTGCGGGCTCGACAGCAAAGGGAGTTCCATCGCCGCCGGCGCCAGCGTATCGCGGTCGGTGGTGAAAGAAGCCATGTCGTCGGCCTCCGAGTTCATCATTGGCGATACCAGCCAGCAGAGCGCGCTTGCGGGGCGCGAAAGCATTGTTCTCAATGAACTGCGGATGATCGTTGCGATTCCGCTGCGAGCCAATCGTCTTTCGTCGCAGGCGGACGCGCCCGTGGAAGCTGACGGCGTCCTTTACCTCGATAGCCGTTTTGCTTCGCGTAATCTCTCCGGCGTAAGCCACGAAGTCTTGCGCGCTCTGGCCAATGAATGCGCGGCAGTACTGGAAAGCGCCAAGCTGGTGGAGGCCGAACAGGCGGCCCGCCAGTATCACCAGGAGATGGCCATCGCCGCATCCATTCAGCGCAGCCTCATCTCCGAATCTCACGTCCAGTGTGACTTTGCCCAAGTCAGTGGCCGTAGTATTCCGTGCAAGGAGGTCGGCGGCGACTTCTTCGATGTCTATGTTTCTCCTGAAGCAGTTACAGCGATTGTTGCCGACGTTTCCGGCAAGGGTATTTCTGCCGCGTTGCTGGCCTCGGTAATTCACGGCATGTTCTACTCGCAGCTATCGAGCGGTGCTGCCCTCGTAGATGCGGCGGCATCCGTCAACAAGTTTCTCTGTTCGCGCGTTGCCGGCCAGAAATACGCCACTCTGTTGGCGGTGCAACTTCAACGAAACGGAAGGCTGGGAATCCTGAATTGCGGGCACGTCCCGGCGATTGTGGCCGAGAATGGAAAAATCTCTCAGATTACCGATGGCGACCTGCCTTTGGGCCTGCTTGCCGATGCGCAGTTTCATCTGATTGAGCAGCAACTCTCGCCGAGTTCGCGGGTATGCATGATTACCGATGGCATCACTGAATCCGAAGATACGGAAGGATCAGAGTTCGGAATGCTCAAGGTAGAAGAACACGTCGGCGGGGCAGATCCGGTGGGTGAGATATTGGCGGCAGTCCAGACCTTTTGCAACAATCATGAGGCCCAGGATGATCGCACCGTGCTGATTCTCGAACGAACCGGGTGATTCAAAAAATGCTACAGTTAATTCCAGCGGTTCCAAGATAATGGTGACTCTTAAAGATATCCAGGAGGCGCAAGCGCTCCTACGCAACATTGCCGTGCGTACTCCTTTGGTGCTTTGCAAGCTTTCCCAAGGCAGGCATATTTTTGTGAAGCCTGAGAACCTTCAGCCGATTGGTTCGTTTAAATTGCGGGGCGCGTACAACAAGATTAATTCCCTGAGCGCAGAACAGCGAAGCCGGGGCGTTGTTTCGCACTCTAGTGGAAACCATGCGCAGGGAGTGGCGTATGCTGCTAGGGCGCTCAATGTTAAAGCTACGATCGTAATGCCAAGATCCGCGCCGGCAGTAAAGTTGGAAGCTACACGCGCTTTAGGGGCAGAGATCGTTATGGTGGGACCAGTCAGTGATGAGCGTATCCAAAAGGCGGAAGAATTGGAACGCGAGCGCAGACTGACGCCTGTTCCTCCTTACAATGATGAAAAAATCATTGCCGGCCAGGGGACGATCGGCCTGGAAATACTGGAAGATATGGCAGATGCCGGGGTGGTATTGGTTCCTATCGGCGGTGGCGGCCTGATCAGTGGCGTTGCTACTGCCTTGAAGGAATCGGGCGCCCAGGTAAAAGTCATCGGAGTCGAACCGGAATTCGCGGCGGACGCCCAGGCCAGTCTGCGCGCCGGCAAAATCCAATCGGTTTCCGCGGAGAGCACACTCAAGACATTCGCTGATGGATTGCGCTCTCAAAGTATTGGACCTATCAACTTTGAGCATGTCCGAAGATATGTGGATGACATTATTACAGTGAGCGAACATGAGATTCGCCAAGCGATGCGACATTTGTTGTTTTCTGCCCGTATACTGTCGGAGCCAAGCGGCGCAGTTACTACGGCTGCCGCCATGTTTCACCCGGCAGAGATTCCTTCTTCGGATAAGACCGTAGTTGTGGTAAGCGGCGGCAATGTCGAGCCAGAGATGTTCAGGAGCATCTTGGAGCCTGATTCAGCTTCGGCAATCGGGTGATCGGGCCATCCGGTGATCGGGTGATCACTTCGGCTCGCCTCAGTGCAGGCTTTAGATCGGGGGATCGGAAAATCAAGTTTTACGTGAATCTCATGAAATTGCAGTCAAAAAGAATAGCAACTAAGCATAAGCTCTACGCTTCCACCTTCCTGTTTCTTTTCCTGCTCTCGCTCTCCACCAGTGGTTCCGCTGCTGACAAAGAGCATGGAACTGTGATTCGTCAGGCTACGTTGTATGTCTTGCCCGGATCCAATTCGGGCAAGGTTGCCCAGGTGGAACGTGGACGTGACCTGGTCGTCCTGGAAAAGACGAACATCGACAACAATCAGGCATGGCTCAAGGTTTTCGCAACGCTGGTGCAGGGTGAAGAAAAGGTCCGCGAGATCACCGGATGGCTGCCGGCAAAAGCGGTGGTGACGACATCCACACCCAATGCCGACCAGATTATGTTTGGCGAGGCGGTGGATTCCGAGCGGCAGGCAGAGGAGCGCGGAGGACGCAAAGGAGCCGCCCAGGATGCAATGCGCCTCTACTACCGAACGCAGGAGTTTTTCCCCAACTCTCCGCTGGCCGGAGAAGCTATGTGGCGTGCCGCCGATATCCGTTGGCAGTTGGAAAAATCGCAGGTCATGGCTCGTCCCTCGTCCCGCGAACTCGATCCTGATGCTCGCAATCCCATGGACGATGAGTTCATGAAACAGATCATCAAAAAATTTCCACACAGCAAATGGGCAGACCTGGCGACCTACGAGATGATTGACAACAAGCTGTGCGGCGAGTGGAAAGGACTGGCGAAGTGCCCGGAAAAGGAAAGCGATCTTTACGAGAAATATGCTCATGAGCATCCGCAGTCGCCCAAAGCCGCGGAATCTCTCTACAACGCTGCGTGGAGGCAAGCGGCTCTCGTGGATATCTATCGGATCAACAATGAGAATGACAAAAGCGCCAACGCCCGCAAAAAAGCGATTGCTTTGGCCGAGGAAATTGCCAGCCGTTACGCCGAGGGAGACTGGAAACCTCGAGCCATGGACCTGATCTACAAGCTGCAACAGAACGTGCCGGTGTATGGAACTTCGGAAGATTGATTTTTACCACTGATTTACGCGCATGAAACGCTGATAGAACCAGGAATAAATTTTGAGTTGTATTTGGTTTTCAGCTACCGATAAAAGCCAGAACTTGAGGTGTGCCGGGAGACCGGTCACCTGGTACGACGGAGGATCTTTTGCACGACTACCTGGTATCTGTGTTGCTCGGAATTGTGGAGGGCCTGACCGAGTTCTTGCCGGTCAGCTCGACTGCGCACTTGCGTCTCTCTGAATCGTTGCTGGGCATCAATCTGGCCAATGGCTATTGGAAGATGTATTCGATTGTGATCCAGTTAGGCGCCATCCTCTCGCTTCTAATCTACTTTTGGCCGCGGATCGTGAAGTTCATCAGCACCTTTCCACGTGGAGAGCGTGGTAATCGCTCAGCCCTGGATCATCCCATTACGCTGGTGTTGATTGCCTTTGTTGTGACTTCCGGTCCGGCATTCCTGTTAACCAAGACAATCGGAACGAATCTTGAGAAGCCTTACATCATTGGCGCTTCATTGTTGATCGGCGGAATCGTCATGTGGGTTGTCGATGCCATCTATGGCCGGACACCCACGTCTGGCCGCTATAAGACAGAACATCTGGAAGAGATGTCAGTCCTGCAGGCCGTCTGGATCGGTATCTGCCAAATCGCCTCTGCGGTTTTCCCTGGAACTTCGCGCTCCATGTCGACCATTGCTGCCGGACAGATGGTAGGAATGTCCCGCCCGGCAGCGCTGGAGTTTTCCTTCTTCCTGTCAATTCCCACCATGGCCGCCGCAACTCTTTACACCCTCTTCCGCACCCTGCATCCTAAAGGCGCCACCGGCGTAACAGCTTTGGGAGCCATGCCCAGCAACGGACATGAATGGATGGTATTGATCATCGGCTTCGTCGTCTCTTTCGTTGTGGCATTAGTCGTGGTGGCCTGGTTCATGAACTGGGTGCGGCGCAGAGGCTTCGCTCCCTTTGCAATCTACAGAATTATTCTTGGGATTGCAGTTTTGGTGTGGGCCGGGAAAGGCATTGTGTAAATGGGTAATTTGGTAATTGGGTAATCTTGGCGGCTAATTTAGATTTCCCACCTTGAGGGGAACCTACTTTGATACCTCTCATTGAATACCAACGGCTTTTAGCTGACTGGGGCATCGCTTTTTTGACATAATCAATGTGCTCTGGAATATTCTGCGACCAGCCTGAAGGCAGTAGCTGCGCTATCTGTCCTGGGCCTAAAATCGCTGCGATGAAGTATTTTTCCTGGGTCTTCAGGCCCACCAAGAACCGTCGTCTCAATGAGCTGATAGGGTTCCTGATATTTGTCTCTGCCGTACTTCTTTTTCTGGCACTGGCAAGCTATTCTCCGCTTGATCCCTCACTGAATACCGCAGCGACTCCGGGCAGTTCGCATCCCGCGAGGAATTGGATTGGGCTGTTTGGCGCCCTGCTCAGTGATCTCTGGCTGCAATATGTCGGCATTGCGGTCTTCGCTGTTCCGGTAGGCTTGATATGGATCGCGGGAAGATGGTTTAAGTCCCGTGAAGTCGCTTCGCCGGGCGCAAAGGCAATCGGGGCTGTGACCTTGATGGTGTTTTTCCCGGCCTTGCTTGGCCTGCTTCCGTGGCACTGGCGATGGATGCACGCCATTCCTGTTGAAGGCTTGTTGGGCCGCATTGTAAGCGACGTGCTCCTGCATTATTTCAACCTGGCCGGCGCTTATATCGTTTGCGCCAGCGTGATTGCGGTTTCTCTCTACCTCTCGACAACCTTTTCCTTTGGCCGCGTGCAGGAGTGGGTGGAAACGCGGTTTGCTTTTGCCGGCTGGCAGTGGCTCCAGAACTGGCGGGAAGCAAGGGCCAGGAAAAAGGCCCAGAAAGAGTTGGCCAAACAGAAGAACGCAAAACCAGTGGGCGCGCCCGCACAGTTTGTACCGGCCGCTCGCGCATCGTCACCAATGCCGCTGAATGATCAGACGATGGAGCAAGAGGAAGAGATTCCTCACGAGACCAAGGCCGCGTCGCCGAGGCACGCGATCCATGAGGAACCTGCTATTGGCGCCCGCGCCGACAGCGGCAACAAATCCACGACCTTGGCGCTCAAGATTGCCGGCAGTTACAAATTGCCCTCAAGTTCATTGCTACACCAGCCGGATGGCCAGCAGGCCGTAAATGAAGAAGAGCTCAAGGTATTGGCTAATGTCTTGACCAGCAAGTGCGCTGAGTTTGATGTGACCGGAACCATCACGCAGATCAATCCCGGTCCGGTGGTCACGACTTACGAATTCAAGCCTGAAGCTGGAGTGAAATACAGCCGGGTCACCAGCCTGGCCGACGACCTCTGCCTGGCTATGAAGGCGGAAAGCATTTTGATCGAACGCATGGCGGGCAAGTCTACGGTTGGCATTCAAGTGCCGAATCACCAGCGGGAGACGATCTGGCTGCGCGAAGTCGTGGAGTCACCGGAGTTCATCGGAACCAAATCAAAGCTCACGCTGGCCATGGGCAAAGACATCAATGGGCGTATCATTACCGCCGACCTGGCCGCCATGCCCCACCTGTTGATCGCCGGATCGACGGGCGCAGGCAAGAGCGTGGCCATCAACGCCATGATCATGTCGATTCTCTACAAATCGACTCCCGAGCAGGTGCGGTTGATCCTGGTCGATCCTAAGCGCCTGGAGTTGGGCGTCTATGAAGGCGTCCCACATCTCTATGTGCCGATCATTACTGAACCGA
>DASZFK010000697.1:0-7735 GCA_035939855.1 Candidatus Angelobacter sp.
CTTTCAGCCCAGGACCGCCGCCAGCAGATCATGACTGTAGCTGTCGCTTTGTTTGCCCGCAAGGGGTACCAGGGAACCACTACGCGGGAGATTGCCGAAGAAGCTGGGATTAATGAAGCCCTGTTATTTCGTCACTTCCCCAGCAAGGAAAATCTGTACTGGACGATAATTGAAGAACAATGCTCTGCGCGCGGACGCCGGCAGCGCATCGACCAGATTCTGGAGAGCGGAGACGACGATTTCCAGGTTTTTGCGAGCATGGCGCGTGAGTTGCTGGTGCGTACACCCCATGATACCGAGATGACCCGCCTGCTGTGGTTCACTGCGCTTGAAAACCACACGCTGTCCGAACGGTTCTTCCGGACCTTTGTGGCGGACTACTTCGACGCGCTAAGCAACCACATTCGGGAGCGTATTCGTAAGGGAAAGTTTCGCCGGGTGGATCCGCTGCTGGCAGCGCGCGGTTTCCTCGGGATGGTGGTGTACCACTTTTTGATTCAAGAGTTTTTTGGCGGAGAAAAATACCAGAAGTTCGATCCCGACCAGGTGTCCGCTGCCTTGGCAGGAATCTGGCTCGCAGGAATGCAAGCGCCCATCCCCGGTGCTGGTGTGAACGGTTTCAACGGAAATCACGCACAGGCATCGCGATCGCGCACGGCAAAAGTTACTCATAAAATGGCGACGTCTAAAAAATGACTAGATTGAATCTTCATCTCGGCGCACTTATTTTTCTCATCCTTGCAATTGGATGTACGGGGAAACAGTCCGTTCAGGCGGCAAAACCACAATTAGCGGCGCCCGTAGTAGTGGCCGCAGTCGAAGAACGCAGTATGCCCGTACAAGTCAACGCTATCGGCAACGTGGAAGCCATCGCAACCGTAACCATCAAGCCGCAAATCTCTGGCGAGTTGGTGCGGGTGCACTTCAACGAAGGCGATTACGTAAAAAAGGGGCAGCTATTGTTTACGATTGACCGCGCCCCCTTTGAGGCTGCCCTGCGTCAGGCGGAAGCCACTCTGGCCAAGGACCAGGCCCAGGCGGAAAATGCAAAAATCGATGCCGAGCGCTATCAGGGCCTGGGGCGGCAAGGCGTGGTCTCGAAACAGCAAGTGGATGCTACGCAGGCCGCCTACAATGCCCTCAACGCTTCCGTAGCCGCGGACAAGGCGATCATAGAGACCGCGCGAATTAACCTTGAATACACATCGATCCTCTCTCCGATCAATGGCCGCACAGGAACGGTTGGGGCCAAGGCGGGAAACCTGGTGAAAGCCAATGATGTTCCCATCCTGGTCACCATCAACCAGATCGAGCCGATCTATGTGTCTTTCTCAGTTCCTGAGCAGCAACTTGCCGACATAAAGAAATATTCGGCAGCCAAGACTCTGCAGGTTGACGCTTCAGCCCAGGGAACAGGCCAGCATTTTACGGGGAAGCTTACTTTTATCGATAACGCAGTCGATCTCACCACCGGCACAATCAAACTGAAAGCGACCTTCGACAATCAACAGCGAGCTTTGTGGCCGGGCCAGTTTGTAGACGTAAGCATGACGCTCACGCGCCAGCCGAATGCCATCGTGATTCCCAATGCTGCATTGCAGACCGGCCAGAACGGTACTTATGTTTATGTGGTCAATTCAGACATGACGGCCCAGGCGCAAGCGGTGAAGGTCGGATGGACCGTGGGCGACAATTCGGTAATCACCAGCGGTCTACAAGCCGGTCAACGGGTCGTGATTGATGGGCAACTGCGGATTATCCCCGGCGGCAAAGTGGAGATCAAAAGCCCCTCTTGAAGATTGGGTAATTGGGTAATTTGGTAAGTGGGTAATTTGGGATTGCCCCTTCGGCTCGCCTCAGGGCAGGCTTCATCGCTGGAATTGCCAAAATTGCCATAATCGCCGGAATTGCCATAATTTGATTCAGGATTATTGAGATCAAGTGGAATTTTCGCTAACAACGATTATCAAACCTGGCAAAGCTAGAAGCTAGCAGCCAGTAGCCAGCAGCTATCCATGAATACGCAATTATTTATACGGCGACCCATCACCACCACGTTGATCATGGCGGCGATTTTGTTGTTCGGCATTTTTGCTTATCGTCTTTTGCCGGTGAGCGACCTGCCCAACGTTGATTTTCCCACCATTCAGGTGAATGCCACTCTCCCCGGCGCCAGTCCGGAAACTATGGCTTCGGCTGTGGCTCTGCCTTTGGAGAAACAATTTTCCACCATTGCAGGCCTGGATTCGATGACTTCGTCGAGCGCCCTGGGTGGCACAAGCATCACTCTGCAGTTCACTCTGGACCGCAACATCGACGCCGCTGCCCAAGATGTGCAATCGATGATCGCGAAGACGCTGTCTCAGCTTCCGCCGGAGCTGCCCACGCCCCCCTCTTATCAGAAGATCAATCCCGCGGATCAGCCGATTCTGTATCTCAGCCTCAACTCTCCCACCATGCGCCTGTCTGATGTGGATGAGTATGCTGAGACGACCGTGGCCCAGCGCATCTCCATGATCAATGGCGTGGCCCAAGTCCAGGTTTTTGGCGCACAGAAGTATGCAGTTCGTGTACAGGTCGATCCGCGCGCCCTGGCGACCCGCCAGATTGGAATCGATGAAGTCGAAAGCGCGATCCGAAACGCCAACGTCAATCTTCCTACGGGCACGATGTACGGCCATTCCACTGCCTACACCGTTCAAGCGACGGGCCAACTTCTGAATGCCGATCAATATCGTCCATTGATCGTCGCCTATCGCAATGGATCTCCGGTGCGACTGGATGAAGTGGGCAGGGTGTTCGACAGCGTAGAAAACGACAAGACCGCAAGCTGGTTTAATGGCCGGCGCGGCATCGTGCTGCCTATCTTCCGCCAGCCCGGAACCAATACCGTCGAGGTGGTTGACGCCATTAAGAAACTGCTTCCGACATTTCGCGAGCAGATGCCGAAGTCGGTCAATCTCGACATTCTGTATGACCGCTCGAACTCCATCCGTGATTCCGTCAATGATGTAAAGTTCACGCTCTTCCTTACGATCGCGCTGGTGGTGATGGTGATCTTCCTCTTCCTGCGGAACATTTCGGCCACCATCATACCCAGCCTGGCTTTGCCGATGTCGATCGTCGGCACCTTCGCCGTTATGTATCTGTTGGGTTACAGCGTCGACAATCTCTCATTGATGGCGTTGACACTCTCGGTGGGCTTCGTGGTGGACGATGCCATTGTGATGCTGGAAAACATTGTTCGCCACATGGAGATGGGCAAACGTGCCTATCAAGCTGCCGTCGAGGGCGCTCGCGAAATCGGTTTCACGATCATCTCCATGACGCTCTCCCTGGCCGCAGTTTTTATCCCGGTCTTGTTCATGGGCGGCCTGGTCGGACGCCTGCTGCACGAGTTTGCGGTCACCATTGGCGTCTCCATCCTGGTCTCCGGGCTTGTCTCCCTGACGCTTACGCCGATGCTTTCCAGCCGCTTCCTGCGAGCTGCTCATCAGCAAAAACACGGCGTCTTCTACCGCAAGAGCGAAGCTGTCTTTGACGCCATGCTGCGTTCCTACGAATGGAGCCTGAAGAAAGTAATGGCTCATCCGTTGGCGACACTCATGTTGTCCTTTGCCGTCTTGGGCGCAACTGTCGTCCTGTTCGGACGCATCTCCAAGGGATTCCTGCCCAACGAAGATCAAGGACAGATTTTTGCGTTTACTGAGGGCAAGCAGGGTATCTCTTTCGACGACATGGTTCGCCACCAACAGCAGATTGCGGACATCGTAGGAAAGAGTCCTTGGGTGGACAACTACACCTCGACCGTAGGAGGCGGTGGTGTGAACGCCAGCCTCAATACGGGCAGGGTCTTCGCACGCCTGAAGCCGCTGGGGCAGCGTCCTCCGGTAGAGAAGATCATTGAAGAGCTACGGCCGAAAGTCTCGCAGATCCCGGGCATCAATGCTTACCTGCAGATTCCGCCGCCGATCCGTATTGGAGGGCAGCTCACCAAGAGCCAATATCAATTCACCTTGCAAGGTCCCGATACCACGGAACTATATCGATATGCGCCCATTTTGGAACAGAGAGTCAAAGCTCTAAAGGGCTTTCTCGATGTAACCACCGATTTGCAGGTCACCAATCCTGAAGTTACCGTGCAGATCAACCGCGACAAAGCAGCAGCCTTGAATGTTGATCCCCGGACGGTCGAAGACGCTCTCTACAGCGCTTATGGACAGCGCCAGATCTCGACCATCTACGCGCCCAATAACCAGTACAAAGTCGTTATGGAATTGGGACCGCAGTTCCAGCTCGATCCTTCGGCTCTAGGGATGCTTTATATTCATTCGAAAACCGGCCAGCTCGTTCCGCTGAATTCCGTAGCCAATTTCAAGCACGAGGTCGGGCCGCTCACGGTCAACCATTTGGGCCAACTGCCGGCGGTGACGCTGAGCTTCAATCTTACTCCCACCACTTCCATCGGCGATGCCATTAATGCGGTGAACCAGGCGGCTGCTGAAGTTTTGCCACAGTCCATCTCCACCAGCTTGCAAGGCAGCGCCCAGGCTTTTCAGTCTTCTTTCAGCGGTCTTGGCATGCTGCTGCTGATGGCGATCCTGGTGATCTACATTGTCCTGGGCATCTTGTACGAGAGCTTCATTCACCCCATTACCATTCTTTCAGGATTGCCCTCGGCCGGTGTAGGAGCATTGCTCACGCTGATGATCTTCAAGGTCGAGCTGAGCCTCTATGCCTTTGTCGGGATCATCATGCTGGTTGGTCTCGTGAAGAAAAACGCTATCATGATGATCGACTTCGCGCTGGCCGCGCAACGCGAAGAAGGCAAGACGGCCAAAGAAGCCATCTATCAAGGAGCGCTGGTTCGCTTCCGTCCTATTATGATGACCACGATGGCTGCCCTGATGGGCACGTTGCCGATCGCGATCGGCTTTGGCGCAGGCGCCGAATCTCGCCGTCCTTTGGGCTTGGCGGTCGTTGGTGGCCTGGTCTTCTCACAAACCTTGACGCTCTACATCACTCCTATCTACTACGTTTATCTCGAGAAGCTTCAACAGAGCTTCCGCAAGATGTTCGGCAAAAAGAAGACTGCAGAGGAATTGGCCACCGAGCATGAACATGAGCATGATCATGAACTGGAGACGGTGAGATAGGGAATTGCCAGAATTGCCAGAATCGCCGGAATTGCCATAATTGCCATAATTGCCATAATTCATGAACATCGCTGCGCTCGTTGCCGAAATTGAGTCTCGAATCCAGAGCCTGCCCGTTCGAAACACCTCGGCGCTTAGGTCGCTGCGCCGTGAGTACTCGAAACGCATCAAGGATCTGCCTGCGGGAGAAGTTGTCAAGGTTGCCGCCAAACTCATTGCTCATCGGCGAGTACATCGCTTCATTGCTGATGAGCTTATCGCGAGTCGCCCAGATGCCCTGAGAACTCTTAAGCGGCCTCTGCTGGAACGCCTGGGTGCTGGCATCTCAAGCTGGGATCAGGTCGATTGCTTTGCCTGTTATCTCTCTGGGCCGGCATGGCGCGAAGGCCAGATCGAAGATCAAACAGTCGTCGCCTGGGCGCGGTCAAAGGACCGCTGGTGGCGAAGAGCGGCGCTCGTGAGCACAGTGCCTCTCAACGTGAAAGCCAGAGGCGGCCACGGAGATGCGCAACGCACGCTTAAAATCTGTAGCATCCTCACTGACGACCATGATGACATGGTCGTAAAGGCGCTGTCTTGGGCGCTCAGGGCCTTGGCCCCGCATGACAGCGCTGCCGTGCGACGGTTCGTTGATCACAATGAAACGCGGTTAGCTGCATTGGTGCGTCGCGAAGTCCGAAGCAAGCTGACGACAGGACGCAAAAACCCGAAACAGTCGCAAAAATAAATTCTGCTTATCAGGTTGGCGGCACTTCCCCGAAAGTGACTCATTTCGGTCTGACTGCCCCATCCTTCGCGTTCTATGCGAAGGGTGGGGCTATGGTCAATTTTATCCAAGCGGCGGCCTCGAACCTGGAGAGCTGGTGCTGGGTGAAGTTGTAGTTGGCGAGGTGGTTGCACCCGCTGGCGGTGTTGATGTCGTTGGGCTTGACGGAGAAACGGCTCCCGAAGGAGGAGGTGTCCCCGTGCTCGGTGATGTAGTCGTGCTCGGCGATGTCATCGAACCTGGAGAGGTGGTGCTCGGCGAAGTGCTGCTGGGCGAATTCCCGGTAGGAACACAGGGCGTTGCGGTTGTGCTGGATGACGGACTGGTTGAGCTGGTTGTTGTGCTGGGCGATGTCGAGCTGCTGGTCGAGGGAGTTGTCGAAGTTGAAAAGGTGGAGCTTGTCGACGAACTCGATTGGCTTCCAGTGCTGCTGCCCGGAGAAGCTGAAGTTCCAGTGCTGCTGGGCGAAGTTCCCGGAGGACACGGGTTTGTGCTTATTCCAGTCTGACCAGGAGATGTTGTCTGACCGGGGGAAGTCGTTGAAGGTTTTGCCGTTTGCGACGGAGAGGTCACAGATGGACTGGTTGTCTGCGAGGGTGAAGTTACAGATGGTGTTCCCGGCTGCGACGGTGAGGTTGTCTGCGGCATGGTGCTTGTTCCTGGACTTGTAGTCTGTGTGCTACCGCTCCCGCCGGTTGTCTGCGCGCCCGCCACACTCAGAGCTAACGCAACAACAAATATTGTAATGAGAAAATTCCTTTGCATTTTGAGGGCCTCCTCGAGATCATTTTCGGGTTTCTGTCTTAGTGGGATGCTGGCACCGGGGAATGAGTTTGCAAGGGCTGTGGAGCTCACGAATCCGCTTTCCAAGTTTCTTTCATGGACGATGTGGACACGGTGGACGATGTGGAAGGTCTACAGTTTAGAGCGTGGAATAGGTCAAAGCCCAAAAGTAAATGACATTTAAGGTTCGGCCTCCTGAATATTTTGTATTTCATCCGCAGCTATTTACAATGATTCGGAACTTCCACTGGAACCTTGCAGAGCTTCTTTGCTCGCGATGACTTGGCCGGGTGACCAGGATGAAATTCTTCTATGACAAGGACGTCAAATTTGGCATCGCGTATTTGTGTCTATCAGAGTTCATCGGTTTTTATAAGTCTTATTTTTATTCTCCTTTTCGCAGGGTTCATACAGGCGCAGCAGCCCCAGGAGATGCAGGCCTATCCGCAACAACAGCAACCAACCCAGCAGCAACCAACTCAGCAGCAACAGCAGGAGCAGCAGCAGCCTGTTGATAATGGGCCGCTTTCCGCAGACGAGATTATCCAAATATTGCAGGATAATCCCGACCTGCTGGCTGAAGCCAAGGCCGAGATCGTCAGCAAGGCTGAGGAGCGCGGCTACACGATTACCGAAGCGGAGATTACCGACGACCGGCTCTTTTCTCAGATCCGCGGGGACGATCGTGTGCGGCTGGCGATCAGCGATGAATTGAAGCAGCGGGGATTTGGGGCGCAGGAGCAGCAGGCGGGGCAGCCATCCGCAGCCGGCCAAAGACAAGGCCAAACGCCCAATCGCAACGCGCCACAGACCGGAGCGCGGCAAGGCGAAAGAAAACCAGGTACTCCCGAAACGGAAAACAAATACCAGCCAACAGAAAAGGACAAAGCACAAAAGGTCGATCCGTATCGCAATCTCCCTGCGCTTAAAGAGCTTTATACCCAAACCCAAAGTATCACTGATCCATCGAAGCTGGAACGCTTCGGAGCAGCGCTATTTCGCAACAGCACTGCTACCGCCGATAAAACCG
>DASZFK010000698.1:0-5510 GCA_035939855.1 Candidatus Angelobacter sp.
TGCCACGGTCGATCTTGGCCAGACGCGCCAGAATATCGAGGTTATGCTGATGGCGGCGCTCAATCGCCTGAAGGCTCTGGTCACGCCAGCGGTCATTCCAGCGGCGGTCGCCGAGATCCGAAGCCCGGGGCGGATCGTCGCGCATGGCGTATTCCCATTCAGCATCGAAAAGATCGTGCAGCATTTTAGAAGCGGAGGCCCCCGGATTGCCGGTTTGACCTGTTGTTGAAATGACAAGCGTTCCAGCCAATAGCATGTTGAACATCAGAAGCAAAGTTGAACGCATACGGTGAATTTATAGCAGAACGCTACTATTCTCTAAATAGCATGGTTGCAGTCATGGCAGTTTTGGCAGCTCTGGCAATCCATAGGGTTACTTTGGTGAACTCCTGGTCTTACCCTATCGTCGTGGATCGGGAGCAATCACCAACATGCGTTCATGCATCTCATCACGGTATTCTTTTGCCTGCCTGGGTGTCCTCATTTTTCAAAGGAGTGAGAGATCATGACAATTCGCAAGTTTCTTCTGCCAGCAGTGCTGTTGTGTTCAGCCTTGCTGCTCAATGCCGCCACGATCCCTGCCGGAACACGCGTTACGGTAAGAAACGGCTCGGAAATCAGCTCCGGCTCCGCTCACAGCGGCCAGACCTGGGAAGGAAGCTTGGCCAAAGACGTTGTCGTTAATGGCCAGACCGTGGCTCATACCGGCGACCGGGTTACCGGCAAGATCACCAGCGCTAAATCCAGCGGACGCCTTCATGCCCCTGGAATCCTGTCGCTTCGCTTAACGGCCATCAACGGAGAGCCGGTTTCGAGCAGTCCGTACTATCGCAAAGGCAAGAGCCACACCAAGAGCAACGTCACCAAAATCGGTGGTGGCGCTGCGGCCGGTGCTGTAATTGGCGCTCTGGCTGGCGGTGGCAAAGGAGCAGCTATTGGGACCCTGGCTGGTGGCGCTGCCGGAACGGGCGTAGCTGCCTACACCGGGAAGCAGGAAGCCGTCATCCATGCCGAGAGCCTGATGACTTTCACCGTCAGCGGGTCCCATCGTTAACAGCCTGCCAATTCCACCAAAACCAGATGGACCAACAGGGATGCTTCGGCACCCCTGTTGTTATTTTGGTTTGCTTGCAGTCAACTGTGCCAATGCGGCCTCCGCGTGCTCATCGGACTTGATGCCGGAGATGATGCTGGTGATCTTGCCTTGAGGGCCAATGATGAACGTGGTCCGCTCAATCCCCAGATATTTTCTTCCGTACATGCTCTTTTCCTTCAACACACCGAACTGCTGGGCAACCGCCTTATCCGGGTCCGCCAACAGGGAAAACGGCAATTGATTGGCATCTTTGAATTTCTTCTGGGCTGAGGGCTTATCGCCAGAAATACCCAGCACCTCGGCGCCGGTACGGTGGATCTTCTGATATAAGTCGCGGAACCCGCGAGCCTCATCCGTTCAACCAGAAGTATTGGCCTTGGGATAAAAGAATAAGACCAGGACCTTTCCGCGATAGTCCTTGAGTGAAACCGTTTGTCCCTCCTCATTAGGCAGGGCGAAGTCAGGGGCTTTATCATTGAGTAGCATGTTTTCAGCTCGCACCAGGATCAAATTGAGTCTATATCGTACCAGCATTGTTTTCTCGATCATGGCCGCGCTGCTGGTTGGCCTGGGGATCGCGGCAAGCTCCAGTTCGTTTCAGCGTCGAGGCCCGCACAAACTTCGGGCTACGGGGCTGGTCGAAATCAACCGCGATTCAAGTGGCCGTGTATCTGCGGTGCTCACTCCCATTACCATCCTTGACAATGGACGATTCCAGGACGCCAGCATCTACAAGAGCCGTCCGCGACCTATGGCGATAGAAGACGGCGTGGTCTACGAAGTCCAAAAAACCGGTGTCCCTGTGGGATATGTGACCATTGACAACGCGCAAGTGAAGAACGATATCTGGATAGCCGAGGGCAGATGGCAGCCAGCGCCTCAGCCTTCCGAAGCGCCGGCAAGAAGTGCCCAGGCTCAACCGTCTTCCTCAGGAAGTTCGGGATCGGGGGATGATCGTCCTATTCTGCATCGTGGCGGCAACCAGCCACCTCCGCCCCAAGCTGAACCCCCAAGCTCTCCTCCACCGGACTCGGAACCCGAACCTCAAGACCCGAACCGTCCGGTTTTGAGAAGACGCAAGCCCGAACCGGAAGCTACGCCTGTTCCCACTCCGACCCCCAATACAACAAGAGGCCAACCACCGTCACGCAGGCCGACTCCACCTCAGGTGCTGGACACGCCCGGGAAGCAAGTGTTAGTTGGCGTGTCAGATGCTGAGGCAACCGAAACCAGGTCGTTTGAATTCAACTGGCGGCCACAGGAAAGAGAGCAAATCGAGGCCAAGATGCGGAGGCTGGCCATAGAGCAACTTCCAGGGGTAAAAAACCAGGTAAACCAACCTGCATTGACCAACGTGATCATCCGCTCTTTCGACGTAGACATGAGCAACGATGCGGTTGTAGTGCTTACCGCCGAGGTCCCTGGCGGCTATTTGGCTACTGAAACTCCAGCGCCGCCCAAAAAACCCCCAACCCGCACGGGACGAAAACAGCCCGCCAAAGGAACCCAAGCTCCAGCGACGCCTGCCGAAGAACCTCCGGCGGCCAAATTCGTCTCTCGTTTTATCGCCGTGATCGCGCGCATCGATCTTGACGGCAATCCTCATAACCTGGCAGCCAGTGTGACGGATTCATCGCGTCTCGATGTGGCCCCAAGGCTGGAATTGATCGATGCCGTTGATGTCGATGGTGACGGCCTCGCCGAACTGCTCTTCCGCGAATACAGCTTTGACCAAAAGAGTTTCGTAATCTACGGAATCGGGCACGGGACTGTAACCAAGGTCTTCGAGGGCGCCAGCCAGCCGCTGCACTGAAAATTTGATGTCAAAACATCTAAACCTTTAGAATAAAGCGCTTAAAAATCCCGTGTCTGGAGAACCCATGCGCAAACACGCTCTTCTTCTCTTCTCTTTCGTCGTCTTGGCAGCAAGCATCGCTCTGTCCCAAGATTTCAGCAAAGTCCAGATCAAAGTCCAGAAGGTTTCCGGCACGGTCTACATGCTGGAGGGAGCGGGCGGCAACATCGGCGCTTCGGTCGGCGAAGACGGCATTGTGATCGTCGATGACGAGTTCCTGCCTCTGGCCGACAAAATTGAGGCTGCACTCAAAGGCGTGACCGATAAGCCGATCAAGTTCGTCCTGAACACTCACTGGCACGGCGACCACACGGGAGGCAACGAACATTTTGGGGCAGAAGCCCCGATCATTGCCCAGGAAAACGTGCGCAAGAGACTTAAAGAAGGCGGACAAACCCGGTTTGGCAATGTCCCCCCAGCCAAAAAAGTTGCGCTGCCGATCATCACCTTCGAAAACAACGTCTCGGTCCACCTCAACGGAGAGGATATCCACGCCATTCATATTCCCAGCGGCCATACCGATGGCGATGCCGTCATCTTCTTCCCCCAGTCCAAGGTAGTTCACATGGGTGACGACTTTTTCAACGGCGGAATGTTCCCCTTCATCGACCTCGATAGCGGCGGCAGCGTACAGGGAATGATTGCCGGCGGTGAAAAAGTACTGGCTGAAGCCCCCGACGACGTGAAGATCATTCCCGGCCACGGTCCGCTGGGCAGCAAAGAGGATCTGCGAAAATTTGTGACCATGCTCAAGGAGACATCAGCCGCGGTCGAGGCCGGTATCAAAAGCGGCAAAACCCTCGATCAGCTTAAGAAAGAAAAGGTATTGGCAAAATGGGATTCCTTTGGCCAGAGCTTTATCAAGACCGATATGTTCACTGAAATTCTCTATGACAGCCTGACCAAGAAGACTACCGGTCCTAAAAACTCACACGGACACGCGCAATGAAGTGTCTCGCAATTTGGAGATTTAGCGACTGTAACTTGCAACGATGACAGTACAAGCAGAAGCTCCTCAACGGTGACGCTGATCTTTTCTTTTTGTAGGTAACAAATCGTTCGCGTTGCCATTTCGCAAACGACCGTAATCGGCCTCTTCAATCCCCCAAAGTCTAAGGTGATAAGTTGCCACCAGCCAACTGGTCATTCGCCCCCTGCCCGAAAGTCCATTACAGCATCAATGGACCCCGTTCGATCTGGAGATATCCCGGCCTGAGGTCAAATTCTTTGATGACAGGAGCGCAAGAAGTAACGGCAAAGTGCGGGGACTCTTGAACCAGCTATTGCCCATTCCATCCCATTCCTGCTCATCGGGCCAGTAAAGTTTCTTCGGCTACCAACAGTGCTTTCGATCAAAAAGATTACCGATTTGCGCTTCAGACACACTGGATACGAGGATACTGGTAACAGGATACAGGATACACATAAACACGGCATTTATTATCAAAATATAGTATTATCAACATCTTAATTGTTAGTATATATCAATATGATGGCTTTTTTTAGCCATTTCAATCATCAGATATGGCATAATAAGGCCGGAATAATTTCCGTTCGAGACTACTGAATGCTGATTCCTAGTTTGGACATGGCGAAAACTAGACAGACGAAACATATTGTTACATCATACAGTTACCTGATAGTATCATTGCTGTTGACTAACCGCCATTCGTAACGGCGAGGTCAAACTAAACGAGGCCGTTAATATGCGCATATTAGCGGCTTTATTAGAGGGATTACGATAATGCCACTAACTGCAGGAGCGAGTCGCCGCTCACAGCTGAAGAAACAATACTGGCCCGATGAGCAGGAATGGGATGGAATGGGCAATGGCTGGTTCAAGAGTCCCCGCACTTTGCCGTTACTTCTTGCGCTCTTGTCATCAAAGGATTTGACCTCAGGCCGGGATATCTCAAAGGTTTATCTGGAACTCCTGGCTCGACATATGGATGGTGGTGTTGTTGAAATCGGGAATGAATCTGAACACGCATATGCAGCCGGATATACCGGAAACCGCGCTGTCCGAAGTTGGTACGAGCGTATGCAATTACTCGAAGAACTTGGCTTCATAAAGACCAAGCAAATCGGAAGCCAGCGTTTCAAGCTGGTATTGATGGTCGATCCCATCGTGGCTGTAACGGGATTACGGAAGAGAGGTCGAGTACCAGATGAGTGGTGGGAGGCTTACCGCTTGAGGCTTTTGGAGACGAAAGAAGCTGATTCCGATCGGTTAGGCGAAATGGCAATGCTAACGATTGTCACCGCTGGTAGCAAAAAGGGGCGTGCCAACCTTGTCGTGAGCACACCTAATTGAATTCATGCCGAGCTTCATCCTAGCTCGGCAACTCTCTATTTCTCAATTCCGATTCCAAAGTGTCGCATGTCTTGTCCATAGGTCATCGCAGTTTTTTCTTCAATAGTTCGTTCACCATCTCGGGACTGGCTTGGCCTTTCGAGGCCTTCATGACCTGTCCGACAAAGAAGCCCAACAGCGTAGCCTTGCCACCCCGGTACTGTTCGAGCTGCTTGGGATTTGCGGCAATCACTTCATCGACAATC
>DASZFK010000699.1:0-5946 GCA_035939855.1 Candidatus Angelobacter sp.
CCTCGGTGTTGAAGACGGTTTCAGGAGTGATCTGCATTTCGGAGCACTCCAAGACAGAGCTGCTGCGCTCTTATGGAATTTCTCCCGGCCTCGTGCATGTGGTTTATTGCGGAATCGATCACACACGATTTCATCCGGGAAACAGCATCGACCCCGACTGGGCTCGCAGTGTCGGATTGCAGAAAGACTATGTGCTTCACGTGGGCACGCTTTCCCAGCGCAAGAACATTCCATTGCTGTTGCGCGCTGTGGCCGCTCTTCGATCAAGAAACAGGTTCCAGAATTATCAATTGGTGCTCGCTGGGCCGGAGCTGCCGGTCCTCGAGGGCGGATCCGAAATTCATGAGACAATCCGAGCTTTGGGCCTGCAAGATATCGTTGTGCTGACCGGCCATGTGCCCGACGAGCGGCTACCAGGATTGTATGCCCAGGCAAAACTGCTGGTGATGCCCTCGCTGTACGAAGGGTTCGGTTTGCCGGTGGTAGAGAGCATGGCCTCCGGCACGCCGGTGGTAGCCAGCAACACTTCAAGCTTTCCTGAAGTGGCAGGGGGAGCGGCTTTGCTCATTCCGCCTGACGATGAACAGGCATTCGCCAATGCGATGGATGACGTGCTCAGCAACTGTCGCACAGCCGATGAGTTACGGCAGAAGGGCCTGGAAAAGGCCCGTCAATTTAGCTGGCGCCGTGCGGCTGCTGAGACTTTGAAGGTTTACCGCTCGGTCATCGGGCGACCAACATAGAATTTGTTCTGAAAATTACATGGCTCTGCAGGGTTTTCCCGCAGAGCCATGCACGATCCTAGAAAGTCAGCTTTGCGCCAAACTGGAATTGGAAGGGGTTAAAGGCATCGCGGGGGGTGCCAAAGCCCAGCACTGGGTTGGGTGGCAGGCTCAGGTCTGTGCCTCCGTACAATGTGTTCAGGTCTTTGATGTTGGTGCGATTGAGCAGGTTGAACATATCGCCGCTCAATTCGGCGCGAAGGCGTTCCTTCAATTGGAAAGCCCTGCCTACCCGCAGGTCGAGGCTGGCATAACCCGGTCCCTTGAGCGAATTGCGGCCCAGGTTGCCGGGACGATCGGAGAGCGGATTGCCATCGCGGTTGGCATCCGATCCGGCGAAGACGTTGAAGGGCTGTCCGCCTTCCAGTGAAAGCAATGAGCTGAACTTGAAATCGTGCAGCACCGGTACGGCACGCGGAATTTCGCTCAGGAAGCTCAGCGTGTAACGTTGCGGCACATTCTGGCGGGAAAGAGCACGCTCTAACGCCAGGCTGCTTTCGGGAATATCGGCGAGGTTGGCTACCGAATCTACATTGGAAATCGTCTTCGACCAGCTATAGCTGCTGTGGAAACTGAAGCCATGAGAGAAACGTTTTTCGACTTCAAATGTTGCACCGTGATAGATGGACGCTCCACCATTGCTCTTGACGAAGAAGTCTCCCAGCTCGGGGAACAATCTCTTGCCTGCCCCGCCCGGTGTTCCATCCCCAAAGACCGGCTTGCCGGGTTCACCGGGAATCACTGCGCCCGGAGTCGGTACGGCGTTGAGCAAAGGAGTATGGGCTTGGATCTTCAATCCGTGCACATACAGGTAGCTCACCGACACGGCAATTCCACCGCCGATTTCATGGGAAACCTTCAGACTGGCCTGCTCAGTGTAAGGCGTGCGCAGGTTACTATCGAGATTATCGGTAAACCCTACTGGTTTCACCGCCAGATTGGGAACCTGGCCGGTAGCAATGAAAGTGTTGGTAGCAGTGGTCGCTCCCGGTCCTCCAACTGTAGGTTGAATGAACCGGCCACGAATTCCAGAGATTCCCGGAAACAGTGTGGAAGCATTAGGTTGAAAACCGGCGCTCAGCCATTCGGCCGTATCCAGTGTCTGGCCAATGCTTGGGATCAGGCGGTCGTTGAAGATGCCAAACCCGCCTCGAATCACGCCTTTCTTGCTGTAGGCATAGGCAAAGCCCGCGCGTGGCTGGAAGTTATTCAGGTCGTTATTCAGGAAGAACTTTGAGGGATAAGTCTCAAAGTCATAGCGCATTCCGTAGGTCAGAGTCAGCCGTTGCGTGGCTTTCCATTCGTCCTGGATGAAAAACCCGTAAGCGTTGTGGTCATAGCTGGTCTGGGTAAAGGGCTGCCAGGGAGTAGGAACATCCTGAGTGAATGGCACGCTGAATCCTGGGTGCGAGGATGCCGTACTCAGGAACGGGAACCAGAAGACCGCGGGAGTGTGATTGAAGAACGCCGTCAGATTGGGGAAAATCACGCGCGCGGGGAAGAAGAGGTCCCATTGGGAGTCGTCGGTAAGGTGGTTGAAATCTGCTCCCATCTTCAGCGAGTGTTTTCCCAGATTGAGACTGAAGCTCTCAGACAGTTGCAGGCGAGTTTCTTCGTAGAAATCCGGGTCCGAGGTGCTCTTGCCGGTGAGCAGCAAGTTGGAAACTTCAAGATCAGGCTGCTTCAACACAGACGCGAAGTCAAAGCTGCGACGAGCCCATTGGAAGTGAGCTTCGTTGACTTTGTTGGAGCCAAAGATCGCATTATCGCTAAGCACAAACGACTGATCGAAGGTGTTATTGTTGCGGGCCGTGCTGGAGGCCGGCGAGGCACGACCGCCACCGCCTAAGAAGCCGAGAACCTCAGAATTTAACACGCTATAGCGTGCAGACAGGACATTCTTTTCGCTGAGGTTATGGTCCACTTTCAGGAGACCGCCATTGTAATCGTTGGTGCGCAAAGAATTTGTGGTTTCCTGAGCCAGGCCGTAGAAACTCTTGACCGCGTTGATGGCGGCCAGATTGTTGAGGATCACAGAAGAAAACTTATTGGATTCGGCGCGGCGTTGTCCTTCATAGTTGGCAAACCAAAACGTCCGGTCTTTTTTGATCGGACCACCCAAGGTAAAACCAAACTGGTTTTGCCGCAAAACTGGATTGGGACCTGTAAGAAGAGGTTGCACATTCAGAGCATTGTTCATTCCGAAGTAGTAGCCTGAACCATGCAGATCGTTGCCTCCGGATTTGGTGACAATATTTACAAAGCCGCCCATTGCACCGCCATATTCAGAAGCAAACGTATTGTTGACAATCCGAAATTCCTGGGCCGCTTCCTGGGAAGGAGTCACGCGGGGCAGGCCGGTGAAATTCTGAGTATTGTCGGCGCCATCCACCAGGACTTTGGTGTTGAGTTCCGACTGTCCTCCAAACGTGAGCCGGGGCGCTGAAGCTGCTCCTACTGCGGCATCGGGCTCTTTGAATGCGCCCCCACCGGTGTTTTCCCGGCCTGGAGCCACGCCGCTTGAAAGCTTCACGAAATCCACAAAGTTCCGGCCGATATTGGGCAAAGACTCAATCGACTGCTGATTGATCACATTGCTTACCTCAGCTTTGGAAGATTCAATCAGCGGCGCCTCGCCGGTCACGGTGACGATCTCATTCGTCGGTCCGACCTGGAGACTGATGTCGACCTGAGATGAGCCGCCAACCGTCAGCACTACTCCGCTCTTTACTTCAGTACGGAAGCCAGCGCTCTCGGCACGCAGTTCGTAGGTCCCGGGTTCCACGCTGGTAAAGCTATAACGGCCATCGGCGTCGGTGGTGGTAATACGAACTGTTCCTTTGACCGGATTTTTCAGTGTGACCTTGACCTGCGGAACCACGGCGCTGGTGGGATCATGCACCACGCCCGAGAGCGTGGCATTAGTGGTTTGGCCCTCAGCGTTGACCCATGCCAGGCAGAATACGAGGATAGCGACCATCGAAACCCAATTTTTGCGAATGCTGATTTTCATATTGGCAACTCCTCTCCGGCTATTTGGGGATCGAACGAACGCTCGTTCTAAGATTATTGCCAGAGACTTACGCCTTTTGCGCGAAGCAATTCTCCACGACTCCTCGCCAATGTCAAGGCAAATTGGGCTAATTTTTATTCTGGCGAATCTTCAAGTTCAGATATCACAGATATGAAATTCGGGATTCAATTCTGGCGACGACCGGTACAGGCGTGATACAAGGAAGTCCCATGTCCAACTATCGTGCTGAACACATAGGAAGTTTTATTCGTCCATCGGAACTGCTGGAAGCACGACGCGATCCAGCAACCGAGGTATCGCGACTTCAGTCTCTGGAAGATGCGCACATCCTACGCATCTTGAAAAAACAGCAGGAACTGGGCTATCAAGTGTTCACCGATGGCGAGCTTCGTCGCACCAACTTCATGAGTGATTTCACCGATGCCGTACAAGGATTTGATCTGGATGACGCCACCGCGCGCGCCTGGAAATCCGGACAAGGGCAAGCCGGAGGCGTAAGCAAAGTTGCCGGCATCGTGACAGCCAAACTGCGCCAGGTTCGCCCACTGACGGGGCACGAGTTGCCGTATCTGAAGGCCCATAGTCCGGGCGCGATTAAGATGACCCTGCCCAGCGCTACACAATTCCCCGCAATTTCGTTCAAACGCGGAATCACAGATGGTATCTATCGCGACCACCTGGAGTTGCTGTGGGACATTGTCGAAATTATGAAAACGGATTTAAGCAAGCTGTCGGCCCAAGGGGTGGATTACATCCAGATCGACGCTCCTCGATACAGCTACTACATGGATCCCAAGTGGCGTGAATGGATACGCACCGAGATGCAGATCGATCCCGATGTCTTGCTGGACGAATCCATCCGCGCAGATAATGCCTGCCTCAACGCCGCGCGCCGCCCTGGAGTAACCCTGGCAATTCATTTGTGCCGAGGCAACAACCGCAGCCACTGGTATGCCGAAGGCGGTTACGATGCCATTGCTGAAAAACTATTTGGAACTCTTGCTGTGGATCGCTTTCTGCTGGAATATGATGATGAGCGCTCCGGCACCTTCGAGCCTCTGCGCTTCGTGCCTCGCGGCAAGATTGTCGTACTGGGATTGATCAGTTCAAAATTGCCAAAACTCGAAAAAGCCGATCAGGTAATTGAGCGCATTAACGAAGCCGCACGCTACGTGCCCTTGGAAAACCTGGCCCTAAGCCCGCAATGCGGTTTTGCCTCTACGATGGAGGGGAACTTAGTGACTGAAGAGGACCAGTGGGCCAAGTTGAGGCTGGTGACGGATATTGCCCGGCGAGTATGGAAATAAAACGACTGCGGATCAGCACAAGTACCCAAAGCTAACTCTCACCATAAGAGCCTAGGATCCCGAGGTTATCCCTTGGCAAAGATGTGCACCGACCAGCTTGCGAGGCTAATCCACAACTGTCCGTTGGTGGCGCCCAGAGCATAACCCGGATTGCCGACTGTGTTGACGCCGCCGTAGAGAGGCGCCTGGGAGTTGAAGATTTCTCGCCAGGTACTTGTGTCTCCGTCGAGGCCCACAGCGTATTGAGTGTTGTCCCACTGCCCGTCGCTTGCGTTCACAACAATCAGGAGAACGTCGCCGCCGTTGTTCCAACGTTTGAAGGCGACGACGTTATTGGTGAAGTCGGTATGTGTGATCTCGCCGGCGGGAGAACGCAGGGCCGGATGGTTCCAACGAAGATTGTTCACGTCGGTGACCATGCGCTGCATCGGCGCACCGAGATCGTCACCGATGCGCAGCCAGTCGAGGCGGTTGTCGTAGCCTGGACCGACCCATGGATTCCAAAAGCCATCGATATGTCCCTCAGTCCCCATGAAAAGCATGGGTGTGCCGGGAAGTGTGGCGTTGAGGGCCGCGGCAAGACGGCACTTCGCGCGCGCGTAGCCGTTGAGCCGGCCGCCGAAGCGCTGCGCCATATAGTAGCCGCTGTTCTTCGGGTCGTTGTAGATCTGATCGTGTGAGCCGGCCAGGTAGTTGACGAGGTGCCACGGATTGGGATCGGAAAAGTTGCCAATCCGCGCGCAGAGGTATTGAACGACGTTGATGCCATTGAGAATGTCATACATTCTCCAAGGACTGTCCATGTTCCAGATAGCGCAAAATC
>DASZFK010000700.1:0-8903 GCA_035939855.1 Candidatus Angelobacter sp.
GGCTTCGCTCGCTGGACTGCTGAAGCAGCGCGGATTTAAGGTCACCGGGTCCGATGCGGCGGCTTATCCACCGATGTCGGATTTCCTGGCTTCCATCAATATTCCTGTGGCTCAGCCCTACTCGGAAACCAACCTTAAGCCCCGGCCAGACATGGTCGTAGTCGGCAATGCTATTTCGCGAGGCAATCCCGAGATTGAGCACGTTCTCGACGAGCGCATTCCATTTCGTTCTTTGCCCGATGTTCTTTACGAGTATTTCCTTCGTTCGCGCGATCCGATTGTCGTGGCGGGGACCCACGGGAAGACTACGACTACCTCGATGCTTTCGTGGATATTTCAATCGGCCGGGAAAGATCCGTCGTTCCTTATTGGAGGTATCGCGGAAAACTTCAACAGCAGCTTTGCTTTGAAACAGGGCAAGCACTTCATCATCGAAGGCGACGAATACGATACAGCCTTTTTCGATAAGGGTCCCAAGTTTCTTCATTACTTTCCTCAATCGATCATTTTGACATCGGTTGAATTCGATCATGCCGATATCTATGCCGATCTGGAAGCGGTTAAAACTGCCTTCAAACGCATGGTGAACTTGGTTCCCAGGCGTGGAAAAATCATCGCCTATGACGCAAACGTCAACGTGGATGAATGTATTGCCCGCGCTTTTAGTCCTGTAGAGCGCTATGGAATAAACAACGACTCGCACTGGCAGATTACCGACCTGCGGTTTGAACCTGAGCGAACTTCGTGGACAGTGCTGAAGCAGGGAGCTCATTGGGCTCAGTTCGAGTTCGCTTTGGCAGGCGAATACAACGTGCTGAATGCCACAGCGGCTGCGGCGATGGCTTCCCATTATGGAATTGAGCCGCAAGCGATTGCGGAAGCTCTCAAGACATTCAAGAGCGTGAAGCGCCGTCTGGAAGTAAAAGCCCAGGTGGATGGCATTACCATCATCGACGATTTTGCGCATCATCCTACGGCAATTGCCGAGACCTTGAAAGCCATTCGCACCCGCTATCCGAGCACGCGGCTGTGGGCCATTTTCGAACCGCGTTCCAATACGCTTCGCCGCAAGGTTTTTGAGAAAGAGCTGGTCAAGAGCCTGGCGGTTGCCGATGACGTGGTGATTGCCAGTATCTTCAAACCGGAGGCTGTGCCGGAAAACGATCGGCTCACGGTCAAATCTGTTGTCTCCGGTCTCACCAAGCTTCACAAACGAGCGCAGGAGTTCAAAGATGCGGATGCGATTGTCGATGCCATTGCTCCTGATTTGAGTAGCGGAGACGTCGTAGCCATTCTCTCGAATGGCGGCTTTGGCGGAATCTATGAAAAACTGCCGCGCCGGCTGGTGGAACTGCGGGCAAAGCGGTCATGATCGCTTTTCTTCGCACTGCGCTTGCAGGACTGTTCCTGCTGCTGACTGTTCCGCCGGGCGCCCTGATCCTGTTTCCCTGGACCTACCTCTCCGGCAAAATCGACTTGATTTATGCAACTGCGATGGCCATCGCCAGGGCGGCTGTATGGCTGACCGGAACCCAGGTGGAGGTGCGCGGTCTTGAGCAGATCGATCCCAAGGGGACTTATATCTTCATGGCAAACCATGTCTCCAACCTCGATCCACCCATCCTGATCACGCTGATTCCCCGAAGGACTTCGGTATTGGTGAAAAAAGAGCTTTGGAAAATTCCTATTTTGGGAAGAGCGTTTACCATCGGAGAATTTGTCCCAGTGGACCGGCGCAACCGTGACGCGGCCATCGACAGCATACGGCGGGCCGGCGAAGTCATGCGCCACGGCATCAACATGATGGTCTATCCCGAGGGAACTCGCTCCCTCGATGGACGCTTGCTTCCATTCAAGAAAGGCCCCTTTCACCTCGCCATGGAAACTGGAATTGCAATCGTGCCGGTGACGATCTTAGGGACGGCGGAAATCATGCCGAAGGGAAGCGCCATCTGCAAGAGTGGTACCGCCACAGTCATTTTCCACCCGCCCATCGACCCGAGGTTATTCAGTTCCCGCGAGGAGTTGATGAAGGAAACCGCGAACGTGATCGAAAGTGCACTGCCTGTGGACAAGCGCAAAGAGGTGCATCCCGGAAAGCCCCTGTCATCTTAGCGGAGCGAATGGGGGTGAGTTGGTTTTGATTGTGGCTCCGCTACGTTATGCCCTCTGAGGTGAATTCCTGAGATTGTTACGCTACGAAGTTCTTTCAGCCCGTTTGCACCCATTAACAGTAGGAGTTTACCCTTGAGAAAGCGAACGCGTTTGTCCGAGCGCTTCCCGAAAAAACAGGCAAATTTGATTCCATCGATAAACCCAGTTTTCAACAGTTCAGTGAAAAACGATGTGGAAAAACCGAGAGTAGCCGCATGAAACGCAGAAAAACTGCGCGGTTTGGCTCTTTGCACAAGAACGAGTGCGAATATTAATAACAGGTTAAATTTTTTAACAGCCGTTGGACAATGAGATTCCAATCCCGGAAATTTGGACCGCAATGAAACTCCGGCTCGACAAATTGATGTTGGATCGAGGGCTGGCAGGTTCACGGGAGCGCGCGCAGGCCATGATCCTGGCTGGCCGCGTGCTGGTGAACGGACAAAAAATCGAGAAGCCCGGCAGCAGCATTTCGCAAGATGCGGAGATTCGGCTGCTGGGCGCAGAGATGAAGTATGTAGGGCGGGGCGGACTCAAGTTGGAAGCAGCCTTGGATCATTGGAAGATTGACTTGACCGGAAGAACCTGCCTCGATGTCGGTGCCTCCACTGGTGGATTTACCGACTGCATGTTGCAACACGGCGCCGCCCAGGTGATTGCCGTCGATACCGGCTATGGACAGATCGCTGCGCGCTTGCGCTCGGATGAGCGCGTCCGGTTGCTGGAAAAGACCAATGCCCGCTACCTGACTGCCGAGCAACTGCGGTCATCAGGCTTGAAAACCGGCATCAGTTTCATAACTGTCGATGTCTCGTTTATCTCTGTTACACTCGTGCTCCCGGCAGTTTTACAGGCTGTTTTCCTGGCTTGTGATCGAAGTCCGCGTGACTTGGTTGTGTTGATCAAGCCGCAATTTGAAGTTGGACGCGACAAGGTAGGGAAGGGAGGCATCGTAAGAGATGTCCAGGCCCAACAGATGGCCGTAGCGCAGGTAAGCGCATCGGTCGAGAAATTGAAAGGACAAAACCTCAAGGTAATCGACTCGCCCATTTTGGGCATGGAAGGAAACCGGGAATTCCTGCTGCACGCAGAATTCCCTGAATAATCAAGAGACGCAACACGAATTTCGACATGAAAGTCGCAGCGATCATTTCAAAAAAAGGCAGCCCAGAGTTGGGCAGGGTTGTGCCCGAACTCACATCGTGGCTGGGCCGCCACGGCTACGCGATTACGGTGGATACCGTTACCAGTGAATTCGCCAAGGATGCAGAAGTCGTCGATGCTAAAGACCTGGCCGTAAAGCGGCCCAACTTCGTAATCGTGCTGGGGGGCGACGGCACGTTATTATCCACAGCGCGAATCGCCGCCACCGCTGATATTCCCATTTTGGGGATCAACCTGGGCTCCCTGGGCTTCCTGACGGAAGTCAAGCAGGATGAGATTCAGAAGGCCCTGGAATCCATTGATGCCGGTCGCAGCGCAGTGAATTCGCGCGCCATGCTGCATTGCCAGCTGCGCCGCGCAGGGAAGTGCATTGCAAACTATGAGGCGCTCAACGATGTGGTCATCAGCCAGAGTGCGCTGGCCCGCATTACTGACTTTGATGTGCATGTGGACGGCATCTTCGTCTCCAATTACAAGGCAGATGGGCTGATTGTTTCAACGCCTACGGGATCGACCGCTTATTCGCTGGCTGCCGGCGGGCCGGTGCTATCACCCGATGTTCCCGCATTTGTGATTACGCCGGTTGCATCCCACGCTCTAACCAACCGCTCTCTGGTAGTGCAAGACAAGGCATTCATTGAGATTCGCATGAAAGTCAGCAGGGAGGCAGCTTTCCTGACCATCGATGGCCAGCCAGGAACCATGTTGGCAGATGGCGATATTGTCGAATGCAGAAAGTCAGCGATGCAAGTAAAGCTGCTCAAGCTTCCCGAACGATCATTCTTCGACGTGCTGCGCACCAAGCTAAAGTGGGGGGAAAGAGCGTGAAGAATCGGGTCATCGGGTCATCGGGTCACCGGGTCATCGGAGCAAGGCAGGCATCCACGCTGCCCACGGGCTTTCTTGTTGATGGAAAAGATTTTAAAAACACAGGTCTTGTTGAAGGCCAAGACTCTTCGCTAGGCGAAAGTCTCGGTAGCATTTCCGATCACCCGATCACCCGATCACAAGCCTGCACTGAGGTGCGCCGAAGTGATCACCCGATTGGCGAAAGGGTCTCCACCTTCAAACTCGTTTGGATCTTTCTATTATTTTGTTCGCTAGCGCATAGCCAGACCAAACCAGCGGCCGATCTCATCATCACCAACGCAAAAATCTGGACGGTCGATAAGAGCCATCCTCAGGCAGAGGCCTTGGCGGTGTTGCGTGATCGCATCGTTGCGGTGGGCAGTAGTACTGAAGTGGACGCCTGGCATGGCCCGCAAACCAAGATTCTCGATGCGCAAGGCAAGCTGCTTCTGCCGGGCTTCAACGATGCTCACGTCCATTTTGTCGATGGCGGCGACCACTTGCAGCAAGTTCAACTGAAAGATGCAGGCTCGCCTCAGGAGTTCGTGCGCCGCATTGGCGAGCGAGCCAAGGCGACCGCCAAAGGCGAATGGGTCACAGGAGGAGATTGGGATGAGCAAAAATGGTCTCCGGCCAGCTTGCCGACCAGGGAGTTGATCGATCCAGTTACGGCAAATGTCCCGGTTTGGGTCAATCGCCATGATGGGCATGAGTCCCTCGCGAATTCCGTAGCTCTGCAACTGGCGGGGATCACGGCCAAAACGCCGAATCCCGTCGGCGGAGAAATCGTCCATGACGCGCAAGGGAATCCAACCGGCATTCTCCGCGATTCTGCGCAGGATCTGGTTGCCAAGGTAATGCCACCCATGTCGCGGGCACATCGTATGAAGGCAATCCATCAGGCGCTGGAGCACGCGGCATCGTTAGGCGTAACCAGTGTCCAGGACATGAATCCTGCTTACGAGGATGTAAAGGCCTACAGCGAGTTGCTGGAGCAGGGACGTTTGACCGTTCGTATCTATGCCGCGCCGCTCGAAACCGGATGGAAGGATCAAGCCAAGCTCGGCCTGCGCCGCGGCTTCGGACCGGATTTCCTGCGATTGGGAGCGGTGAAGGGTTATGCCGATGGATCATTGGGATCTGAAACCGCTTATTTCTTCGACTCCTACAACGATGCTCCCGGCCAGCACGGATTGCTGAGTGACGAAATGCATTCTCCTTCAGCAATGTTGCAAAGACTCAAAGGGGCTGACGCCGCTGGACTACAGCTCTGCGTTCATGCCATTGGCGACCGGGCGATCTCCATGGTCCTCGACATGTTTGAGCAGATCGAAAAGAGTAATGGCAAGCATGATCGCCGCTGGCGAATCGAACACTCTCAGCATCTTTCTGAAAAGGACTTCGCTCGCTATGCCCGTCTGGGAGTCATCGCCTCGGTGCAGCCCTATCACGCAATCGACGATGGGCGTTGGGCCGAGAGCCGCATCGGCCCCGATCGCATCAAGCGTACTTATGCCTTTCGCACTCTTCTAGAGAACGGCGTAAGGCTGGCCTTTGGCACTGACTGGTCGGTGGCCCCACTCAGCCCTGCTTGGACCATTTATGCGGCGGTCACCCGCGCCACGCTGGATGGAAAGAACAACAACGGCTGGGTCCCCGAGCAAAAACTGAAAGTGAGCGAAGCCGTGGAAGCCTACACAATGGGCTCAGCCTACGCAGAATTTCAGGAGAAAGAAAAAGGCTCGATCACTCCAGGCAAGCTGGCCGATTTTGTAGTTCTGAGTGACAACATTTTCACAATCCCACCCGCAGCAATCAAAGACGTAAAAGTAGAAGCCACGTTTGTAGGTGGAAGGCTGGTCTACGGGGGGACTGGAATAATTGCCAAAATTGCCATAAATGCCAAAATTGCCATAACTTCAAAAACACGCTTTCCTCTCGATGTTCTGATTCAAATTATGGCAATTATGGCAATTTTGGCACTTATGGCAATCCTTAAAGCATCGCCAACGCATCCACATCCACAATCAAATTCGTCCGCGGAATCTTTTCGGCATCTGCAAACGCCAACATTTTTCTCAATGTGTTGTTGAGCTTTTCCCGGCCTGTTCCTTTCAAAATGAAATGGTAACGGTAGTCGCGCTTCAATCTCATAATGGGCGCAACTGACGGTCCGAGCACGCGCACGCCTTCGTTGCGCGTGGACTCAAACCATTTTCCAATCTGTCCGGTCCATTTGAGTGTCTGCTCCAGTTTGTCGCTGCGAACCAAAATATTGGCGAGGGCGCTGAACGGCGGATAGTGCATCCATCGCCGGTAGCGCACCTCTTTTTCGTAGAAGCCTTGGTAGTCGTGCTGCTGAGCAAATTGGATTGCGTAATGATCTTGAAAAAAAGTTTGCAGAATGACCTTGCCGGGAGTCTCGCCTCGTCCCGCGCGGCCGGCTACCTGGGTCAATAGCTGGAAGGTGCGCTCGGCCGCCCGAAAATCAGGAAAGCCGAGAGCGAAGTCTGCTCCTACAACGCCCACGAGAGTCACTCCATGTACATCGTGGCCTTTGGCAATCATCTGGGTGCCCACCAGCAGGTTGATCTCGCCTGCATGAAACTGGTTGAGCGCTCGCTCAAAGTCATGGCGGCTTTTCACTGTATCGCGGTCCAGCCGTCCAATACGCGCCTGAGGAAACGCGGCATGCAGTTGCTCTTCTACCTTCTCCGAGCCTGCGCCAAGAAAAAAAATGTGCTCGCTCTCACACGCCGGACAGCGTTTCGGAACCGCCTGCCGATATCCACAATAGTGGCATTCCATGCGATATCCGGCTTTGTGAAATGTAAGCGAGATGCTGCAATTCTTGCATTGCAAGGTCTCGCCACATGCGCGGCAAAGAACAACCGTCGAGTATCCACGCCGGTTCAGCAAGACCATCGCTTGTTCGCCCCTCTCCAGGCGCTCCTGCACCTGTTCGATCAGGGCCTGGGAAAAGATGCGATCGTGCCCGGACTTCTGGAACTCCAGCCGCATATCTACGATCTCAACTTCAGGCAAAGGACGGCGCTCTACGCGCTCTCGCAGTTCGATCAGCTTGTACTTGCCGCTCTGTGCGTTGTGGTAGGACTCGATGGAAGGCGTGGCCGATGCCAGCACCACAGCAGCCCCACTCAATTTTCCTCGCATCACGGCCACATCGCGTCCGTGATAGCGCGGCGTCTCTTCCTGCTTATAGGAGGAGTCATGTTCTTCATCGACTACGATCAAAGCCAGCCGCGAGACCGGCGCAAAGACTGCGGAACGCGTTCCGACTACGATTCTCGCTTCTCCTCGCCGGATGCGATGCCATTGCTCCGCGCGCTCGTCGGCTGTCAGAGCGGAATGCAGAATGGCCACTTCATCGCCAAAAACCTGGTGAAGATTGGCGGCGGCGGCCGGAGTCAGGCCGATTTCCGGCACCAGCAGCACGGCAGAGTCGCCAGACTCCAGGACTGATTGCATCGCTGCCAGATAGACAGCGGTCTTGCCCGATCCAGTCACGCCATGAAGGAGCGAGACAGAGAAAGATTTCTGTTGCACCGCCGCCTGGATCGTCTGGAGCGCGGCCTTCTGCTGTGGACTGAAAATGAAATCCAGATGCGCAGGGCCGCGCTTTTTCAATCCGCTTACGGTAAACCCCGCCGCTTCCTCGACCAGTTCGAGCAGACCGCGCTTCACCAAAGTCTGCAACGTGGAGCGTGGAACCGGCAGTTCGCGCACCTGCTCCACCGTTGCCCTGCCGTTCTGCTGTTGAAGAAAGTCGACAATCTGCTGCTGGTTCTCATTGAGCTTTCCACTGGCTTCCTTGAGAACTGCAATTTGAATGGTTCTACGCGCATCGCGGGCGGCTGTAGCGTCCTCGCGGGCGATCCATTTTTTGCGCAACAGGTTGTCGAGTACCTGGCGGCCCGCGCCGGTAGCCGAACGAATCGTGCCTTCCAGAACCTGGTCCGACATGGCCAGATAGTTGAGCACTGCGTACTCGAGCATCTGGGTGTCAATCTCTTGGCGTGAGCGCCGCGACGAGCCGGCGGTAGCGGAATCATGCAGGGCTTGATGTCCGTTTTCGGTGATCCAGTAGAGCTTGGCTTTTTTGATCTCGGCTGCAAGCGGCAGCATGGTACGAAACACATCGCCGATAGGAGCCAGGTAGTATTGCGAAATCCACTGCCCCAACTGCATCAGAGTTGAGTCAAGCACCGGCTCCGCATCGAGCACCTGCAACACTGCCTTGATTTTTACGTCGGGCTGGCGATCATGCAGCGCGGTCACAACGCCCGAAAGCCGGTCGTTTCTAAACGGAACAAGCACGCGCCCACCCACCACCGGGACTTGATCGGCAATCTGGTAGGTAAAAGCCATGTCCAAAGGGACCGGTAATGCGACATCGCAAAATGCAGGCACGATGATTTGATTGTAAGACACCAAAACCCCGACCGCCCCTTGTCATCCTGAGGCCGTTCTGTGGCCGAAGGATCCCTACGTCCGCCCGCGAAACATTGGGTGAAGCATTGTCCGGTTACTTCTAACAGTCCCGCCATATTCAACCGACGGTTCGTGGATAAGGCAGGGATCCTTGTGCGCCGGGATAAACCGGCATGAAGTAGAGAATGAAAGAGTCTTACGAGAAAGGAGTAGCGATCCACTCGGCCCCGAGTTTTGCGTTGGCTACCGCGAGGTAGTCAGCGAAGCGTAAACAGGGGTACAGA
>DASZFK010000701.1:0-12331 GCA_035939855.1 Candidatus Angelobacter sp.
GGGACCCGGTATCCATTCCTGCACCAGCACTTCCGGCGATACCGCTGCGACCTGCTGGTATTCCTGCTGCAAGGTTTCCGGCGAATCGACACGAAATGCCTTGCGGCAGCCGACGGTCTCCCATCGATTTCCTCCATGCCACAAATGGGCGCTGACCGGTTTCACCACGCAAGGGAAGCCAATGCCTTCGGAGACCAGTTTCAATTCGGCAGCACTGCGGACCACAACCGTCCTGGGCACAGGTATTCCGGCACTGTGGGCGGTGCGGGCCAGCAATCCTTTATTCAGTACCAGGCCCAGCGCCTTTCGCGAAGGGATGGAAAGGAGATAGTTCGCCAATCGCTCCCGATATTGGTCGAGGAATACAACGTCAGCATCACGAGTTGGAAAAATCACCGCGCCATGCAACTCATCTGAAGCGTTTTGCAGATACTCCGCTAGCTGCTCCGGTTCGGCTTGCGAACTGGGCGCGCGGCGCACCTCGCAAAAGCGGGTGAAGTTCCCATAGATGCTGCGGTCCGAAGAGAGGCCTATTACCTTGATGCCTGCGCCTGCCAGGTCTCGGGCAATGGCCAGCCCCGAATAGTACATATTCATGATGATGACCGGCGGCCGGGTATTCGAGTTGTGGTTGATCTGCATCAGTTATCACCTCGATGGTCGTCCGCCTGCGGAGACGCCCCGCGGCGCAGCAGGCGGCGGCCGAACTCTCGCGCCACGGAAGGAGTAAGGGAGTAGGCCAGCAACCGATAGCCCTCGATCCTGCTGGGCGAAGAGCCGATGGCGCGCAGCGAGTGCGTAAAAGCCTTGTAGTTGTTGCCTTCGGTAAGCAGGCTGGCAGTCCATTCGCGTTCCAGGTTGTACCGGGCTTGCCGCGCCGTTTCACCGCTCACGTTCCTCAAAGTAAGGGCCCGCTCCAATATCACCTGCATGGCGGAAAGACGGTCCACCGCCTTGGTGTCGCGCGTCAGGCATCCTGTGGCCGACTGCCGGTACAGGACCAGAGGTTCGGGGACGAAATCCACAGGATGGCGGGCCGCGATTCGCAGCCATAAATCCCAGTCCTCTCCGAATTTCAAGCTGGCATCCATCGGGCCCGCCTGCTCAATGGCATCGTTCCTGGCGATTACACCCGAAGTAAAGATGAAATTCCGGACCAGCAACTGCTCAAAGACATCGCCGCGATTGTCATGCGCAGCATGGCGCGTATGGCGGACCTGGAGTTGCTCATCCACGGCATGATCGCTGCAATAGATCAACCCCAAATCCGGGTCCTGCTGCGCAAGCTGCATCTGGCGCTCGATCTTTTCGCGCAGCCAGACATCGTCGTCGTCGAGAAAAGCGATCCATCGTCCGCGGGCTTCGCGGATGCCGTAGTTGCGGGCCCTCGAAGGTCCTTGATTGGGCTGAAAAAATGCCCGGATGCGGCTGCCATAGTGCGAAAGAGTGCGTCGAGTGTTGTCAGTGGAACCATCGTCGATCACGATGATCTCGCGGACCTTCATCGACTGCGCAAGCACGCTATCGATGGCCTCTGCTACAAGCGTCTCCCGGTTATGGGTGGCAATGATCACCGAGACATCTGCCGTGGCGGAACTCATTTGGAAGTCACCCCCTGGCCTGCACTGACCCAACTCCATACGGGCGACAAGCGGTTGCGAAACCACTGCGCGGCCTCACGGCCCAAAGATCGCGCCAGGCCCCGGGGAACGATTTGCAGGCGCGTGATGCAAACCAGGAAAACTGCTATCAAGGCAAGCTTGAAAACCATGCGCAACGGCAATGACTGTATTGGAACTGCATACCCGGCCAGCAACAACACCAGGCTTGCAACCAGGACTTTCAGCAGCACCGAAAAATCACAGTGGAAAGGAAAGGCCCGTATACTCTGCCGCCAGCTTACAAATGCCAGGAACGAGAAACTTGCGAAGGTTGCTCCGGCTGCGCCCCACGCTCCCCAGGCGCGTATCAACAGGAAGTTGAGCGCAAGGCACACCACCGTTGAGGCCAGTCCAATGATCGAGAGAACAAGGTTCTTTTTCCGGACCAGCAGGCCGGCCTCAAAGTACAAGCCGATTCCCTGTACGGCATAGCCGAAAGCGATAAGCGGGACAAAGCGCCAAGCAGTTGAAAAGCGTGCATTGACAATCAGCCCAAAAACCTCCGGTATCACGAGGGCCAGAATGAACGCCACCGAGATCAAAGCAACCGAGTACAGCACAAAGACCTGCGAGAAGAGGCTGGGTGCATCTTTCCGCTTGCTGATTTCATAAGCGTGCGGCTCCCACATGAGTTGAAAGGGCTGGACCACGAGCAAGCTGATGATGTATGCGAACTTGTATCCCAGAGCATAGAGACCGACGGTTTCGATTCCGCCAAAGCGCAAAAGAAAAAAGCGGTCAGAGTAGTTAAGAACATAAGCCGCCAGCCATACGGTAAATAATGGCGCGCCGAATTTGAGCAGAGAGGCAAGTTTTACGGGTGAGAGCCGTACGCCGGTGTCACGCACAGTGATGCCCACCAGCACCGCCCAGATCACTGCCGTGACCAGAATGTTGACCCAGAACACCCCGGCGATTCCCATTTTGGCGATTGATACGAAATAAATGTTAAGAAGCACGGAAGCGACCAGAGAGCATTGGGTGAGGAAGGTATAAAGCCCCGAGCGCTGGCGTCCGCGCAGATACACCCAGCCAATGTCGGACGAAAACGAAAAGAAGAAGCCGCAGCTTGCCAGTTGGACCAGCGTCCGATACTTCGTGCTTCCCAGCAGCACTTGAGCAGGCCAGTCGGGAAATAGGACGGCCAGGACCGACACGGACCCGCCGAGCAAAAAGGTAAAGATCAATCCTGTGCTGATGGCGAGATTGCGCTCCCGCCCATCCTCCGAGTCGTAATAGAAGCGCATTACCGCAGTGGCGAGCCCCGGAGCAAGCACAACCGCAGCCACCATGGTCGTGAGGTTCAGTACCTCCATGACGCCGTACTCGGCAGGAGCAAAGTAATGGGTATAAAACGGGATCAGCAAAAAGCTGATGACCTTGCCGGCGATGCGGCCAAAGCCATAAACGGCGGCGTTGCGAAACAATTTGGAAAGCTGTTCGTTCATAGTCCTGCTTCGCGCACCTCGTGGGCCAGGCCCAGCGGACCAATTTCCTGCGTTGGCGCGGCATGGGCAAATCCGGTAAAGCGCATCCAGTCGAGCTTGAGGATGAAGCCGGCCATGTCCGTGGCCCACGGCGTGAACCGCTTCAAACTCAGGAGATCATCACTACCGTTATTAAAGCCGGGAATGGTGGTGACGGCCGTCTTGAATCCAGATTGCTCTACAACGCTGCGCGCATCGGGGCCGATATCGACCGGTTTTCCAAATGGGTAGGCGAAGTGAACGACTTCACTCTGCAGCTTCTCTTCGATGGTCTTCCTGGAGCCTTCGATTTCCTTGCGCAAGCGGTCGCTTTTGACTTGCGACAAGACAGGATGAGTAACCGTGTGCGCGCCAAAGCTGATGTTCTGGGCTTTCATTTGCCGTACTTCATCCCAGTTGAGCATAAAATTGGGGAGGGCCAACTCTTTGGGAACACGCAAGGCGCGAAACAAATCATCCATAAGGCTATCGCGGGAATCTTCGTCCATCACCCGCAGCGCATCCAGCGTTTGCTGCATGAGCGCCACGCGCTCCTGTTGGGTGCGAAGGGAGCCGGTGGTCGCGCCTGGGCGGTCAAGGCGCAGTTCTTTTTGAACAGTCAGCTTGAAGGCAAGGCAGACTTTGTCGTACCAGGGCATCTCCCCGGTCCCGATGAAGCCGGTTGCCAAGAAAATTGTTGCGGGAATTCGGAACTCTTTGAGGATGGGCAAGGCGTGGGTGCAGTTGTCGCGGTATCCATCGTCGAAAGTGATGGCCACCGCATATCTGGCTTCTTTCTCATCGATCTTTCCGGCAGCAATGTCATCAAGGCTGACAAACGAAAAGTGACGCGCAAGGTGTTTCATCTGCGCACGGAAATCTTCGGTTGATTCAGAACGCAGAAATGGATCATGATCGTCGTTGATGCGGTGGTAGAGAAAGATGTGGCAAAGAGAGGTGTTGCGTCGTTCCAGGGGAAATACGGGATTGGCTGACCGCTGGTACCGGACGGACAGGTGGCGTCCTAAGGCTTGCAGCGGCGTGCCACTGTAGAGCCGGGCAACAACGGACTTTAAGGATGGCGCGACTGCCGCAGACGAACCGTTGCCGGCCTTAGACCCAGACAAAATCTTTTGCCGAAATGCCAGCACCGGCTCGGGCAACAGCTTCCTTACGGATTCTTTTACCTTGAGGCGAACGGCAGGCGCTTCGATCAGCGCAAGGGCTGCTGACTTGTTCCTGGCAGCAATCATTCGCAAGCTTTGCTTTTGGGAGGCGCCCCAATCCAATTTGTGGGCTGCCACTCCAGCCAGAAAATCGTACTCTTCGAAACCGGCGGCGATCAGGTCGCGCATGAGAAAGGCCCGCAATGCCAGGCCGGGACGCAGCGACTCGAAATCAGGATCGTAGGCTTCCTGAAGAAGCAGGAACTTCTTGCCCTCAAGAAACCCATATTGAAAGGCGAGGGTACGCTCACCCCATTGAAGGCGAGTGAAGCTAAGACTGCTGGTCTGCAGGGCCACCCGCGATATCCGCGAATAAAACTCGCGCTTGGCGTTGCCCTGAAAGACTCCGGCCTGGCCGCGAGTTCTCCAGCGTTTCTCGTGCAGATCGAAAAACTCCGGGAGCCAGGAATCCAATTGCTTTTCGCTGGTGCAAGCAACCGGGGAGAGATGAAGATCGCGTTCAATGAAACTCAGCCCGGAGCGCACCTTGGTGCGAAATCGCGGCTTCAGCGATTGCAGGTACTTTTCCCAGCTTTCCGGCAGCCTCAAGGTAAGGCAAGGAACACCATTAATGGCCACGCTCCATTTGCGCTCGTTCATGCCCGACATGATGGCCGCCAGAACGGGCGAGGACTCGATGGGGCCATGCAGGTCGAGCAAGTCCCATGAATTGCGTGCGGCATCAAGATGCTCGAGCAGCGCAATGGCGAACTGCGATTCATATCCGCGTTCCACAAAGCAATCGAGATAGTCGGAGTCTGCCGAACCATCGCCGATGAATCGCAGGCACTTCCAGCTTTGTCCGGCATGGCGCTGGTTTTCGAGAAACAAGGGGGCAATGCCGATAAGCTTGCTGCCTTCCCATGCGCCCAGCACATAAGGGATGCGATTCTCTCCGTATGCTGTCCACCAGCTTGAGCACCATTCCCAACTCAGGAAGAAAGTATCGGAGGCGCTCTGCCGGAGAAGAGAATTCCAAAGCCCGGCGAGGCGTTCAACCTCTTCCCACCTTCGATAAAGCTCCAGCTTCATGCCGCCACCTTTCCCACATGCTGGCGATGCCATAACTCGGCCATCAGAAAGAGCCATAGCAGGTCGCCGTAATAGGTGGAGGCGTCCGCATCCATCATGCGGAAGAGTTTTTCGACGAAGCTCCGCTGATAGAAGCCGCGCTGGTAAGAAGCTGGATCGAGCAAGACATCTTGCGCGAGCGCTCGCCAGAGCGGGTGCTCCTTCAACCATAGGCCGATGGGTAATCCGAAACCATGTTTCTTTTTCTTCAGGATCGCCGGCGGGAGCAGTCCGGAGGTCGCTTTCTTAAAGAGGTACCGTTTCTCCGTCCCTCGTACTTTCAAATGTACCGGCAGTCTTCCCGAAAAGTCGGCCAGCGGCGGATCAAGAAAAGGAAAACGCACGTTGACGCCTGCCACATCTGCCGCTCGGGCCACCTTGGGGAGATCGTTATCGCCAAGCGTCATTTTTATATCTATATAAAGGAGGCGATTCAGCTCGGAACTGGCTGGAGCATTCCGGTAGTGCTGGCGGGGAATGTGGAGCAGGTCCCGGTGACCGTTCGTCATCTGGATTCCATTTCCCAGGATTTCGCCCGGAGAAAACTGCTGCAGCATGAGCCATTGAAAATAGCGGTCGGGGTTTTCCTTCGCCAGCCGCGATACATAGCGGGGGACCTTGGACAGAGCGCCCCACGCAGGGAGCCGCTCGGCCACCGGCTCAATCAAGGAACGGCGAATTGGCCGGGGAATGGAGTGATACAAGTTGTAGATTCTGTCGGGCTGGTACCGCTGGTTTCCTCCAAATAACTCATCGCCGCCGTCACCGGCCAGCATCAGTTGAACGCCCTGTTGCTGCGCAGCCTTGAGGCAGGCATAGGTGGGCACGACCGACGAATTGCCAAAAGGCTCATCGTAGGCGCCCACCAGCTTGTCGAGGTCAACAATCGCATCTTCAGGCCGAAGAACGGTGATGGAGTGCCGCGTGTTGAACTGGGCGGCCGCGATTCGGGCGTACTCAAGCTCGTTGAATCTTTCTTCCGAAAAGCCAATGGAGAAGGCATGAATCGGCTGCTGGCGCTGGCGGGTTAGTAGTCCCAAGATGGAACTGCTATCGGTCCCGCCGCTGAGGAAGCAGCCCAGCCGGTCGGTGCCGGTGTCGCCGGCACAAAGCTGGACAGCCTCCGACATGGTCTGCAGAAGTTCTCCGGCGAGCCGGTCTTCACCTGCGTCGACTGCTTCAGAGTATTCCAAATCCCAATAGTGGCGGAGGAGAGACACACCGTCTTTCCATGAAAGGAAGCAGCCCCCAGGCAGCTTGGAGAGGGAGCGAAAGATGCTTTCCGGAGCAGGCACAACCCCAAAATTTAAATAGCTGGCAATCGCCTCTGGATTGATTTCCTTATCGACTCTCTTGCTGGCAAAGATGGCGCGCGGTTGCGAGCCAAACAGGATTTGAGCATCATCGGCAGCATAGACGAGGGGCTTGGCGGCAAAGCGGTCCACGGCAATCAATAAAGTGCGTTCTACCTTGTCCCAAATGGCCAGCGAGAAAGCCCCACGAAGCTGCTTGAAACAATCTGTCCCCAATCGCAGATATAAATTGGCAATGGCTTCGGCAGGGTCTTCATAACCAGCCCCCTTTTGGTCCGCTATATCTCTGCGGTCGCAATCGCAAGCCACAATGACTCGTCCCGAAAACCAAACTGAAGCCGCAGAGGTCGCGGAGACAGCTCCGATCTGCGCGTCGAGAGCAGAGCGGAAGAGCCCTTTGTTGGTCTGTGCCGAAGACAAGGATGAGAGCATGGACGCCGTCAACAATGGGTTGAACGGCGCGGCCTCTCTCGTAATTGCAATTCCCGCGATTGGCATCTCTAAATCCTGTCCAGCACCGCCCGAGCCATGGGCTGGCTGGTGGTTTCCATGGCATACAAGCGCGAATAACTCTCAACCATTTTTCTGAGATTGAATTGTGATTCGACTCGGCTGCGTCCGCGTAATCCCAGATCGTGGCGCAGTTGCGCATCGGCAGCTAACGTGGCGATATGCTGAGCAAGTTTCTCAGCGTTACCGGCACTCGCAAGAAAACCGGTTTCACCTTCCTGCACCAAATCAGCATTCGAGCCAACGCGGGTCACGATGCAGGGGAGAGCGGTTGCCATAGCTTCGAGGAGGGTGTTGGACATTCCTTCGGAAAGCGAAGTCAATGCAAAGATATCGAACCCGTTCAGGCAATCTTCCGGTTGCCGGGTTTCAGCCACGAAACTTACATGTCCGTGAAGTAAGGGAATGGAGGCGGTCAGTTCGATCAGCCTCCGCTTTTCCGGCCCATCCCCGGCGATCACAACATGCAAAGGCGCTCCAGCCTGTATTGCCTGCGCGGAGGCGCGCAGCAAAGTTTGGTGGTCTTTCACAGGATCGAGCCTGGCCAGCGTTCCCAACACCACCGTTTGGCCGCTGATTCCTAAGTGCTGACGGAACCGGAGGCGAGCTTCGTCATTGGGACAGAACTTTGTTGTATTCACGCCGTTGGGAATTACCTTGAATCGGTCGGCCCGAATTCCAAGCTGCGCAGCGTAGTGCCGGGAGAGTTCCGGGGAAACGGCAACAATCTCGTTGGCCATGGAGTAACACATCCGGCGGAAGAGGCGCCGGCGCAGAGGGTCGCCATACATCGTGTGAATGTCACGGCCATGTTCGCTGTGAATCACTCGGCGTACGCCCGCGAGTTTGGCCGCAGGCACAGCCTCAATGGCGCCCCAATTCCGGGAATGCACCACGTCGGGGCGTTCGCGCTGAAACAATCGAAGGAGTTGCGGAAGCAGGAAGCCCGTTTTGGAACCAGCGCGATGAAGGCTGACATATCGTATACCGCTCACGTCTTCGGTTGTGGCCAGCGGAGCGATAGTGCAAATGATGTTCTCAAAGCGTTTCGGGTCAAGCTCGGCTGCCAGCTTTTTCAGGGCCAGTTCGGTGCCGCCGGTACCCATACGATAAAGCACATGAAGGATGCGAATGCGACTGCTCATGCCGCCTCCGGGGAGACGCGATCACGCTGCGCGCCTGAGAGAAGTTCGTTGTAAACGCTGAGCAGGACATGTTCGGCCTTGTGCCAGTTGTATTGGTTTTCCCCCGCCCGCGCTGCTGCGTCTTTGAGCTCTTTCAAATGCTCTGGGACCGAGCAAAGATCGAGCCCACACAGAATTTCTTCGACGCTGTAGCTGGATAGAATCACGCCGCAACCATGGTCAGAGACGATGCGGCCGATCTCTCCGAATTTTGCGGTAAGCAATGGGCGTCCGGCGGCCAGCCCTTCAAAAAGCTTGTTGGGAGCACTGAATCGCGCATTCGGACTCCCTGGATCATAGCCGTAGTAAACGATGTCGCAAGCCGAGGTATAACGGGGTATGTCCGCAGGAGGCACGAATCCTACGTAACGAATGTTGCCGCATCTTTTAGCATATTCTTGCACGGTCGTCGCCACCGGCCCGTTCCCACCCACCACCAGATAGATTTGTGGACGGCGAGATACGGCCTCCAGCAATTCCTCGATGTGCCGTTCTTTTCCCAAATTGGAGATATAAGAAACGAGTATCGATTCCTTAGGGACCTTGAGCTCGACGCGCATCTGGGCGCGAAGTTGTTCCGGCAGGCGGAAATCTTCGATCAACTTCCAGTTCCCAAGCGTCTGCGCCCGCGGGCAACCACGAATTTCAAACTCTTTCCGCAAGGTTTCACCGACGGTGAAGAGCGCATCGACCCTGCGCACCAGCTTCGACTCGATCCAGCGAATCAATTGCTCCAGCCAGAGCGGAATCGATCCGTGCAACATGCCGGCATAGTCTTCGTGAGAGTCGTAAATCAAAGGCTTGTTCTTGATTCGGCTAAGAAGAAAGCCCGCCGGCAAGGTATCGAAATCATGTGCATGAACAACATCGAAGCCAAGGCGCAACGCTTTTTTGATCATCAGCCAAAAGAGCACGGGCATAACAAACAATTGCGAAAAGCCTCGTCCATGCCTGGAGCTCAAAAAAATCCGCTCGACGGCAATGCCATCCATTACCTCTCGCTCCGGACACTTACGGTCTCGGTCCCAAGCCAGGATGGAGACCTGATACCCATGCTTAACCAATGTGCGGGCTTCGTTGTAGACGCGAGGATCAGGGTCGAATCTGTTGCTGAGCAACATGAGCACGCGAGGTGCGGCAGCGCCATCGACAGATTGGAAAAGTTGGCTCATGCAGGCGCTGCCATTCCTTCCGGTACGGGTGTCCAATTTCGATCCAGCAAAATTTCCGATTTCTGGGAGGCCCGTTGTTCTATAAGCCGGCGCTGGACCACCACGGTCATAGCGGCGCTCACAGCCACGAGGTGATACATCAGATCAAAGTCCTGGCGATTGATGAACAGGTTGGGAACCAAGTACACCAGCAAAGTGGTATGAAGCAGCAGGCAATACGCTGCAAGCTTGCGATTGTCAGGGTGTTGGCTCATCCTGCGCCAGTTGACCCAACTCTGGCGGCTGGCTCCCAACACCATGCCGAGAAATAGAAGACAGGCAGGAATTCCCGTTTCGGCAATGAGGGCAATGAGCGCATTGTGGGGCGCACGCGGTTCATAGCTGGTGTAGAGCGGAACGGCCGGCACGAAATTGCGCATGCCTACGCCGAAAAAAGGATGGTCTTTAGCGATATAGAGCGCTGTCTCCCACATCTCCAGTCGCCCTATAGCTGAAGGATCGGACTGGCCGGCATTGGGGATTGTTTTGTAGCGATCGAGAGCGGCCTCGGGAGCGAACATCACGAAAGCCAGCACAGCCAACGCCAATCCAGGAATGGCAAGAGACTTGCGCCGGGAGTAGAGAGTGAGCAGCAGGCAGACTGTAATTAGTCCAAGCAGCCCGGAGCGTGATCTGGTAAAAACCACGGTGGTGCCACATCCAATGGCAGCCACTTGAAAGAAGCGGCGTAGCCACCAGCGCTCTTCTACCGACGCCATGAACACCAGAATGGCTACGGCCATGTTCATGCCCAGGGAAAACTCATTTTCCTCCGAGAGCATGCCTCCCGGTCCCTGAATACGAAAGCGGCCGCCGGTGAGAATGATGTCGATAAAACTCTTGGTCCCCAGCACTCCCAGGCAAATGGCGATCATGCGGAGTACCTTGCCGATCCTCTCTTCTGAGTTGGCCAGCGCGCCCACTAACAGCGTGATGATGAAGATCTTGTTGAAGCTGGTGAGCTTGCCCAAGGCGAGATCGGGATTCAGAGCCATGAAAGAGCCGGCGGCAATCCAGAGCCAGAAGAGCAGCAGCAGGACCAATCCGCGAATTTGCAAAGGCGACTTGCGGGACTCAAAAATTAAATAACCGGCAATCAGCGATCCGCCGATGACCACTCCGTAATTGAAGACAAATCCGCTCCATACGAAGTCGGTGGGATGTCCGTGGGCAAAAAACATATAGATGAGCAGCCCTTCAAACGGACGAAAGAAGGCCAGCGGCACGGCCACTGCCACCAGCGAATAAAATGCCCCAACCCTCAGCATGTGCGCGACCCAATCATCAGGTTCCTGTCTGCTACGGAAACAGCTTCACCAACGCCGGCCCAATGGCTTTCGTAACGGGAAAAGGAATTCGTTTCCACAGCTCGATCGCCGTATTGAAACGTGGATTCGCCGGCGAAAAATCCGGCATGTCTTTGCGTTTGACCAGATAAAACTGATATGGCAAAGGGCGCTCGCGCATGCCCCACGCCGATTTGAACTCATAGGCCCCGGTGCCTCGCTTGCTGCGGCCGAAATCGAAATTGCGGATGCCGCGCTGCCGGGCGCCTTCCAGCAGTTCCCAATACATAAAGTTATTGGCTGCGACGCGTCTTCCTTCCGAGGTCGATCCGCCGTAGTAAGGAAGGATCCAATCGCGGAAGCGGAAGCTCATGACTGCCGAGACCGCAAGCTGGTCTTTCCAGACCACCATGATTTCAACGGACTCTCCTAACTCTTCCAGAAGGACTCTGAAGAAATTGCGGGAGAAGACGGGCGTCCCCAGATTACGGACGCTTCGCGCATAAATTTCGAAAAAGATATCCAGTTCGTCGGGTCCGTGGGTGCAGCGCAAGCCGGCTTTTTGTCCCCGGCGAACCATGTAGCGCGTGTCGCGCGGGAGCTTTTTAAAAAGAACAACCGAATCAGGATCGATGACGGTATCGAGCGTTACATAGAGGTCCTTGGTATGGAATCCAGGACGCGGGTCAGCCTCTTGCAGGCGAAGCTCCAGATATTCCACTTTTTCGCTATGGGCCAGGTTACATGCGGCGTCGATCAATGCATCTCTCGCCTCTGCATCGCTGGCGCAGGCCCCGCCGTATACCGCAAAGGGAGTAGAAATCAGGGTGCGCCCTGTCATGATGTTGGAAACTAAAAACAGGGGCAGTACGCCGGCTACCTGATCTCCGCGCATGGCCATTAGGTAGCGCGGCTTGTAGGAAAATCCGCGCTCAATGGCGCGCTTCCAGGCAGTCAGATGGAACAACGTTCCCTGCTCGTGTTGCAACACGTAGGCGTCCCATGACTTTTGATCTTCGTTTTTGTATTCGACTATGTTCATCTCGGAATTGTCTGCCGGTCGTGAAACTCGGTTAGCGGAAGATCATGGCCAAAACGCAAAACAAGAAAGCGCTGGCCACGCTGCCCGCTAAACCGATCACGTGATTCAGGCGAGCGCGCTGTTGCTCGCTTCGTGTTTGTAATATCGGGATTTCCGCCAGGACGGGCGCACCCATGGCCCTGATCTCATCTGTGACTTTCAGGCTGGGGTCGAACATCTCGCGTCCCAGTGTCCAGAGCAACCCCATGATGAACCCTGCCGCCAGTCCGGCTGCATCGATCAACTTGCGGTTGGGACGATTGGGTTTCTGGGGGACGTGGGCGGTGTCGAGCGCCCGAAACCGATCGCCTTCCTGCGAGGT
>DASZFK010000702.1:0-9346 GCA_035939855.1 Candidatus Angelobacter sp.
TTTAGGAACAAAGAAATCTTCGCGAAGTTGCTAAATAATCTTAGGTGCATGTTTTGTACGAGTTCGTACACTTGGTGGGAAGCACGTATCTGGGAATCATTTTGGGAAGATGCTTTAGAATCGTGCGCTAAGGTGATTACGATGATTAACGCGCTTTTTCTGCTCCTCCTTTTGACCTTCCAGGCAGTTCCTCAAAACAGTCAAGATGAGCCGCTGGATGGTCCTAACCGCATCTTCCATGATGATCTTCTGGACAATCTTCAAGGCCAATGGACATTGAAGGGCATGATCGCAGGGCATCCTGGGGACGCCGAACTAGACGCTACCTGGGTCCTGAATCATCAGTTCTTGAGGGTTCATGAAAAAGGAAAAGCGGTAATTCCCGGACGCCCACTCTATGAAGCAGACGTCTACATCGGCTACGACAACGCTAGCGAACGATACGTGGCACATTGGATCGATATTTACGGTGGACGTTTTTCCGAAACTCTTGGCTACGGTACCAGGTCAGGAAATAGCATACGATTTGTTTTTGAATACCCGGATGGCCCTTTTCACAACACCTTTACCTGGGACCCTGCTTCAAAAGGCTGGCGCTTCTTGCTGGAAAAGAAGAATGATGCGGGCAAATGGGGAATCTTTTCCGACAGGACGGCCGTGAAGATCAAGTAGCAAGGGCCGAAGTTCTGGGTGAGTCCAGCCGCTGAGAGTTGGGAACCAACGCCTTGGTTACTTGATTTCATAGCGTGTAGCGGCAAATTTGCCGGTTTTATACAAATGCACTTAAATGGACGTTCAGTTTATAGACCAAGCCGGCGTAGCGGCAGAAATCAACCAAAGCAGAAGAAGCTAAGTCCTTATTTCACAATGCTGTAGCGGCAACTCGTCATGTTTTGAAAGAAATTTGATGAGTCATAAGCAGGTCGACCAAAAAGAGAGGGTCAACTGAATCCTGTAGCAGCATCTTTGCCAGTTTTTACAAGCAATATAAGTGCACTTAAGATGTCTAATTGGAATGTAGAACCACGACCCGATCTCGCAACCGTTGTAGCGGCAAAATCAGCTAAAAGCTAATGGCTAAAAGCTAAGAGCTACCCCATGCCCGATCTCCCAATTCGCTCTGTTTCCGACACCGCACTATGGGTGGCTTATTACCGCGCCATGGAGAGCGAACGTCCTGACGCTCACTTCCATGATCCCTACGCTCGTCGCCTCGCCGGAGAGCGTGGTGAACGGATCGTAAAGGCTTTGCGCCAGGGCAAGGCAATGTCTTGGGTCATGATTCTTCGTACGGTGTGCATTGATGAATTGGTTTCCAGGCTGGTTTCTCAAGGGATCGATACGGTCATTAATCTGGCTGCGGGGCTGGATACGCGTCCTTACAGGATGCATTTACCAGCCTCGCTCCACTGGATTGAAGTTGATTTACCGGAGATGGTCGCCTATAAACAGCAACACTTGGAAAAAGAGAGTGCCCGCTGCCGCCTCGAGCGAATTTCCCTTGATCTGGCAAATGTCGAAGGACGCCGGCAGTTATTCGATCGGATCAATTCTTCCGCTGCCAAGGTGGTCGTCATCTCGGAAGGGCTATTGGCCTATCTACAGCCCGAGGCTGTAGCCGGTCTGGCCCAGGATTTGCATCAACAGCCCAAATTCCAATATTGGATCACCGACCTGGCTTCCCCGGCCATCCTCGAGAGGACTCAAAAACACTGGGGCAAACAACTCTCCGCAGCGAACGCACCCATGCATTTTGCGCCTGCGGAAGGGCCGGAATTCTTTCGTCCGTTGGGTTGGAACCTGGCTGAATTTCGCGAGTTCCTGGACGAGAGCCGTCGCCTGAAACGAGAGATGCCCATGGCCTGGATGGTCCGCGCAACCGAACGTCTGTTTCCCAAGCGCTTCGCCAAGCTGCGGCAAAAATGGCGTTCCGGGGTCATTCTGATGGAGCGCGCTTGAAAGGATTTGTCAGGCCAAGGAGATCCACGATGAATGATCCCAAACCTTTACCTGCGGACATGAACCAGGAAACTCGTGACCTGGGATTTGGATCGGTCCTTTCGCAGGAACAGGGACTGCGGCTCCTGAATCGGGATGGCACCTTTAACGTCTACCGCAAGCGAAAGAGCACCTGGCGTTCTCTGTTTACCTATCACGGCCTCTTGAGCATGCCCGCGTCGGCATTTGTTGCCGGTGTGACGGTGAGCTACTTGGTCCTGAATGTAATCTTTGCGGTGGCCTACATTCTATGTGGCCCCCATGCTCTCCAGGGAGTCACGGTGGAGCACCGTTTCTGGCAGGCTTTTTTCTTCAGCGTCCACACCTTCGCCACGATTGGATACGGAAACATTGTGCCGGTAGGCATGGCTGCCAACCTTGTCGTAACCATTGAGTCGATTGTGGGATTGTTGTGTTTTGCTTTGGCGACCGGGCTGATCTATGCGCGGTTTGCCCGTCCCACGGCCCACATTATTTATAGCGAGAATGCGATCATCGCTCCTTACCGAGGCATAACCGCGTTTGAGTTTCGAATTATCAATGGCCGCCGCAATCAGCTTATCAACCTGGAAGCCATCGTGATTCTTACCCGCTTTGAAGACAAGAAGGGAGTAGGAGCATTGGAGCGGCAATTTCACTACCTTACTCTGGAGCGGCCCAATGTTACCTTCTTCCCCCTGGCTTGGACCATCGTCCATCCCATTGATGAATCGAGCCCTCTCTTCGGCTGGAACCAGGAAATGTTGTTGAATTCACGGGCTGAGTTCCTGATCTTGCTTGCCGGAACGGATGAGGTCTTTGCTCAGGTTGTTCACAGCCGTTCTTCATATGCAGCGAACGAGGTTTTCTGGGGATTCAAGTTTGCCAGGCTCTTCCAGGAAGGAGACGGCGTCACAACGATTGATATGAAAAAATTCCACACGCTGGAGAAGGCTGACCTGCCTGCAGCTCGAACGAGCAGGGAACTGATAACGAGCTAATCCTGTTTTTCAGTTTCGGCAGCCAAGAGAAGCTCGAACTTTACCATGGTTCCACACTGCTTACATGCGGGAAACACTTGCTCGGACTGCAAGCTTGTCTCGTGAGGATCACGATGATTCTTGTGCAGCACTCGATAGATCCCCGATTTCGGGACGGCTTCGCCGGGTTTGTAGAAGGTCTTTCCAGAACCGAAAGCCATGTGCGATTCCAAGTTGAAGGGGAAACCTAATTTCTGGGACTGCCATCTTGAATTTCGGGTTGTCCGTTTCAGTAAAGTCTTCCAGGAAATCAGGATCTTCGGAGATGTGAGGAGCAGCTTGAAGTAACTTATAACGAACGCGATCGCCACAACGCTTGCAATAGGGAAAGATTGTGTGATGAGTCAGAAGCACTGTCGTTCTTGGCTCATCGAGGTGGCAGATTTCGTAAATACCCGAATGCTCGACGAATTCTCCCGCAGATAACGGACAATCGGATTGATCATAGTTAAGTATGATTTGTTGGTTTTCCGGCATACGTTTTAAACCATTGGATGATGCCGGGGAGGAAGGTGTTGTAACTGCTCTGCTTTCAGCATTGACCTCCGTTTCGCCGCCATGCTATATAGAAAGGTCTCAAGCTTGCCTGGATCTCCGGCAGAAGTACGTAGGCTTCGCCCGTGGAGAACAGGCTGAAGGTTCCGACGCGGCCAAACCTCAACCATCGTTCTTGATGTGGAAGCGCGTTTCCGGAATTGCCGTAGGGCGTAGTTAACTCAAGTCGACAATTTCAGCTTCTCGGAGGAATTTTATGCACACCTGGCTCACACCGAGCCTCTTGGGCCGTGGAATAGCGTCTGGTCGCCGCTTATTTTCTCGCAAGGTGGCCATGCTGGCCCTCTTCGCCACACTTATGGTTTTCGCAGCACCTCGGGTTTCAGCACAGGGTCAAGCCCAGACTGCGCCCCAGGCCACGCCGCAACAGCAAGGCGCTGCGATTCAGGAACATACCGCAAATCCTTCAGGCACCGCTCCCAACGAGGAGGCAGCCGGCGAGGCCGGCCTCAAATTGCCGGATATGTCGTCAGTCTCATTCCTTGGCGGAAAGATTGATGGATATAAGCTGCTGGCCGTAGGGATCGTTTTCTGTTTCCTGGGTGGATTGTTCGGCCTGGTTATCTACATGCAACTGAAGAACCTGCCGGTCCACCGCGCGATGCGCGAGATTTCCGAACTGATCTACGAAACCTGCAAAACCTATCTGGTGACGCAAGGCAAGTTCATCATGGTTCTATGGGTTTTCATCGCAATCATCATCGCCGTGTACTTTGGATGGCTCTCTCCTGTGCCCAACAAGCCTATTGGCGTTACGCTGCCAATCATCCTCTTATTCAGCCTGGTAGGCATTGCCGGCAGCTATGGCGTGGCCTGGTTCGGGATCAGGGTCAACACTTTTGCCAATTCTCGCACTGCCTTTGCCGGCTTAAGGGGCAAGCCCTACGCCATCTATGCCATTCCGCTGAAGGCCGGTATGAGCATTGGCATGATGCTGATCAGCGTGGAGTTGCTGATCATGTTGTGCATCCTGCTGTTCATTCCAGGTAGCTACGCCGGGCCATGCTTTATCGGCTTTGCCATCGGTGAATCGCTGGGCGCGGCAGCTCTGCGCATCGCCGGCGGCATCTTTACCAAGATCGCCGATATTGGCTCTGACCTGATGAAGATCGTCTTCAAGATCAAAGAAGACGACGCTCGCAACCCCGGAGTAATAGCCGACTGCACCGGTGATAACGCCGGAGACTCGGTTGGCCCCAGCGCCGACGGTTTTGAGACTTATGGAGTCACCGGCGTGGCCCTCATTACGTTCATCCTGTTGGGCGTGAAATCAGAGCACGCGCAAGTGCAATTGCTGGTCTGGATCTTCGTGATGCGCATCATGATGCTGGTGGCCAGTTCCTTCTCCTACTTCGTTAACGAGGCCGTCGCCAAGGCGCGCTACGGCAATGCCGATGAGATGAATTTCGAAGCGCCGCTTACATCGTTGGTTTGGCTCACCTCGTTTGTTTCGATTGGCCTCACCTTTATCGTGTCGAAGTTGATCATTCCCGATCTGGGCGGCGACACTTCGCAGTGGTGGAAGCTCTCATGCATCATCTCCTGCGGGACCCTGGCTGGAGCGATTATTCCCGAACTGGTGAAGGTCTTTACCTCAACCGAGTCGCGGCACACTAAAGAGGTGGTGACGTCTTCACGGGAAGGCGGCGCATCGCTCAACATTCTTTCCGGACTGGTGGCCGGCAACTTCTCTGCCTACTGGCTCGGCATCAGCATCGTGGCGCTGATGGGCACCGCTTTTTATGTAAGCACGTTCGGCTTGGGAGCCGCGATGCTGGCGCCGGCGGTCTTCGCTTTTGGCCTGGTGGCGTTTGGTTTCCTGGGAATGGGTCCAGTGACCATTGCCGTAGATTCCTACGGACCCGTCACCGACAATGCTCAATCGGTCTACGAACTCTCGCTCATCGAACAGGTACCCAATGTGGAGCAGGAGATCAAGAGGGAGCATAACTTCGATGTAAAATTTGATCGCGCCAAGCACATGCTCGAAGCCAATGACGGCGCTGGAAACACGTTCAAGGCTACCGCCAAGCCTGTGCTTATCGGCACAGCCGTTGTGGGCGCCACCACGATGATCTTTTCGATCATCATGAGCCTCACCCATAAGCTTACGACAGGCATAGAAAACCTCTCGCTGCTCCACGCTCCCTTCGTCTTAGGCCTGATTACTGGTGGCGCAATTATCTATTGGTTTACCGGGGCCTCCACTCAAGCCGTTACCACTGGCGCTTACCGAGCGGTGGAGTTCATCAAGAAGAACATCCGCCTGGAAGGCGTGGAAAAGGCGTCTGTTGAAGACAGCAAGAAGGTCGTAGAGATTTGCACCCGATACGCTCAGCGAGGGATGTTTAACATCTTCTTGACCGTGTTCTTCGCCACCTTGGCCTTCGCTTTTCTGGAGCCCTACTTCTTCATCGGCTACCTGTTCTCAATTGCCATCTTCGGCCTGTATCAAGCTATCTTTATGGCCAATGCCGGCGGGGCCTGGGACAACGCCAAGAAGATTGTAGAGGTAGAGCTGAAGCAGAAAGGCACGCCCCTACACGATGCAACAGTCGTGGGCGATACGGTGGGAGACCCATTCAAGGATACTTCTTCCGTGGCCTTGAATCCGGTGATCAAATTCACCACGCTCTTTGGCCTGCTCGCGGTAGAGTTGGCGGTAAAGCTGTCTTCGGAAAACGGACCAACACACATTCTTGCCTTGGTCTTTTTCGCGATCTCAGTATTCTTCGTGTGGCGCTCCTTCTACGGAATGAGCATCGGCGCGCAAAAGACTAGCGTCGCCAATGCAGAATCAATGAAAGCATAGAGGAGCACTCAGCATTCGGCATTCAGCCCGCAAGCATCTTGCATAACCAGGCCGTAACGTGGGCATGGTTACAGGGCTGAATGCCGATCTCAAGTGCGGTTGCATCACCTTTCGTTTAACTGCAGAAGAGCAGCACAGTCTGAGCTACCACCAAGAACCAAAACCCACCACAGAGGCACGAAGACACTGAGAAAGCACAGAGAAATTACCGCGGAGGCGCTGAAGACGCGGAGAAGACTTTTTCTAGGCTGAACATTTGCGCAAAAAACGAAGAAATTTGGGATTAGTACTACGGAGATCAAAACCAAATAAGTCAACCGCCGAGTACGCTGAGACCGCCAAGAGCGCTCCGATCAATTCGTGTTCATCCGCGGCTGAATGGGCTTCCAACTCTAAACATGCCCACAATGCTGCCTCCCTTTAGCCCGAAAAGCCGAGCGGGCTGAATGCTGATGGCTGACTGCTGAGTGCTACTCGCTAATGCGGCAACTGCGGTGTTGGGACTGGTATCGGAGGAGGCAGCCGGGCCGTTCCTTCTTTCATCTTCTCTTTCACTTTTTTGGCCAGCTTTTCAACTTCTTCTGCTTTTTTGATCACCTCGAGTGACATGACATTTTCGTCGGTTTTTTCTACCGCGGCCTTGAGATCGCTAGCAAGCTGGAAGAGTTTGAGAGTATCTTGCCGGATTTCTGCTTGACGCTGTTTATTGGCTTCGTGAAAACGCTTGTCTTCCATCTCCTGTTCAATTCTTGAACGCGGTTGAGTTTGTTGAGCGGCAGAAAATGTTGGCAATCGATGAAACCCAAGTCCCGGCAAAACCAGTAATATGGCAGAAGCAAAAATGATTTTTCTGAACACGCATGACCTCGTTGTTTTCAAGCGTGATTTGATTATAACCAGCCATCGGCGTCAGATATAATCCTGCCCGGGAGGGACATGCAACCGGAGAAGTGGGCAAATCTTTTCAAGGACTGGCACGATGACCTCATCTGGTGGGCACGGCACGGTGTTCCCAGGCTGGTCGTTATTTTTCTTCTCGCTTTCTTTCTGATTCGCATTCTCGGCACGATTACCAGGAAGATTGTTGAATTAAGTAAAAAGCGCTCAACCCCAGCTCTGCGATCGCAGCAGGTGCGCACATTGGCGGGAGTGATTCACAGCGTTGGCGTCTTTGTGATCGTGTTCATTGCCCTGTTGCAGGCATTGCCGATTTTTGGCGTGCATATCGAGCCTTTGCTGGCCAGTGCCGGCATTGCCGGCCTGGCGGTGGGCTTCGGCGCGCAGGCGTTGGTGAAAGACGTTATCAATGGGTTTTTCATCCTGGTGGAAAACCAGTTTGAGATAGGCGATTCCATCAAAGCAGGCGGAGTGCAGGGCACGGTGGAAGAAGTTACGATGCGCCGCACCGTATTGCGTGATGCCGACGGTACGCTGCATACCATTCCCAACGGCAGTATCCAGATCGTCAGCAACATGACCCGTGATTGGTCGCAGGTAACGTTGCATGTTGCGGTCGATTACACCGAGAACAGTGACAAAGTCATCCAGGTGCTTCGCAACTTGGCGCAGAGCTTCTTTGAAGACCCGGCTTTTCACGACGATGCCGTGGCCGAGCCGGAGGTTCCGGGAATCGAACGGGTCGTCGGGCAGGAAGTGGACTATCTCATGATGGTGAAAGTGCGTCCGGGAAAACAGTACGCCGTAGCCCGTGAACTGCGCCGGAAGATCAAAGCCGCTTTTGAGGAAAACCACATCAAAGCTGGAAACCCAACCCAGGTCTACATCGGCCAGTTGCCTAAGAATTAGCTGTTAGTATTGAGCTTTTAGCTATTAGCCCTTAGCTCTTAGCCATTAGTTCTTAGCATCTGATTTTTCGCAACTTTGAAGACTTTAAATGGATTTCCATCGGTCTGGGTCGATCTAAAAGCTAAGGGCTAAATCTGGAGGTTTCATGGAACTCGGATTGAAAGGCCGCGGTGTGATTGTCGCTGCTTCCAGCCAGGGGATGGGCCGGGCTGCGGCGGAACTTTTTGCCCGCGAAGGCGCACAGGTGGCCTTATGCGCGCGCAATGAGAAGACCCTGCAAGAAACAGCCAATCAAATACGCTCCACGACAGGCGCTGAAGTTTATGCCGAGCCGCTCGACGTGACCGATGGACCGGCGGTACAGCGCTTTGTCGAACAAGTCTCGAAACGTTTTGGACGCCTGGATGTCTGCGTTACCAACGCCGGAGGACCACCTGCCAAGAACTTTCTCTCCATCTCCACCGAAGAATGGCGAAAGGCCGTAGACCTGAACTTTTTGAGTGTCGTCCATCTGGCAAAAGCCGTGATTCCCCACATGCAGCGCCACCGCTGGGGACGGATCATCACAATTACCTCCATTTCAGTCAAGCAGCCCATTGATGACTTGATCATGTCGAATGCAGTGCGGGCTGCGGTCGTGGGCTTGGTCAAAAGCCTCTCCAATGAGTTCGGCAAAGACGGTATTTTGGTCAATAATGTGGCTCCCGGATACACCGCCACGGAGCGGTTGCAGGAATTGGCCGGGACGCGCGCCCTGGCCGCCGGGATTCCAACCGAGCAGATCTACCAGCGATGGGCGGCGGAGACGCCAGTGAAGCGCCTGGCTGACCCGAAAGAAGTTGCAGATGTGATTCTCTGGCTGGCATCTGAACGGGCATCCTATGTCACTGGCCAGACCTTGCTGGTCGATGGCGGCATCTATCGTGGCGTATGAAATCCTGCCGGTTTCGGCATCAGGAAAGCAGTGAAGGCTGAACATCTCATCCTTGCGCTCGGGGCATCCAAGATGCTTGGAATGCTTCTCTTTGGCATTTGCTCGGCGCTTGGATTGCTCACCTGTGTTATTTGGTATGCCATTTCTCTGCGCCACAACCGGCGCAAGGCGATGCGGATACTTCGCTGGATCGAGGCTGCCGTAGCCGGACAAGGATGCGTG
>DASZFK010000703.1:0-4033 GCA_035939855.1 Candidatus Angelobacter sp.
GTGAGCTTTGCAACGAATTTGGCGCGCAACTTCTGGGTGAAAGCATTTCCACTTCTTCCCGCTTTCCGTTGCTCATCAAGTTTCTTTTCCCCCATGACAAGCTTTCGGTCCAGGTTCATCCGGACGACGTGGAAGCTGCGCGCAAGGGAGAGCCCTGCGGGAAAACCGAGTGCTGGTACATACTTTATGCCGAGCCGGGCGCAACCGTAGGAGTGGGTTTGAAGCCGGGCACGACCAAGACTCATGTGGAAAATGCCATCCGGGAGATTCGGATGGAGCAGTTGCTGAACTGGATCGATGTGCGCCAGGGCGACATGATCTACGTGGACGCCGGAACGGTTCATGCCATCGGGCCGGGCGTGGTGATTGTTGAGACGCAGCAGAACTCCGATACAACCTATCGGCTCTACGATTATGGGCGTCCCCGTGAACTCCATATTCAAGCTGGCTTAGAGGCGATCAAGGAATGGACGCACACCGGTAAAGTGCTCAGCACCGAGCCGCAGTTCGGGCCGGGCAAGGTCCAGGTCAATTTAATTAGCTCGCCATGCTTTATCGTGGATAAGTTCAAGTTGTCCAAGACCTGGGAATTTCGGCGGCCGAAACACGCCCCCCGCAGTGTATGGTGCCTGGTAGCGGTGGCCGGGTGCGGCATAGTCAAAGCTGAGGGAGGTGGGCCGGTAACCTTCAGTTGCGGAGAGGCAGTGATCGTGCCTGCGTCGTTGGAAAAATTCATTCTGACACCGCAATGGGAGCTGGAATTCTTGTGCGCGTCGGTGCCCACTGGGGAAGTAGCACATCCGCATACCGTGCTGCCGGAGGCTGCTGCCGGCAGGTGATTCGTGCCGCATGGCTTTGGTGCTCGATGAAGGAGCTTGGTTTTGAGAAAACATAAGTTTTATCCGGTGGTGCTGGCCGGAGGCAGCGGCACGCGGTTCTGGCCTCGCAGCCGCCGCAGGTCCGCCAAACAGGTGCTGGCTCTCGACGGAAAGCAGACGATGATTCAAAAGACCGTTGAGCGTCTGACCCCATTAGCAGCCAAAGAAGACTTCTGGGTCATCACTAACGGGTTTGTCGCAGCCGAGGTGCGCCGCCAGTTGCCCAGGATTCCACCCAAGCAGGTCGTAGTGGAGTCCCAGCCTCGAAACACGGCGCCTGCCATTGGACTGGCGGCCTTCCTGCTGGAAAAACTTGATCCCACCTCCATTATCGGCATGTTTCCTGCGGACCACGTTATCGCCAATGAGGCTAAACTTCATAAACTGCTTCGCCGGGCCATCCAGATTGCCTCTCAGGGAGAAAACATCGTGGCCCTGGGTATTCAACCAAGCCGGCCTGAAACCGGGTACGGATACATCGAGACCGGCGATCGGATGGAAAGCACGTTGTTTCGTGTAAAGCGTTTTACTGAAAAACCGAACCTGCAGCGCGCCGAGGAATTCGTCAGCGAAGGCAACTACTACTGGAACAGCGGAATTTTTGTGTGGAGCGCCCGCACCCTGGCCAACGCCCTGCGTGAACACCTTTCTGAAACCGCTCCTTATCTGGAGCAGATCGCCGCCGCCTGGGGTACCAGGGATTTCGTGAAGAAATTTGAAAAGCTTTACCCCAGGTGCGAAAACATCAGCATTGACTATGCGGTGCTGGAGCCCCGTTCGGCCAAGGGGGAACACTCCTCAAATTTGTTTTGCCTGCGCGCTGACTTCGGCTGGAATGATCTGGGCTCCTGGGCTGCGCTGTATGAACACCACTCGACAGCCATGAGCAACGCTAATGGAGGCAACGTGGTGGAGAGTGGAGACTCTTATCTGTCGAACGCCACCGGCAACTACATCTATGCGCCGGACAAGTTTGTTGCCGCCGTAGGCGTAAATAATCTGGTGGTGGTGGAAACCGAGGATGCCATCCTGGTAACCACCCGCGAACATTCACAGGACGTAGGCAAGATTGTGAAGTATTTAAATGATAAAAAGAGGACGGATTTGGTGTAAGTCAGCAGGGGGTTGCGGTAGTGAATCTTGCAATGTCCGCCAATGCTCGATGTCGAATCGTGCTCTTCTCTGGAGGATCAGCCTCGAATGCGCTGGCCGTGCGCCTTGAAAGCCTGGAAGCCGAGATTGTTCATGTCATTGCAGTATTCGATAACGGAGGCAGTACAGGAGAACTTCGTCGCATTTCGCCTTGGCCCATGCCCGCCATAGGGGACATACGAAACCGGCTGACGGCCTTGGCGGCATCTGCAACAGCTTCTCAGTGCGCAGTCAAAGAACTCTTTGATGTGAGGTTTTCTGCCGGAAAATCCGCAAAGCAGCTTCGTGAGCAGCTCAATAGCTATACAAATCCCGATCATCACGCGCTTGCGGAACTTCCCTTCGATGTGCAGACCGAGATTCTGCAAGCTTTGGCTTTTTCCGTAAAAGTACTGCCTCAAGACTTTTCTCTGCATGATCTATCCCTGGGCAACTTGTTGATCTTCGGTCGAATGCTGCAAACCGGAGACTATCTTGAGTCAATTACCTGGGCGCAACGCCTACTTCACATCAAATCGCAAGTATTGCCGGTTACGTTGGATTCCGTCCATCTAGGCGCCTTATGCGAGGGCGGTCAATGGATACGGGGACAATCAGCACTGACAGACGAAACATATACATTGCCCGGAAAGGTGGAGCGCATTTGCTTTCTTGAACATGAAAGTACGCATGCATTTGCGGCTACAGCCGTTCTATGTCCCGCGGTTGTCCATGCGCTGGAGACAGCGGATGCGTTCGTGGTTGGTTTTGGGAGCTTCCTGACCAGCATATTGCCGCATTTTGCCGTGCGCGGTGTAGGAGCCGCATTTAGCACCAGGCGAATTCCAAAGTTCTTTTTGTGTAATCCCACCGTGGACAAAGAGACGGTGCAATTCACTGTGGGTTCCATGCTTGAGACCATTGCGAGCTATGCCCGGAGTGATCTGCCATTAGCAAACAATGATGGACCGATTATTACGCACGTACTTCATTTCGGATCGGATCAGAAAACGCGGATACCTATGGGAAATATTTCGGGATTTCATGGTCAGTATTTTGATATCTCGGGCATTAGTGATTCCACAATGATGTCAAACCGCGCTTCTGAAGTGATTGCTGAGGCCCTGAGACTGCCGGCCCCCAAGTCTTCTAGTCACGGGCACCCTGGTCGCGCCCGCCTGGTTGCATTTCTTGATCTGGACGCAACTCTGTTTGACTATTCCAAAGTCCGCATTGATGCCACGGCAGCGGCATTGCGGGGCATGGTGAGCAATCCCGAGGGAATCGGTCATGATCTTTTTGAGTTATTGAGGTATTCTCTCACCGATCTGCTGGTAAATCTCGGATTTCATGATCTGCGGCGAACGTGGGATTCGCCGGAAGTGTTGCTGTTTGCTTGTATGCTCGACAGTGAATTTAGTCGCGCTGCGCTCGTGGCTTTGTCTGAACTATCTCAGGAGAGTGTTTCTTCCGAAGATGATGTTTCACTCGCGCATCGCATTCTCTCGTTTCAGCGGGCGCGCAAGATCCGTCGGGAGGCCCGTGCCGTGTTCGATTCAGTAGCTGAACTCAGGCTGCGATGGAACTCCCAACTCGCCGACCGGAGCCGTGTTTTTCGGGAATATGTTGAATCCAGCGCGAATCTTGCCCCGGGCGCACGGGAACTGATAACCCAATTGAAAGACGCAAGAGCTGAACTTCACGTAGTTTCTGAAGGTGATTCCGCCATCCAACGATTCAAATTCAATTCGCTGGGGTTGGCGGAGTTGTTCCAAACCTGTGTTGTTACCGACGTTACCTGCGGTGTCTTGTCCATTCTGGATGAGTTGTTCCAGTTGTTTAAGGACACGGAGATTCAGCAGGTTCCATCATTTGTGATTGAACTCTATGATGTTCTTGCCCCCTACACCATCAAGTCGCCGGCTTTCTTTTCCAAACTTCTCCATTCCATTGTGGATACTTCTCCGGGAACTTTGCAGCAGCGGGTTCAGTCCCCCCGCTTCCTTACTCCGCAAGAATGGCAA
>DASZFK010000704.1:0-1695 GCA_035939855.1 Candidatus Angelobacter sp.
GGTGGGCGAAGGCTAAAGAGACATCTCAGCCAGTAGCGAAACCAACGGGCGCGGTTCCAGTAAAGCACACCATGTCAGCGGCAGCCCGCAGGAAGATCGCAGCGTTCCAGCGAGCGAGATGGGCGAAAATAAAAGCTCAGCAGAAAAAGGCTGCTTAGTCGGTTCGTTGCGAATACCAGCGCTAGTCTGAAGGGCCTTTGAATGTATGCAAGACAGTTTTACCGGAAGCCGACAACCGGAATGCGACTCCATACTCATTCTGAACGCCGCCGAACTCGGTAACGCCAAAGATACTTCCCTTGGCGTTGCGGATAAATCCGCCCAGCGGATTTGCCCCGCGCGTTCCTTGACCACCTGCACAGCTTCAACGGGAAAGACGGACAGCAAGCTGGCTATCTAATGTTTGACGAGGAGACTCAGACAATATACGGCACCGCGGATTTAGGCGGCTCTTCCAACTGGGGAACAATTTTCCAGCTCAAGCCCTGATGGATGAAACTAAGATTGAAGTCGGACGACGCGGCCAACGTGCCAGCGGCGGCGGAATAAATCGCTGGATGCCGCAGACTTGCTGGCAACTCCTGATTAATCGGCAGCTCGGAAGCTATGAAGCCACAGGTCAATTGGCGAAAAATCCCGATTACGCTCATTGAGGGGTTTTGAGCGCTATGGCCTCCCTTGAAAAGAGCCGTAACTGACCGCAAGCAGATGGTTGGCATGGGACCTCTTTTCAAGGGAGGCCATTACAGGTTTTGAGGCGGTGTGAAATCGGCGCAGCTACTGGTGCCCGTAGGTCAAGCGCACACGTCGATTCTTGCTCCAACACCCTTCGTTCTCCTCAGGACAAACCGGGTACAGCTGACCCCAGCCAACCGCCAGCAGAATACGGTTCTCGGGGATTCCTGAGTCGATCAACTTTTGTTTGACATAGTCGGCTCGCCGCTGGGAAAGTCCCAAATTGTAGATCAGATCGCCACGCGTGGACGCATAGCCGTCTACATAGAAGTAGATGTCCGAATGTTCCTTGAGCCATGACGCATTCGCCTGAAGAGGAGTCAGGTCGGAGGGTGAGTCGTGATCATTCCAAGGGAACAGTACTTCTTTAACGGACTGGTCGAACTCGGCTTGCGCTTTACTGAAGAGATAGATGTCTGGCGACGAGTTGTCGGATTGCGCAGTCGCACGAATAGCTGTCAGCCCAACAGCAAAGGCAATCCAGAACGCAACAATGAGAAACCTCATATTCCGATACCTCCGATCTCGATTGGATCCGCCGTTCACACGGCGCTTGCTCACGCACTAAAGGTAGCAATCAGGCTAGGCCTGCACGACTGTTAAAAATGACAGTTTTCCTGCTTTGATGTTAGATCAGGTGATCAGTTCTGGTTTTGCCAGTCGGTCGATGCATTATGAAAGAGCGCCCAGATTGAGAGGGTGGGAGGGATGGGGCCGCCTGCGCTCCGCTACGCTGTGCAGGGCTTCGCTGCGCTACGGCGGCGATGAGCGTAGGGGAAAGATAAGTGTGGGCACGAAGGATCTTTCCCCCAAGGAGGCAACTGCAATGAGTTGACGTTTCGACGCGGAAAAACTGAAAACGCAAGCCGCTTGAGCATCGAACAGAACCCAGGTGATCTCCCAAGGTTTTCATGCCTCGGTGGTGGCCAAGCGGTTCTTGCGATGCTGAGGAAAGAGTGG
>DASZFK010000705.1:0-2845 GCA_035939855.1 Candidatus Angelobacter sp.
GTGTGGGCAAATATGTCCTGGAGAAGACCGGGTAGGTTTGAAGGCTGCCGGGAAAGGCGGAAAGGCACTGGCGGGCCGCGCGAACTCCAGAGGAACGCTCGGAAGCGGCTAGGCGCGCCGTGAACGCCAGGTGGGCGAAGTTTCGAGCCTCGCGCGCATAACGGGTATGTACCAAGCGGGGCCGCGTGGCGCGGCGTTAACGGGCACCATTTCAAGAGAATCGCAGCTCTTAGTTTTCCAATTACCGTAAAAAATGAACCTTAAGCCGAACTTGAACCGGTGTGCAGCCGACCACCATCCATCTAAAAGTTCGGGTCAAGTGGGATCTACTCCATCCACTCCGTCTTGAGCCGCTAAAACGGATCGCCGAAATCTGGAGGCAACATCAACCGTGGAGTTGCCTAGAAGGGTCGGCTGCGGATAATTGCTCTGGACATCGAAGAACAGCCTCCGTTCGATTATATCGACCGCACAGGTGGCGGGCGTTGAGATTGATATCTTTGATTGAAAATGGGTCTTAAAATGGATTGCAGTTGTTTCCTGCCATAGAAAAGCCGGGACATTACTGTCCCGATCGAGAGGTTCAGAATTTTCGCGATCTCCTGATATTGCAGGTCTTCTATCTCCTTCAGGACGATGACAGCGCGGTGTTCTGGAGAGAGCTGTGCAAGAGCCGCGTTGATGTGCTGACGGATCTCATTGCGGTGATAGTTGGCACGGGGACTAGGAAGAGAAGAGGGAATAGCATCGTCAAGTTCTACCTCCACACGACGACCCTTCCGGCGAAGTGAGTCAATCGTCAAATTCACCGTGAGGCTGTATAACCACGTATAAAACGAAGATCGCCCCTGAAACTGCTGAATTGACCGCCAAGCTTTCAAAAAGCCTTCTTGGGCGAGATCCCAAGCATCATTCTCATTACAAACCATACAGTAAACCATAGTAAAAATCTTGGCGCGGTACTTGGTGACTAGTTCGCCGAAGGCTTCAGTGTCTCCTGCTTGAGACCGACGGGCCAGCTCCAGGTCCTCAAATCGCTGCGAGGCCTTAACGCTTACTTCTTGCGGTAACTCTACCACGCGATCGCTCATAACTGATTTGGAAATTTCCCGACTGGAAGAGCGAGTGTTGAAGAGACATCTAGGATACAAGAGGTGGTCGTCATATAAGTTGGTAATAACCTATTAACCTGTACGAAATTGAAACCTTTGCTGGAGAATTTTGTGACACATTTTGCACGCCCTGTCCTGCGCAAGAAGAAGAGCGAGTTCATTGGGCAGCTGAGGGTAACGCCGGAAGAAAAGTCTAAGATCAGAGCGGCGCTGAGGTATTACGGTCGAGATCGCGCAGCATGCAGCGACCCTTTTTGCCGGTGTACTTGCTCCGCACGACCACGTAAGGGGCCATGAAGCCCAAGACTTCGAAGGCCTTCGCGCAGCTCGTCTGTGCTCCAGACTATGCCGTACTGCTTCACCAGCTCGGCACGCTCTGCTGCCTCGGCATTGAGGCGGGCTTGGTCCTCCCGCCGGATGTTTTCAGTTGGGTCGGTGTTCATACAGGTAGGCCGAGCCCGACTTTGAGTTCGACAATAGCGAGCTGGATCTTGGCAAGGCGTAACTCAGCTTGTATCCGCAAAGCTCCGCTGACGTTTGGGCTCGCCAGCCCTAGTTTGTAGGTTTCCACGTCGTTGGTTAGCCGCTGAAGCAGGAACTCCGCGGTAGACTTAGAGATAGAAATCTGCTCAGGCATGTAAAGCCATGGCGAGGACATGGGCCTGGGGGATTGTAACGATTACAAAGGGCCGACAGTTCATAGTTTCCTCCTGGCAATGGAGGCTTGGCGGCCATGGATTCTTTTGACTATTGTGTTGTTGGTCATAAGGACGTCGATTCCAGGGAGTCGACGACTGAATAGAGCTTGAGCAACTCCTCCGATAAAGCCACTGCGCGCAGCGAATCGAGCTGAATCGCCGTGAGGGTTACGAGGTCCTTACCCAGCAGAGTGATGGCTTCCTGAATGTGATCTACAGCATCATCAGATTCTTCATTACATTCTCGGAACAACTAGGGACGGGTATCAACGAGGTGATAACCCATCAACAAATATGATTAGAGCGAAAGATGACTAACGCGTATTTGCTATGCCAGAGAAATTATGTGACACATTTTTAAGCCATGCGGGAAAAGAAAAGCGAGTTCATGGGGCAGTTTAGGGTAACGCCGGGACAGAAGGCCAAGATCAGAGCCATGCTTAAATTCTATCAACGCGACAGAAGGCAAATGGCATTCGAAGTGATGGACGCTCTCTTTTATCATTGTGATCACAAGGATCAGCTGGCATTCCCCCTCCGCTTTGTCGTGGTGCCCAAAGATCCTAGTGATACTGCGGTGTAATGCGTTTCGGGATCTTCGCACCACAGATCAATGCGCCTCATAGGTCTGTGACACCACTTGTCATCGGGGTCAAGATTCTCAGCACACATTCGGCTGGACGGCCCTGAGCCCCGATGTCATTGCAGTCCAGGCGGGTTAACCTCCTGTGCGCGAGGCTTCTAGTGTCCTGTCCCCGAAATAAGAGGTATTTTGTTGTGATCAAAATGGACCGCCGGCAAGGCGCGAGGAGGGCGCATCCCGCACCATTTTGTTCCTGCCCAATTAGTTTTCTCCCGCCGGTACAAAAATGGTGCGGGACGTAACCGACGAGCAACGCGGCCGCCGGCCCATTTTCAACGCAACCCTGCGGGCCGCGGCCAGTTGGCTGTTTTTCCGCGTTGCTCGCTCGACCCGTATGACTCAGATATGGGCGCTTCGCTCGCGCCTTGAAAAACAGCCAACTGACCTGCGGC
>DASZFK010000706.1:0-2206 GCA_035939855.1 Candidatus Angelobacter sp.
GAATCGGTGCGGCCCTGTTGGGCTTGGTCTGCATGATCTTGGCCGTGGTTGTCGCAATCGGGGGATCTGCAGCAGCTTCATGGCTTACATTTGCTCTGCGAAGACAGTTTCCGATGATACGCGCGGGCCTGTGGTACCACAGCGGATTGTACATATTGGCGTTTTCGGCTCTCGGGCTTGCCTGCGCTACCGCTTTTTATGCGCTGGTATCGAAGCGGATCAGTGCTGAAAACTTGACCGTGGGCGCCCTGCTCGGCTGGTTCGTCCTGGCGATTGGTATGAATATCTATTTTCCGGGGGCGGCTTACCTTTTACTCTGGCCCCTGCTATTCAGCCTGGTAGGCTGGATTGCTGTCTTTGCCGGGCCGAACGCTGCGCCGCGCTCAAAGAGTATGCTCCTGGCTCTGAGTGGACTACCGGCGATTGCTTTGGTAGTGCCGATGGTGCACAAGATATTTCTTGCCTTCGCAGCTAACTCCGCCGTCATTGTGAGTGCGCTTCTCGGCCTGCTGCTCGCGTTACTGATTGGGCAGATCGTTCCGGGAACGACGTCGCGGCGTTGGCTGTTGCCTGTGTTGCTGGCGGTGGCGGGAGCAGGTTTGTTCATCACGGCGATCACCGTTTCCGCGGTTGACAAACGGCACCCGGAACTCTCCGGACCATTCAGGCGCATGAACATGTAGACTGAAAAGAAACGTACTCTCCATGCAATCGAAAATGGACCTGATTAAAATCGCAGCCACATCAGATTTACCTGCCTGCGACAAAGTCAAAGAACTTTACGTCAACGGAAGATTTGTGTGCGTTGCCAATGTCAACGGTGAGATCTGCGCCATGGACAATGTTTGCCCCCATTGGGGTGGCCCTCTGGGGCAAGGCAGAATTGAGGATGGCAAACTCGTGTGTCCCTGGCACGGCTGGACCTTTGACCCGAAGACCGGGGAAACGCCGCGTAAGGCGAATACGCGCGTCTCTGTCCACAAAATAACAATCGAAGGGGAAGAAGTCTTTATCGAATTCCAGGACCCGAAGTGATTCCGCGCCACAAAATATCCTTTTTCCTGTACTTCGGGTTAAGATTTCTGGCTAATTCATGCAATATAAAGATGGCCAACACGCGGCAAGCCGTGGCTTCGTCATGAATCAATCAGAGGTTCCTGAATGAGTCTCTTCAAATTCTTCCTTCAGCATTCCCGCAAGATCGTTATCCTGAGTTTGCTCGCCGGTGTGGTTAGCGGCGCCAGCAACGCGGTGCTGCTGGCGGTCATCAACATTACGCTTAGGAGAAGTGGTGCAACCGGTTCCCTGGTTGTGGTTTTTATTGGCCTGTGCGCCCTGCTTCCGCTGGCTCGGTTTACTTCTGAACTTCTCCTGACGACGCTCGGCCAGGACGCCCTTTATAAGTTGCGGATCGGGTTGATCCGCCAAATGCTCAACGCTCCCTTGCGCGATTTAGAGCAACTCGGTTCGCATCGCCTGCTGGCCGCCCTCACCGATGATGTGCCCCTGATCACCAACAGTATTCTTTTTATTCCGATGCTTTGCGTGAATGCGACGATTGTCGCCGGATGCCTGGTCTATATGGGCGTTATGTCGCCTCAGTTGCTCGCCATCGTCTTGGGATTTGTGGTGCTGGGAATCGTCACCTATCAATTTCCCATCATTCGGGCTTCGAAAGTGTTTCGTCTGGCCGCTGCCGATGGAGATATGCTGCTCAAACACTTCCGGGCTGTGACCGAAGGAACCAAGGAGCTGAAAATCCACAGCGACCGTCGCCAGGCATTTCTCGATGAGGTTGTCGATCCAACCGCAACATTGCTCAAGAATCATAACCTGAAAGGAATGAGGATCTATTCGGCTGCCTCAAGCTGGGGCCAGAGCCTTGTCTTTGTCGTCATCGGGTTGGTCGTGTTCATTCTCCCGCGCATGCAACACATGAGCGCCGCGATCCTCACAGGATATGTCCTGACTCTGCTCTATTTGATGACTCCCTTGCAGGTCATCATGAATATGCTGCCGACTCTGGCGCGCGCCAACGTAGCCATTAGGAAAGTGAAGGACCTCGGATTTGAGCTGGCTGCCAAGGGCACAGATGGAGGAGTGAGCGCTCTTTCGCCCCGGAAAGCATGGCGGGAGCTGAGATTTGAGTCAGTCGTGCACTCCTATCAACGCGAAGGAGAGGCGAGCAATTTTGTGCTTGGGCCTG
>DASZFK010000707.1:0-10487 GCA_035939855.1 Candidatus Angelobacter sp.
AGAACGACATTCATACCATTGACGTTTCCGCAAAGGGCGGCACCGAGACCTCTCAGATCAAGACCAAGAACATCATTTTGGCCAACGGGTCTTTTGCCCGTATGCTTCCCGGCCTGGAAGCTGATTCCCGGATCTTGACCAACATAGAAATTTTAAGCCTCTCTTCCATTCCAAAATCCCTGGTTGTGATTGGCTCGGGAGCCGTGGGAGTGGAGTTCGCCTCGATTTATCGCTCATTTGGAGTCGAGGTTACCGTGATTGAGGTGCTTCCCCGCTTGGTTCCCGTTGAAGATGAAGAGGTCTCCAAAGAGCTGCTGCGCTCGTTTAAGAAGAAAGGCATCAACTGCTTCGTCAACACCAAGGTGGATAAGGTAGAGAAGACCCAAGATGGGGTCGCCGTGATGTTTACCCCACAAGGCGAGCAGCAGCAACGCCTGGAGGCGGAAAAGGTGCTGGTAGCTGTAGGCCGCGGGCCTAATACGGAAAAGATCGGACTGGAGAAGACGCCGGGCATTAAGACCGAGCGCGGCTTCGTCTACGTAAACGAGTGGATGGAGACGGGCGAGAAGGGCATCTATGCCATTGGCGACATCGTTGCCGGATTGCCGCAGCTTGCTCATGTAGCCGGCATGAGCGGCATTGTGGTGGTTACGCGCATCGCAGGGAAGCCGGCCAAGCCGGTCAATAAGAACCGCATTCCTGGCTGTACCTATTGTGAACCTCAAATTGGCAGCGTAGGGCTGACGGAGGCCAAGGCTAAAGAGGCCGGCTATCAGGTAAAGGTCGGGAAATTTCCCTTTACCGCGAATTCCAAGGCCAGCATCCTGAATCATCATGAAGGCTTCATCAAGGTCGTTTCCGACGCCAAATTCGGTGAGATTCTGGGGGTTCACATCATTGGTCCGCTGGCTACAGAGATCATCGCGGAAGCGGTCACCGCCTTGGAGTTGGAAGCCACCGTGGAAGACATGATGTTCACCATTCACGCTCATCCGACAGTCGCGGAGGGGCTGCTGGATGGGTTCGGCGCAGTGGAAGGAAAGGCGATCAACATATAAATGAAAAGGGCGGCCAAGAAGCCGCCCCTTCAGGGAAAACTTTCCTCCGGATTTTTACAGCATTTGCACGTTTTCTGCCTGCCAGCCTTTTGGGCCTTTGACGACGTTGAATGTGACCGGTTGGCCTTCCTTCAAGCTGCGGAATCCATTCGCCTGAATTGCTGAGAAGTGAACGAAGACGTCCTCGCCATTGTCTCGGCTGATAAAGCCATAGCCTTTCGCGTCATTGAACCATTTAACTGTTCCTTGTTCCATGTGTTACACGCATTCCTTGTTTCTGAATTAGCGCTTTTCTTCGGAGGTAGTGCAGGCAGGTGCAGGGTGTTGCAGTGCTGCTGTACAACGCTTCGGAGCAACGCAGCGACATTATATCCATAGATATCCAGAGTTGTCTCTACTAAACCGCCTCGCCGGTGCGATTCAAAGTGCGAATCAAACCAGTGAAACTTTAATTTGACAAACGATCAATGTTCGTATATTGTTCGTTGTGGTTGTCTCCAATCATCGCTCATCGAATGCGTTGTCATTCGCGGGGACGTTGAACTTGAGCCGTTATGCAGGCGTGACCCTGAGTCATCGAAGGGGTGGAGGCCTGCAGGCGAAACCCTGAGCGCAGCGAAGGGTCTATTACAATTCGTCGTCATTCTCGGGGACGCTAACTTGAGCCGTTATGGGTTGTGTCGTAAGTCGCCCTTGAGGTGAGCGAAGTGAGGCCGATGGGTCGCAGGCGAAACCCTGAGCGAAGCCAAGATCTTGCCCTGAGCTAAGGAGCAATGAGCAAGAAATTGAGTGGAGAGACCGGTTGCAGCGGTAACAACCAGTAACAGAAATCGCCAATATTCATGCGGGTTGTAACCAGGGTAACCGCTGTAACGGGTGTTTTTAAGCACAGAACAGGGCGCAGGGGATCTACATCCGCATCATCACCCATACGGCGTGCGAAAAAAGAAAAGCGCTCTCACCAGATTATTCGTAAGCAATTTAGCCATTTATAGTCCTATTAACTTTCTTATTATGATAGACTAGACTAATTAAACTTAGTTTAATGTATGAAAACAATAAATATCCATCAAGCCAAGACCCATCTCTCAAAACTTGTCGAAGAAGCGTCCAAAGGCGAATCATTTGTGATTGCTAAGGCTGGAAAGCCTGTCGCAAAAGTCACAGCGCTTAACGCTCCGATAGGCGCTCAAGTGCGTCGACTTGGTTTTATGGCAGGGCAAATCTCGGTGCCCGACGATTTTGACACAATGGGCAGCAAGGAGATCGAGAAGATGTTTGGCGGAGGTGCATGAAACTTCTTCTCGATACCCACCTGTTGCTTTGGGTTGCGGGCGAACCCAATCGGCTATCCACGACCGCCTGTCGCTTGATCGAGAACACGGACAATGAGCTTTTATTTAGTGCCGCCAGCCTGTGGGAGATCGCTACCAAACGGGGCCTGGATCGGGAGGATTTCAAAGTGGATGCCCGTGTATTACGAAGGGGACTGCTGGATAATGGTTATGGTGAGTTGCCGATTCTAAGCGATCATGTCGTTGCAATTGAGAATTTGCCTCTGATCCATAAAGATCCTTTCGACCGCATTCTGGTGGCGCAGGCAATGGTTGAAGGAATTATCTTGCTTACTACAGATTCATTGGTTGCGCAGTACCCAGGCCCCATTCAGACGGTATAGGCGGATTTCTGTAACATTTTCTTTCATTACTGTGGATATAGTTCCAGAAGGACGGCCAAGAAAGCGTTTAGGAGTCTCTATTCAGCCGTGAGTCAAGCCACTATTTCTCCTGAAATTCAACACACTTCCGCAAGCGCAAATCCGGCAACCACCATGTTGGGTGTAGCCCTGGTCAGCTTTGCCAGCCTGTTACTGGAACTGGCCATGACCCGGCTCTTCAGCGTGGTGCTGTTCTATCACTTTGCATTTTTTGCTATTTCGGTTGCGCTTCTAGGGCTGGGTTCGGGAGGTGTATTTGCCCATCTTCGCCGAGAATGGCTCGGGCGCTTTGAAATGCGGAAGCTGGGCGCCTGGCTGTGCCTGTTGAACGCCATGGCGGTGCTGGCCGCGATGGAGGTCGTGCTGCATGTGCCGGTGACTCTGGAGGTCAGTGGCAGAAATTTCATCAAACTGACGGTTATCTACCTGGCAGTCGCGGTTCCCTATTTCTTTACCGGGCTGCTGTTTTCCACCCTATTTGCACGGTCCCCGGGACGGATCTCAGTTCTCTATGGGGCTGACCTCGCTGGAGGGGCCTGCGCCTGTCTGGCTGTGGTCCCGCTATTAAACTTCATCGGCGCTCCCAATGCTTTACTGTTTTCGTCGCTGGCCCTGGCAATCGCAGGGGCCTTGTGGGCGGCCACTACCAGGGCACGCGCAGTCGCTTTAGGAATTGCCGCCGCTTTCGCGCTGCTGGTATTGGCCAACCATAATGGCAAGTGGATTGACATCATCTATGCCAAAGGTGTTTACCGCGATCCCCAATGGGTGGAATTTGCCAAGTGGAATGCCATCTCGAGAATCGAGATTAACAGCCAAAGCGGCGCGCGTTACATTGTGATTGATGCAGACGCCACCAGCGCTGTCATGAACACCGATCCGCAGCGATGGGACCAGGAGCGCAATCCGAATCCGACGCCCACCAACACCGGCCTACCCGAGCAAACCAGCTTCAACTGGAAAAAGAGCCTGATGTCCGCCGCGCCTTCGGTGGCCAACGTGTTGCGACCGAAAGGGACGTTTGCCATTATTGGGCCCGGCGGAGGCGTGGACGTGCTGAGAGCAGTAGCCAACGGCAGTCCCAGCGTTACCGGGATCGAGATCAATCCCACCATCATCAACGACGTAATGCGCGGACGCTATGCAGACTACTCCTATCACCTTTACGACTTGCCCCAGGTGCATATTCACATTCAGGATGGCCGATCCTACGTCCGCAACAGCAAAGATCGCTATGACGTACTCCAGATGACCCTCGTGGATACCTGGGCCTCAACGGCTGCCGGGGCATTTGCCTTGAGTGAAAATAATCTCTACACCGTACAGGCTTTCCGCGAATATCTGGATCACCTGACGCCCGATGGGTTGATCGCCATTACCCGTTGGGAATTCAAAAAACCCCGGGAAGCCTTGCGAGTGGTCTCCCAAGCGATTGAGGCGCTGCACCAGAGCGGGGTTACCGATCCGCGGTTCAATTTCATCGTGGTGGCGGACAGCGGCCTGAGCGAAGATGGGCGTCCAGTACTTGTATTGGCCAAGAAAACAGCATTTACCAGGGAAGAATATGCTGCTGTTGCGCGGCATATACAGGAAAATCCTAACCTGGCTTGGCTCAATCCGCCCGCCGAATATGCCGGCCTGCAGGCATTGCCGGCAGCCGCAGCCGCCTTTCAGGAGCTGATCCGCTCCAATGATCCGCAGCAGTTTGCGCGAAGCTATGACTACAACGTTGCTCCGGTCACAGATAGTGCTCCGTTTTTCTTTTTTACGCTCAAGACCGGCTATGTCATCAGGAACATCCTGTCGGGAACCGGCCGGGGCATGGACTGGAGAATCAACCTCGGCATCGTGGTTCTAGGCATGTTGCTGGTCATCTCGCTGGTTGCGATCATGATCTTTCTTATCCTGCCCTTGGTGCTGAGTGACCGCCGTGGACGTCAACAAACGAACCTTGCGGCGTTGCTTTATTTTGTTGCGATAGGCCTGGGTTACATTCTGGTAGAGATATCGCTGATTCAGCGATTTGTGCTGTTTCTGGGACATCCCACGTATGCGCTCACGGTCGTCGTCTTTTTACTTTTGCTTTCCAGTGGAGCGGGAAGCGTGGCTGCGCGTCGCTGGCTCCTGAACAGCGGGAAAGCACGCTTTCTGATTGGGATGATCGTTGGCCTCATCCTGCTCTATATCGTGGTCTTGCCTTCAATCCTGGAGGCAGCGGTGGGGCAGTTATTCATCATTAAACTGTTGCTGAGCGCCATACTGCTGATTCCCTTGGGCTTTCTAATGGGAATGCCTTTTCCCGCAGGCCTGAAGCTGGTGGCGGAAAGCGGCAAGTCTACCGTGGAATGGGCATGGGCCATGAATGCTGCCGCCAGCGTCCTGGGATCAGCTTCAGCCATGGTGATCGCCATCCATTTCGGGCTTACGATCACGCTCGCATGTGCGGGTGTGGCCTATCTTCTGGCAGCAGTATTCTCGAGCACCTGGAGGAATCCGTTGAGGACGTTGTAAATACCGGCTTATTTCACCTTGGCATCAGCGGCACTCAATGACTTCAGGGCGCTCCGCTCTTGATTTGATGTTGTGGAGCAGGGCGGCAGATGTTCCGGAAAATAAAGATGCGATCTCTTGAAAGCACTCGAAGCCGTGCCCTTAAATCCGAGCTTCCACTTAGCGAACTTGGACTTGCGCTGACCGTCCGGAATCTTGATTCCTAACTTATATCCCCGCCAGCCCCAGCCGAAAAAGTGAGCGTCAAAACTGGTATGGGCGCCGCCAGTTTCCAGAGGCAACTGGTCAAACATTCTCTTCTCTGAGGTATGCGAGTTGAATTGGAAGTCGCGGCTCACACGGCTCATAGGCTCGCGAAGCATGGCCATGAAGCGGGTACCGGTCGACAGAAACTCTTTTTCGATGTCCCCGGCGGAGTGATGGCTCTTGTCATCATAGGGAAATCCGACCAGCAGCAAGGCATCGCCAGGTTGGTGCGGGCCAAAGAGTTGGAGAGCTTGATGCAGGGCATCGTACATAGCCACTCGCTTTCCCAACGCCCCGGCTTCCTCCCTGACCGCGCTGATTGCGGCCGCACGCTCTTCCGAATTGGTAAAAAAGCCCTTGGTGAAGACCGCCCGATCGGCAAAGACCCCGTAGGCCACGGGTTGCCCCTCGGGGGCTTGCCTCGACATGCGGGTGACTGTGTCCACCGCGTCGGCGATGTCGGCATTATTCGCAATTCCGTCAGCTTCTACCAGTACGAGGAGACGGCTGGTGTACTTTGGCTCCGAGCTGACAATCTCGAGGGGAGTCTTGTCCATTCGGGCCTCCAAATCCTCAGCAGTGAGCGTAAGAATATCAATGCTCAGTTTTGGATTGAAGGCGTTTACGACCACGTAGGTCATGCAGTCCTGCCCGGCTGCCAGCGAGGAAAGAAAAACAAAGCAAAATAGAGCTTGGCGCATGTTGCAAACCTTTAGAAGACAAACGGCAAATACCGATACCGCCGATCAGCTCTGATCAACAATCAACGACAAATAAAGATGCTGCTGTCGAGTTCAAGGATGGCCAGCCCCCGCAGCACAAGGCGAATTATACGCGCCGCCCGCATTGGGTCTCCAAATTAATGGCCGCCTAAATCTATCGCAATTTCCCGGCCCTCGAGCGTTCTCAGGAATGTACGGACCGGCGCCGTAACCTTTCTGCCCTCCCGCCGGTTTAGTTAAGTAGACAAAGAGAACATGTTCCCTAGGGAGAACGACCTTGAACGCTGTTGCTAATGCAGCCGATGAACGGCTCTTGATTGAGGCGGCTCAACATGATCCAAGCCGCTTTGCCGAGTTGTATGAGAACAACTTTGCCCGGGTTTACGCGTTTATAGCGCGCCGGGTGCAGAACCGCGAGGAAGCCGAGGATGTGACGGCGGAGGTCTTTCACCAGGCGCTTTCAAAGCTGGGAAACTTCCAATGGCGCGGCATTCCTTTTGTGGCGTGGCTGTTGCGGATCGCCGCCAACACTCTGGCCGATCGATGGCAGCGCGAGTCGAGAAGCCATGAGGTTCCAACAGATGGCTTGGAAGAAGCTGGCGCCGATCAGGCAATTGAGCGCAGCGCTATGTTGTTTCAGCTTGTGGAGCGGCTTCCGGCTGACCAGCAACTGGTGGTTCTGAGGCGGTTTGTGGAGCAAAAGAGCGTACGGGAAATTGCGCAGGAGTTAGGGCGCACGGAAGGGGCGATCAAGCAGCTTCAGTTTCGTGCCCTGCAGACCCTGCGCAGCAAAGTGAGGAGCAATCATGAATAATCATAAGGTTTTTGATGAACTCGACCAGGCAATCGATCAGATGATGGCCGATGGCGAGAAGCCTCTCGCGCAAGATGAAATTGGGGAATTGCTCAAGATTGCCTCCGACTTGCGGCATCTTCCGCGGCCGGATTTCAAGGTGCAACTCAAGGCAGAATTGGAGTGGCAAAGCTGGGCGCCGGTAGCAAGCCCAAGATTAAAGCCCTCCACGCGCCGGACGCCAATTGCCGATGCCGACGTGTTGCCAACTCTGGCTGGAAACGGCTATGGCCTGTATCCGATTCGGCGAGCGAATTTTGCGGTCTCGGTACTGCTCCACGCTGCCGCCATGCTAGTTTTCCTGGCTCTGGGGGTGGTCATCGTAAAAAACCACGCGAAAGATTCCGACTTACACGGGCAAACAATCACTGTGCTCACTCCATACTCGGCCAACATTCACGCAACGCAAAAGAAGCCCGGAGGAGGTGGCGGAGGCGGAGAACACAACAAGTTGCAGACTTCGGCCGGCGGACCTCCCAAGACCTCGATGCGGCAGCAATTGGCTCCTCCTACAGCGGCTCCACCAAAAGAAGAGTCGAAGATCATGGTGGAACCTACGGTGGTCGCAGATCTCAAGTTGGCAAATAGTGAGAAAGTGGGCGATCAGGTCTCCAAGTTGATGGTGCCATCGAGCGGGCCGGGAACTGGCGCCGGTGTTGGGTCAGGGCAAGGAGGCGGCTATGGAACTGGGACAGGCGATGGCTACGGGCCAGGCGGCCGCTATGGACACGGTGGCGGAATGGGTGGGAATGGCCTTACCAAGCCAAAGCTCATCTACTCACCCGACCCGGAATTTTCAGAGGAGGCGCGCAAATCCAAATACCAGGGTATCGTCCAGATGACAGTGCTCGTAGGCATCGATGGCCGTGTACACGATGCCCATATCACGCGCTCACTAGGCATGGGGCTGGATGAAAAGGCCCTCGAAACAGTCAAATTGTGGAAGTTCGAACCGGCCAAGGCCAGTGACGGAACTCCTGTCGCGGTATCTGCGAGCATTGAGGTTAACTTCTGGTTGTATTAATGGGTTTTTACCACGGCGAATGATCGAGGATCGAAACAAAAACCATAACACTGATACCACTGATTACACTGATCATCACTGATGGAATCGATTTTAGAAGGTTTTTATCAGCGAAAATCAGTGCCATCAGTGCAATCAGTATTAGGTTTTTTGAGTGCGCTTTTCTACCTTCGCCCAAGTATCACGTAGAGGCACTGTGCGATTGATTACCAACGATCCGGACGCTGAATCGGGATCAACGCAAAAATAACCCAGTCGCTCGAACTGGTAGCGGCTGCCAATTGCAGCGCCGGCCATAGAAGGTTCAAGCTTGCAATCTCTCAATATCTCCAGCGATTTGGGATTGAGGTTAGCAGTGAAGTCCTGGCCTTCTTCGGTCTCATTTGGATCTTCTGTAGTGAACAGGTTTTCGTACAGCCGCACCTCGGCATTCACGGCATGTTCAGCCGAGACCCAATGGATGGTGGATTTTACCTTTCGACCGTCGGGAGTGTTGCCGCCTCGGGTGGCCGGATCGTAGGTGCAATGGACTTCGAGGATTTCACCGGTCTTTTGGTCTTTAACCACATTGGTACAGGTAACCAGGTAACCATAGCGCAGCCGGACTTCGCGTCCCGGCGAGAGCCGGAAATAGCCTTTTGGCGGCTCTTCACGAAAGTCCTCTTGCTCGATATAGAGCACACGCGAAAATGGCGTCTTCCGCGTGCCGGCAGTCTCATCCTCAGGATTGTTGATCGCGTCCATCTCTTCGACTTTGCCTTCCGGGTAGTTGTCGATCACTAGCTTCAAAGGACGCAATACCGCCATCACGCGCAAGGCGCGTTTGTTCAGGTCCTCACGCAGGTGATGCTCCAGCATGGCGAGTTCGATCACGCCATTGGTTTTGGAAACGCCAATCGCAGCGCAGAAGTTGCGCAGAGCTTCTGGCGTGTAGCCGCGTCTCCGTATTCCTGAGAGAGTAGGCATGCGGGGATCATCCCATCCGCGAACAAGTTGGTTCTCGACCAGTTGCAGAAGCTTGCGCTTGCTCAACAATGTGTAGGTAATGTTGAGCCGGTCGAATTCGATCTGCTGTGAGTGGAAGATGCCCAACTGCTCGATATACCAGTTGTAAAGCGGACGATGGTCCTCAAACTCTAAAGTGCAGATGGAGTGAGTAATATGCTCGATGGAGTCAGACTGGCCGTGGGCAAAATCGTACATCGGGTAGATGCACCATTTGTTGCCGGTGCGATGATGTTCGGCGTGAAGAATACGGTACATAACCGGGTCGCGCAGGTTCAGGTTGGGGGAAGCCATGTCGATCTTCGCCCGCAAGGTGCGCGAACCATCCGGAAATTCTCCGGCACGCATTCTTTTGAATAGGTCGAGGTTCACTTCGATCGCGCGGTTGCGATAGGGACTCTCTTTGCCCGGCTCCGTCAATGTGCCACGATATTTTCTTATCTCCTCCGCGCTCAGGTCGCAAACAAAGGCCTTACCCGCGCCGATGAGTTGAACGGCCCACTCATAGAGCTGATCGAAGTAATCCGAAGCATAGAAGAGCCGCCCCTCCCAATCGAAACCCAGCCAACCAACGTCTTCAATGATGGAATCAACATACTCGGTTTCTTCCTTGGAGGGATTCGTATCATCAAAACGCAGATTTGTCTTGCCGCCAAACTCCGCAGCCAAGCCGAAATTAAGGCAAATGGATTTGGCATGTCCAATGTGGAGATAACCGTTTGGTTCAGGTGGGAAGCGTGTATGGACCCGTCCGCCGAACTTATCGGTTTCGAGATCTTCGCGGATGATCTCGCGAATAAAGTTCGACGCAGCGACCGGAATGGGCGGTGCGGGCATTGTGTCTGGTTTGGATGCACTCATAGACGTGGCAAACAGAAAGCGCTCATCAATATCATAAGGTGCTTTCTCCATTGAAGGCAAAGAACCGAGGGCGACCCATCTTGCTGAACATCACGGTAAGAACATTGGGCATTCAGGGGAATCTGCTAAAATCCAATTAAAATCACTATGGAAAACACAAGCCAACGTAGTCGAAATGGAGCGTTGTGGGCAGGATTTCTATTGATGCTGCTCGCTGTGCTGAGTAATGGTCTGTTCTTTTTGGGAATCCCTGGCCAACAGGTCTTGCCGTGGCTAAGCCTGCTGTTGTCAATCGTCGCCTTGGTTTCAGTGATTGCTGGTTTGAGAAGGGTGTTTGGTCAGGCGGCCAGGCGCGGAAGGATTTTGGCCGTTGTTCTCAGTGTGCTTTCACTGCTGTTATTTGGCTTCGGCTTGCTTGCTTTTGTCTCTGGAAGGCATATTCCTCCAGTTGTGGGCGCGCCGCGTGTGGGAGAGAAAGTTCCCGAGTTCA
>DASZFK010000708.1:0-3941 GCA_035939855.1 Candidatus Angelobacter sp.
GGCAAGAAGAACCCTGACATTGTTGTGCTCGATGCCGATCTGGCCAAGTCTACCTTTAGCGCCAAGTTCCAAAAAGAGTTTCCCGATCGCTTCTTCACCTGCGGAATTGCCGAAGCCAACATGGTGGGCATCGCCGGAGGCCTGGCCCTGGGCGGCAAGCTGCCGTTTGCCTCTTCCTTTGCGGTGTTCCTATGCGATAAAGGGTACGACCAGCTTCGCATGTGTATTGCCTATCCGGGTGTGAACGCCAAATTTGTCGGCTCTCATGGAGGCATCTCAATCGGCGAAGACGGTCCCAGCCAGCAGGCGGTAGAAGACTATGCCTTGATGTGTGCTCTCGCTGGTTTTGTGGTCCTGTGTCCCTCCGATGAATTCTGCGCTCGTGCCCTGGTGCATCGCATGGCCGAACATCAGGGGCCGGTTTACATGCGAACCGGACGCGCTAAAGCCCCCATCATCTACGGAGCCGACGACACCTTTGAAATCGGCAAAGCGAATCAGCATGGAGATGGACGCGATGTAGCCATCATTGCCTGCGGATTTGAAGTTGGCTATTCATTGCAAGCGCAAGCCCAGCTCGCGGAAGAAGGCATCCTGGCGCGAGTGCTCGACATGCATACGATCAAACCCGTCGATGAGGCCGCAATTGCCAACGCCGCGCGTGAATGCGGCGCAATCGTAACTGCCGAAGAACATCTTCTCGACGGAGGCCTGGGATCCCAGGTCGCTCGCGCTGTAGCCAGGACACATCCTGTACCCATGGAATTCGTCGGAATACAAAACACCTACGCGGAATCCGCGACGCCGGACCAGTTGATGGAGAAGTATGGGCTGACTGCTCCCTATATCGTTCAGGCTGTGAAGGCCGTGTTGAAGCGAGCGAAATGAACTATTCCAGCCCCCGCAACTCCTTCCTGATCATAAACACAATCGACAATCCAATCCCAGCCAAGGTAGCCATTCCAGCGATAGCGTGGGGAGCGTCGAAGATGTGCGCCAATGATCCGGCGATGAGGCACCCAATAGGCGGCAGGCCAAGAAACGCTGTGGAGTAAATGCTCATGACCCTGCCACGCATGTGATCTTCGGCAAGGTGCTGGAGCAGCGAGTTGATAGTGGCGATCATCAGGATCATGCAATAGCCGATGACCACCAGCAAGGCCCCGGAAAAATAGAACGAACGCGAAAAAGCAAAAAGGATGATTCCCACGAATGAAGCCAGCCCTGTGCACAACACAAACGTCCCTGGGCGCCGCATCCGCCCGCGGTGGGCAATGGTAGCCGCTCCAAGAAACGCTCCGCTGCCGGAACACGCCATCAGAATCCCCAGCCCGCGCTCTCCGGCACGAAGCACATCGCGGGCAAAATATGGGATAAATGTGATAAACGGGATTGCCAGCAAGCTCCCGATGCCGATCACCATGATCAGCGATAGCATCTCGCGCCGGCTGAACACATAGACGAACCCCTGCTTGAGCTTGTGCCAAAGATGCCCTTCGCCCGAGGTTCCGCGTTGGTTCGACTGGATTTGGCTTAATGCGACGATCACGGCCAGGAAGCTCAATCCATTGAGGATGAAGTTTCCAGCCTCGCCAAACAATGACATGGCAAATCCGCCCAGGGTAGGGCCAACGACGCGGGACATATTGAACTGGGCGGAATTCAAGGCAATGGCATTGGTAAGATCTTCTTTCGGAACTAACTGCGGTACCAGCGCCTGGTAAGTTGGCGTGTTCAACGACATGGCGATCCCGGTGCCCAGGGCCAGCATAACAATCTCCCACACCTTGATTTTGTTCGAATAGGCAAGCGCCGACATGATGAAGGCAAAAACCATCATCGCCGACTGGGTTAACATGAGCAGCTTGCGCTTGTTTGTGTTGTCGGCGATCACCCCGCCGATCAGGGCAAAAAACAAGATAGGAATCGAGGACGCAAATCCCACCACGCCGAGCCAGAAAGCTGAATTGGTAAGGCGGAGAACCAACCAGCCCTGGGCCACGTTCTGCATCCAGGTGCCAATGTTGGAAAGAAAATTGCCGGTCCAGAACAAACGGAAATCGCGATGGCGCAGCGACTGAGCAATACGCGGAAAACGAGCCACCGAGGGCTCGGCAGCATCAATCAAAGCCCCCTGGGCCAGGCCGTCGACAGCCTCGGCGCGGGGCAATTCGACTTCGTCAACTCCGATCAATTCTCCGGTGCTGCCGTCGCTTTGCCCATGGTTGCTCAAAGAAGATTAGTCCAGGATCCAGATTCGAACAAAAGCATACAAATAGTGTAAGCTTTTTCGTCTCCCTCACAGACCTGCACAGGAAGAAGGAACTTCGATTGAAATACGCCAAGCTTTTCGTCTTGCCCCTGTTCTTGGGTGTTGCCACTCTTGCCCAGCAGGATTCCAACTCTACGCGGGTTTTCGGCTTCCGCGACTTCACCCAACAACGGCAGTGGGACCATAAATTTATCGACGTGCCCGATGCCGCGCGCGCAGAAGAGCATTTGCGCATCCTCACGGCCGAACCTCACGTCGCCGGTTCGCCCGAGGACAAAAAAACCGCCGACTATGTTGCTCAAAAATTCAAAGAGGCCGGCCTGCAAACGGAGATCGTCGAATACAAAGTTTGGATGAATCGCCCGGCAGAGATCAGCGTTGCCGTTACTGCGCCGCCTCAGGTAAAGATGCAAGGGCCCACGCGCGAGCATGTATCCAACGATCCCTATCAGGATGATCCGCGCGTGCTGATGGCTTTCAACGGCTCCTCTCCTTCCGGTGATGCCGAGGCTGATGTGGTTTACGCCAACTACGGCCGTCCCGAGGATTTCAAAAAGCTGGAAGAACTCAAGGTCGATGTCCGGGGAAAGATCGTAATTGTCCGCTATGGCGAGAATTTCCGTGGGGTGAAGAGCTACGTGGCTGAGCAGCATGGCGCAGCGGCGGTGCTGATTTATTCCGATCCCTGGGATGACGGCTACTTCAAGGGTGATCCTTACGGAAAGGGACCTTGGCGTCCTGAAACAGCGGTACAGCGTGGGTCGATTCAGTACATGTTCAAATACCCCGGAGATCCGACAACCCCCGGAATCGCCTCATTGCCATCATTGCCGGATTCCAAGCGTGTCCCGCCGGAACAAGCCGCAGACATGCCCAAGATACCAACAACGCCCCTCTCTTACGGGGATGCTCAGCCGATCTTGCAGAATCTGGGCGGGCCGGAATCGCCGCGCGAATGGCAGGGCGCTCTGCCTTTTACCTACCACGTTGGTCCGGGACCGGTGAAGGTCAAGATACACCTGAAGCAGACTTACCAGTATTGGCCGATCTGGAACGTGATCGGCAAGATTCCTGGAACCAAATATCCCAACGAATGGGTGGTGGTGGGCAATCACCGCGACGCATGGGTATATGGGGCAGTGGATCCCAATAGCGGGACAGCCGCCATGCTCGAAAGCGTCCACGGCATTGGTGAACTGCTAAAGCAGCGCTGGCGTCCCGACCGAACCATCATCTTTGCAAGCTGGGATGCCGAAGAAGAGGGTCTCATCGGCAGCACCGAGTGGGGAGAAGAACACGAGCGCGATCTGGCTTCTGCTGTAGCGTATTTCAACATCGATGTGGCTGTCTCCGGTCCCAACTTCAACGCTCAGGCCGTTCCCAGCCTGAAGAATTTCGTGCGCGACGTCACCAAGGAAGTACCTAGCCCCAAGGGCGGTACTGTTTATGCCGTTTGGAAGGGGGAAAAACAGAAAGACGAACAAAAGCGCGGACAACCGACTGCGGACATCGGGGACAACAATCGCGCCCCCAACGCCAGGGTTGAGTCGGATGTGCCCGTAGGCGATCTGGGTAGTGGTTCGGATTACAGCGTTTTCATCCAGCACCTGGGCGTGCCTTCGACCGACATGACCTCGAGTGGTTCCTATGGGGTATACCATTCGGCTTT
>DASZFK010000709.1:0-5474 GCA_035939855.1 Candidatus Angelobacter sp.
AACTGGAGTTGTTTGAAAACAATACCCGTTTGCAGCATCCCCAGATTCGCAACGCGCTGGTCTCTCTACCTTCTGATCTGTCTTTTATGTCCTATGACCAGGCCCTGGCGCATGTTACCGGCGCCCCACTTCCGCTGGAAACGGAACTCTATTGGAACCAGGCCTTGCTGGACGTTTTGGTTGATTATCCAATTCAGTCGGACCAATCTCGCTTTTCCATTCATCCTGGGTTCGCCCCGCTGGGATTGCGCGTGGTTACCGTGATTCGGTTTTTGCCGCCGGGAGGCGCCAGCCGCGCGATGGAGTTTATTGCCGACCCCGGCCTGGTACAGCTCGACCCCAGTTGGTACCAGGCAGCCCTCACATTTGTGGGGTTAGGATTCCAGCATATCCTGGGTGGCATTGATCATCTCCTGTTTCTGTTGTGCCTTGTGATCCCGCTACGGCGCATTCGTCCAATTATTTTGGTAGTTACAGCATTCACGGTAGCGCATTCGATCACGCTGATTGCCTCCGCTTATAACCTGGCGCCGAAAACACTGTGGTTTCCACCGTTGATCGAAACTCTGATTGCCATGTCAATTTTTTACATGGCGCTGGAAAACATTGTCGTAGGCAGCCGCGATATTGTTGTGCGCCGCCGGTGGACGATTACTTTTGCGTTCGGCCTGGTTCACGGATTTGGCTTCTCCTTCGCCCTACGACAGACGTTGCAATTGGCGGGATCGCACCTGCTGGCATCGCTGCTCTCGTTCAATGTTGGCATCGAGATTGGGCAGATTCTCGTCCTTTTGCTCGTGATTCCGGCTTTACGACTCCTGTTCCGGTTCGTTGTCGCCGAACGCATGGGCATTATCATCCTGTCGGTGATCGTGGCGCACACAGCCTGGCACTGGATGGTCGACCGAGGAAGCCGGTTGGGTGAGTTTCCCTGGCCGGCGCTCAACGCCGCCTTTTTCGCCGGCGTTGTGCGTTGGTTAATGCTGATTCTGATCTGTGCGGGTGTGGTTTGGCTGGCTTCCAAAGTGCTGCGGCGCAAGATCGCAAACTGGAACGCGGCAAGAGAACGCACGGCTGCCATACAGGCTAGTGACGAAGCAGCGGCAGAACCGGCTTGGGATAAATAAAGGATTTATTTCAGAAACGTCAGCAGCGCTTGATAAAAGATCTCCGGCGCTTCGAAGTGAGGAACGTGGCCGATATTCGGAAACAGCACTACTTCCGCGTTCGGAATCGTCTCGGCCATGTGCTTGGCCTGTTGGCCAAGGCCCGTGAAGTCTTTGTCCCCGCCCAGGATCAGAGTCTTGGCCTTGATGTGCGGCCAATCGTAGACTACCGGGTCCAGGTAGACCATCTGCTGGACCAGGGTTCGCACCATGGCCATGCGCGGCCAGTCGCCGCTGAGCGTCCAGGCGTATTGGATGCGCACGTACTTGTCATACTCCGGCTTCCATCCGGTAACAAAGTAGCGAGCGATCCCGCGATAGATCTGTTGGTACGTCAGGGCGAGCGTATCTTTGTAGGCTTCATCGGTGCTGCGCCATGGGTGCTCAAAACGGGCATCAGTCAATCCGATTGGACCGTAGAGCACGGCTCGCTCCGTCAGGTCTGGATACGAGGCAGCGAAGCGCGCCGCCAGCATGCCGCCCATGGAGTGTCCTATGATTATCGCTTTGGAAATATTGAGGTGCTGCAAAAGCCGCCGCGTGTTCAGCGCCATATCGTGAAAGTTGTAAGGGATTACCGGTTTGGACGACCGGCCAAAGCCGATCTGGTCCGGGACTACGACGCGAAAGCCCTGTTTCCGGAGGACATCAATCGTGCCTGCCCAGTACTCTCCAAAAAAATTCATGCCGTGAAACAGGACTACCGTGCGACCATTGGGTTGGCCACCGGGGGCTACGTCCATGTAGGCCATGCGTACGTCCTGGCCATAGAGAGTGAACGGGAGATACGAGACCGGATAAGGGTAGGGAACATCATCGAGCGTAATGCTGCCAGGCTTAACGTCGGTTGGAGCGGGAGGTTGCTGCTGCGCCTGGAGCAGGGCTTGAGAGTACGCGAAGCAAACCATGAAGCAGAAAACTATCAAGCAGTAGTGTTTCGTTTTTGCGTAAATTTTCATCTCTAGTTCTTCGTTTCCGAGTTTTGAATTCGCATTGATCCGAGTTAATTCGCAGGTTTGAAATCGTGCTTTCTCTCGTAAATTCTCTGCGTTTTCTCTGCGCTCCCTGCGGCCTCTGCGGTTGGTTTGATTTGACTTCCTCTGTGCTCCTTCGTGTCCTCTGTGGTTAATGGTTTGGTTGTGGCTCTGCTACGTTGTCTCTCCGTGTTGATCTTTAGGCTAATTCCGGTATTCGTTGCGTGTGATGGATTTGGGACCGATTTCCCGAAGCGAGCGTATGCCACATTGCTTCATCACCAGCTCAAATTCGCGGCGGAGGATCTCGAGAACTTGTTCCACACCAAGTTGGCCAAAGGCGGCAAGACCCCACACATAAGGCCGACCAATACCGACGGCACGAGCACCAAGAGCGAGGGCTTTGAAGATGTCTGTGCCGCGCCGGATGCCTCCATCCACCAGCACCGGGACTCGAGTACCGACGGCCTGAATTACCTCCGGAAGGCAGTCAATAATTGCCCGGCCGCTCTCTTCCGCGCGCCCACCGTGGTTAGAAACGATGATGCCATCGGCCCCGTTCTCCAGACACAACACTGCATCCTCCGCCGTTTCAATGCCCTTGATCACCAGCTTCATGGACGTGAGGTCTTTGAGTTTGCGAACAAAGTCCCAGGTGAGAGCAGGGGAGACCCGCGAGAGTCCCGTCATATCAATCCCGTCAAACATGGGCTTGCGGCGATAATATGCTTCCGCGGTTGTGCCGTGGCAACTGGAGCACTGCCTAGGATCCATGCGGCGGAAAAGGGTTTGCGTCTCGGTGTTCCTTCCTGCCATTTGGTCAACGGTAAAGACCAAAACGGGACAGCCGGCCGCTTCCGCCCGCTTGACCAGCTTCTGCGCAAATTCCCATCTCTCAGTGGGATAAAGCTGATACCAGATGGGTGTACCGCGAGCCTGAGTGACTTCTTCCACGGAAGAGGTTGTGACTGTGGAGAGAATTTGCAGGGTGTTCTTGGCGCGCGCCGCCCTGGCCACCGCAACTTCTCCTTCAGGGTGAAACGCTTTCTGGCTGCCGATCGGATCAATCACGATTGGCGTTGGCCACTTGGTTCCGAAGAGATCGGTCGTCGTGTCTACATGACTTACATCGACGAGGCGGCGTGGACGTAACTGATAATGTGCGAACCCTTCACGATTGGCTTTAACGGTTGCATCACTGTCAACGCCTGTCGCCATGTAGCCGAAATGGGCCGGTGGAAGAGCCTTGCGCGCTGCAGCTTCAAACTCAAAAACATTGAGCGCGTCGCTGGGATTTGAGATCACGCTGTCAGTCGTTTGCTGGGGAGTTTTGGCGAGCAGGGAAGGGAAGGTGGCGAACAGCGGGCTGCCAGCGAGGAACTTCAAGAATGTGCGACGTGTAGACATTGGGTAATTGCGTGATTTGGTAATTGGGTAATTGAATCCTAAAGAGAACCCTTTTGCCGGGCAGCGGTATCAAAATACTCGGTTATTTATTCCGACTCCTGGCTTCTGACTCCCCGGGGATTCAAATCACCCAATTACCAAATTACCCATTTACCAAATTTTATCTGCCGGGCCACACGACTCCCTGATCTAATTTTGTAACCCGTGCCAGGCCCTTGTAAACGAACTTCTGCAAACGTCTTCCTTCGTAGGTCTCGGCCGTGTAAATGTTGCCCTTGGAATCTGTGGCGATGCTGTGCACTCCGTAGAATTCGCCGGGTTGTTTTCCGCCGTCGCCAAAGCTGGTGAGGACTTCGAGCGTATCGCGCAAAATGATGTACACCTTCTGGTTGCGGCCATCGGCGAGATAGATGTACTTTTGCTCGGGATCTTTGGAGAAAGCGATATCCCACACCGAGCCATCCGCCCGGGAGTTTTTGGCGATGAACTGCTCTTTCACAAACGTGCCGTCTTTTTTAAATACCTGAATGCGGTCGTTTACACGGTCGCAGACGTACAGAAGCCCGTCATGAGCGAGTTCGGCACAGTGCACCGGGTTGCGGAATTGTTTTGCCGGTGGCGCGTCGGGATCGTAGGGACCCAGATTGGTGTCATCCGGCTTGTTGCCATAAGCGCCCCAGTAGCGCTTGAACTTGCCGGTGTCGGCGTCAATCACTATGACGCGTTTATTGAGGTAACCATCAGAGATATAGGCTTCGTTGGCCGCCGGATCAACAAAAATTTTGGCCACTTTGCCAAAGTTCTCCATATCGTTGCTGCCGCCATTCTTGCCCTGATGGCCGAACTGCGCCAGAAACTTGCCATCCTGAGTGAATTTCAAGACTTGGGCGTCTTTCGTGCCATTGCCGCCAATCCAGACGTTGCCTTTGTAATCCACGGTAATCCCATGGTTCGACTCCGGCCATTCATAACCTGTTCCTGGTCCGCCCCAGTGACCAATCAGGTTACCGGCCTGGTCGAATTCAAGCACCGGTGGGGCCTTGGAGCAACATGTACCGATTGGCGGGCTCTGGTCGGCGCCGGCTTCCAGGCGCGAAAGAGTTTCCGGCCGATGAATAATCCAGACGTGGTCCTGGGCGTCCACTGATACGCCGATGGTCATACCCTGATACCAGTGGTTGGGAAGCGGCTTCGGCCAAAAAGGATCCACCTCGAATCTGGGAGCCATCACGGTCTTTCCTTGTGCTCTCGCGGTTTTCTGCAATGCACTTTGACCCACAGCCAGGACAATGAGCAGTGCGGTGAAAGCGACAACGATGTAACGATTGCGGCGGGGGCTCAGCTTCATAAGGGTGAAAGTATACAAGCGGAAAAGGGATTGTTTAAAAAATTACCCAATTACCAATTACCCAATCTGGTTTACCCAATTACCAAATCTGGTTTACCCAATTGCTGTAATTTTTCCACCGCCAACTTTGCTGACTTGATGCAATCCGGGATGCCGACCCCGTAGAGGGAATTACCAATCAATTGCAACCCTGGCGTTTGTGCCAGGCGGGCTTCGATTTCAGCCGCGCGCTCAAGATGTCCCAACTCGTACTGAGGCAATCCCTGTTGCCAGCGGAAAACGCAGGAAAACTGCGGGGCGGCTTCGAGTCCCAGAATCTCTTTGATCTCTTGCCGGGCGAACGATTCAAGCTCGTCATCAGAATATTTCAGTAATCCAGGTACTCGCGAACTGCTGAAAAAACACCGAAGCAGAGCTGCTCCTTCCGGAGCACGTCCGGAAAATTTATTGTGGACGAAAGTGCAAGCCATCAACTTGCGGCCTTCTGATCGTGGAACCAGAAATCCAAATCCTGGCGGGAGATTAGCGTTTGGATAAGCAAGGGCCACGGCCACCGAGGATGTGTATTGAATCTTCTCG
>DASZFK010000710.1:0-6801 GCA_035939855.1 Candidatus Angelobacter sp.
GACGTAGAATATTGACGCATTCTCGGGGTCCCTTCTCTTCGTTCAGGGCAGGCTCTTCACTCCGCGCCCATGATTTTCTCAAGCTAAAGCTTTTTCGCGGCGCTCTGTTCAGGATGACATTGGGGTAAGGTGTTTTGCAAAACCCGGCCATTTTCTAAAGGAAATGACATTAGGCTAAAGCCCGATTGATTGTTAAGCTCTTACGGCACGGCTAAAGCTCCTTCGGCGCACCTCAGGACAAGCTATGCTCTGATACCTTCAAAGGCTAAAGCCTATTGATTCGTCATTATTCGGTGTCCTATATCTTTTTTTCTTACCGGGCCGGCAAAGTGGCCGGGAAGTGATGTATCTTGCGCATTTGCCGCTACGGGAGCTTCCGGGTTCTTGACAGGGTCTCGCTGGATATCTCGATTCGGGGTGGCTTGATGGTTTTGCAATTTTGCTGCTACAACGGTGACGCTTGGATCCTTTCCGGAGCGATAGCTCGCCGCTGCTGGCCACCACCTTCCTGTAGAGTCTGGCTGCTGACTTCCAGACACTGGTCCAGGATTGCTGCGAACTGAATTTTGTAAATTTGCCGCTACAGGGCTGCCGCGTAGCTCCTGTCTCCTGACTCCCTTCGGCTGGCACCTCAGGACAGGGGTTAGCTCAGGATCGTTGGTCGGTAGATCTTGTGGATTTGCCGCTACAGTGCTACGGGGTGGGAGGTGGTGGTTCCAGATTGGTTCCAGGTCTTCGAATCTGTAGCCTCTGATGACCGTCTCGTTATCTGGGCCAGTGCGATGGCTTTGGGGGCGGATGCCGAAAGGTTCAATCAGGCCGGCCAATTGCTTGGGAACCATCGGTTTGCCTTTGTTCCACTCATGCCAATTGCGGTCATCGAGGGTGTGAAGGAACTTCAGCAGATCTGTCGTGGGAATCCATTCGGGATTATCTTTTGCTGCAAAGAGATCACGGATATTGGCCAAGATTTGCCGGGAGCTATAGAAATCCTCGAAGGCAGCCAGGGCAAATGCGTTGACCAAGGCTTGCCTGGCGCGCTGAGGCCAGTCGCCGCCGATGAAGTCGGCGATGTGGAGCAGGGGTTCGGCGCAGTCGCGCTGGCGCCAGGAAAGTTCGGGCGGAAACTGGTCTTCTTTATAGGGAGAGATGGCTTCCAAAGCTTCATGATGACCGGCTCCCCATTCACGCAAGGTTTCCAGCAGCGTGCGTGATTGTTTCTGGGCGGCGAAGAAGCGGAACGGCTGGCAGGGCGATCCGGGTTCCCCTTCGGCTGACACCTTAGCGCAAGCTTTCGGTTCCAGGGCAATGAGGATGGAGCGCTCGGCGAGGCAGGGGTGAAGACGCCCGTTGCCGGCAAAGGCGGCGGGGAAGAATACGGGCTTTTCGTCAAAGATGTACTCATCGTCGTCTTTGACGCGAACGGTAAAACGGGCATCCTGCTGGAAGCGGGCAGTGAAGAGGCCTTGCAGCTTGATGTTCATGCGCGATTTGCCGAAGGTGGCATCGCAGTCGTCGAGCAGAAGAGTACCTGGGAAGGGGTCGTAGCCATCGGCAAGCTGATGGAGCAAGAGCGCAGGAGCGGCGGCCGTGTGCATGGAAGCCCCATTGCAAAGGAGACTGAGGAGTTGGAGGCAGAGTGTCTTGCCGGATTGTTTCTGCCGGGAGCAGATGTTGAGAGAGGGAGAGAAGGGAGCGGCGGGCATGAGGTGGGTGTGCATGGTCCAGAGGGCGAGCAGGTCGAGTTGGTCGGGGGAGCAGTGGAGGTACTGTTTGTAGAAGTTGATGACTTGGTTGATCAGGTCGTGGCCGTTGGGATTGGAGGGTTTGGTGGTCATGTACATCTCCTTTGGAGAAAGCTACTGGCGGAGAAAGCTACTAGCTGCTGGCTACCGGCTTCTAGCTATTTCGCTTTAATTTCGCCAAAATCATTTTGGCTTTCTGCTATAGCTAAGTCAAGACACAAGATGTTGTGGATATAGCCCGGAGCTATTTAGGCCCTCTTAAAATCCCCTTAAATTCAACTCGTCGCACTAACCACATTTTACGCTTGCTTCGAATAGTTTCACTTGCTTCGATTAATGTGTTATTGTGACTCCAGGGAAAAGAGGTAAGCAAAATGGCACAAGATACACCAAACCCGTCGCTTCCCTCTGAGGCGGAAGCGGTACTTGCCAAGGAAACCAGCCAAGTGCTAGCTTCGCGCGCGCAGATGGGAAAGCCACTCCGGCTTCGCCTGCTTGACGATCCGGCAAAAGGAATCGTGAAGATACCGGCCTCCGCTGTACGGATGCTCATTCACATTCTGGAAGAGATGGCGCGGGGGAATGCTGTTACTCTGATCCCGGTCCACGCCGAACTCACCACACAAGAAGCGGCGGACATGCTGAATATCTCGCGGCCTTCCCTGATCCAACTTCTGGACGAGGGGAAAATCGAATTTCGCCGCGTGGGTACGCATCGGCGCATTCGTTTTGAAGCGCTCATGGCGTACAAGCGCCGCGCCGATGCCGATCGGCGGGCCGCACTTGCAGAACTGGCGGCCTATGACCAGGAATTAGGGCTTTAGGACATAGTGGCCACGTTCACCGCTTTCTATGATGCCAACGTGCTCTATCCCGCAGAACTTCGGAACCTCTTGATGCACTTGGCGCTCACCGGCCTGTTTCGCGCCAAGTGGTCGGCGGACGTTCATGAGGAGTGGATCTCGAATCTGCTTAAACAGCGGCCTGACCTTACACGTGACAAGCTGGAACGCACTCGCATGTTGATGGACAAAAACGCTGTCGATGCGCTGGTGACCGGCTATGAGGACCTGATACCCGCTCTACAGCTCCCCGATCCTGACGACCGGCATGTGCTGGCCGCGGCCATTCGTGGCCACGCAGATGTCATCGTTACGATGAACCTCCGGGACTTTCCTTCCAACGCCATCACTCCGTTTGGAATTGAAGCGCAACACCCGGACGAATTCGTCCTTCATCTCCTTGATCTTGCACCTGGCGTCGTGGTGGCGGCGGCACAAGATCATCGACAGAGCCTGAAGAACCCTCCCAAGACAGTCGCACAGTATTTGGAAACGCTTGAGAGGCAGGGCCTTATTCAGGCAGCATCGGTCCTTCGACAGTGCGTGATTCCAAAAGGTACTCTGGGTCGCAGAATACCCTCTTGATTCGGAGCTGTTAAGTGGCCGATTGCTCCTTCTTTTCTTCGTTAGCCAGTTCCTGTTTTCGGTATTCAGATTCAGGGAGAACGTCATCTTGGTCGGCCAGTTCGCGTTCACGGTGAGCACAGAGTCGATCAAAGTAGATGGCATTGGTCTCGGCTTGTTCTCGAATGGCTACCGCGAGAGCAAAATTGGTTTCGGCCTGGATTAGGCCAAGGACATTTTGCCAAGCGGTTAGCTTGTGGTGAGGAAAGTAAGGAAAGGTTTGCAAGCCTCTGAAGTCGTGAGAATTCTTTCAGAAACATCAATAGCCGAGCTTCTTCGAACAAAGGCCAGAGCATGTATTCCCAAAAGAACCGGCTTGTTGCAGGAAAGACTGAAACACTTCTGCAATTTTGTCATTATCCTGATGAGAGCAACCTTCAGGTCGAGTCGAAAAGCCTGGGACTGGACCTGCGCAAAGTGTAGGGAGCGATATTCGATCGCGAAGCCGTCAAGCTACTAGAAGTGTCCTACCTGTGGTCACCGCAACAATAACCCGTAACTCAACGTTGACGGTTTAATTCAATTCCTGGGCTGACCGGAAAGCGAAATAAAGGAGGCAGTTTATGAAACTCGGTTCATGGTTCCGACGCAAGGAGACCGATCAAACGGCAGCAGAGCCATTGCTGCCTGCGAGACCAATATCCAATCCTGGAGTTCCGGAGATTCCACGCGGATGGCAGACCTTCGCTCACCGCGAAAACCTCTTTACCCTGCGGTTTCCATGGGATTGGGAACAAATAACACCACCGAACCCAGTTGCGGCATTCGCAGCTGTGTCACCGACAGCGCACGTGTTGCTGGAGATCGTGACGGGACCGGCGAGCGGAGACCCAGGCAAACGTGGTTTCAACATTGCTGCCGGTTTGCCAAAGGCGATGGTTGAACTGATTGCTTCGGATCATCCGGATGTGCGCGAAATATGGCAAGGCGAGGGCGGAAAAAACCCAACAGCGGTGTGCAGGCGACTGATCGTGGAGTACACCGACGGCATTGTCCCAGGCGGGGGAGGGGGATCAGATCCGTTCACGACTGACTATTTCTTTATCGGTAGTGAATTTAAGGTTCTTTTCGCGAACTTTAAAGTATTGAGCCGAGAGTATTCCCGATGGGTGGGTCTGTTTGAACGCATCGCAAGCAGCATTTTGATTCCCGGCATCGGTTATGTGCAAATCTTGTCGCGTGCCCGCTGGCCAAACGGTCCATCTACTAAGCCCGCTGAACCAGCCGCCGAAGCATCGCCGGCAGTTTCACCAAGCCACGTTTCTATAGACTTCAAATCGACCACGACGGTATCGGCCGGAAACAAAGCCGCAAAGCCGGTTCAAAGCGAGTTTCTAGCCGGTCTTTCTAAGGAGGAAAGGCTAGCGGTAAGCAACCTCGAACCGCACTTCTACGAATCCATTCTGACAGCTAGACGGGCGGGCTATTCCCAGTTCGATTTTGTGAACCTGGATCCGTCAGGAAATTTCAAGCTTGCAGGAGAGCTGCTATCAGCTATGGATATTGCTGATGTAGAGCGGCTGGCTGAGTCGGTCAACTTCACCATCCGGGGGGATGAAGCTGCCAAATTGGACATAGAGGAGGCCGGGAAGTTTTACCGTAAGGCCTTTGAGCTAAATCCGTACGATGAGATTCCCATCATGAGCTACGGAGTTGTCCTGTTTCAACAAGGGTATGTGCGGGAAGGCGTTGAATGGGTTGAGAAAGCCCTGGCGGCCAATCCAGCAAGCCCACGGGTCCGGCGAAATCTGGAGGGCATGAAATCCCGTTTGTAGGAATGGCTGTTGTGTCAACCCGGAGCTTCCGATGACACGTCCAGGCCCGTTTTATGGAATGACGTTCTCGGAGCGCAGAGCGTCCTCCAATTCGTCGAACCGCCTGGTCAAAGACTCAAGGCCATGCCTGGAAATAATATTCCTGGCCTTCTCCAGAACAACTCTGCGTTCATTGCGATCCTCCAGGAGCATCGCCTGATTCATGAGCGCGCCTGCCACGAATCCAGGGTCCCCTAATTCCTGGCACATCTGCTCCTGCTCTTTGAGCGCAGTCCTGACTTCATCGATTCTGCTCAACTTTTTGAGAATGTTGGCCTTCTGCCCAAGCCAGGCTGCAAGCTTAACCAGGGGTCCCACTTGCCTGAGAATTGATTCGCTCTCTTGAGCAAGCATTAAGGCCCGCCCGTAGTCGCCGCGGTCGAAGAATATGGTGGCTTGGTTGGCGAGACAGCTCTGCAGCACGGGAAGGAGATTCGAGTCCCTGCAAATGGCCTCCTGTTCTTGCATGAGCTTCAAGGCATCGGAGGGCTTGCCGATTTCTTTCAGGAGAAGCGCTTGATTGCCCAGGCTTACGGCCAAGCCCTTTCGGTATCCGGTTTCCCGGCACAGCCGTTCTTCTTCTTTGTGAGCACGCAACGCTCCATTAAAATTAGTGAGCTTTCGCAGGAGGACAGCTTGATTCCCCAAGCTGAGTACCATCCCAATGCGGTCACCCAATTCCCGGCAGATATTCTCCTGTTCCTTATAAAGCTTCATCACGCCATCAAAGTGGCCGGTGGCTGCAATGGCGTCCGCTTGGCCGCCAAGGGACAACTGTAGGCCCTCCAGGTCCGCTAATCGGCGGCAAATACGCTCCTCTTCTTTATACAACTCGAGCGCTCGTTCCGGCTCCGTCTTCTGCATCCATACCAGAGCTTGATTGTGAAGGGCTATGCCGACCTGTTTCCAACCGCCGACATCTCGCGCCATGCGTTCCTGTTCTTGGTGCAATGCCATGGCTGCATCCAATTCGCCGCGTTCACAATGGATCAGCCCTTGCGATCCGAGGCACCGTCGCAGGGCCTCTTTGTCACCGATCTCCCGGCAGATGAGCTCCTGGCGCTTCAGCGCCTGGCTGGCAGCGTCCAAATCTCCCAGTTGAATGAGAAGAGCAGCCTGGCCCCCCAACTCTAACTGAAGGCCTGCGGGATCGCTGCCATCCTTATAGCTCTCAATGAGGGGTGCACGGATTCTTACAGCTTCCACCGCATGTCCCGCTGCTGCCAGAAGGAGAGCGACCGCATCCAGGAAATACTCGTCGACGGAGACAGTTGTTCGCAAACCGCCGGGATCCAGTACCACCTCGTTTCTACCCACATCAGCAAATTGGCGAATGAGCCCACTGCGGGGGCCGAAGGCTCCTTCCTGCAGGATTTCCGAAAAGTTGATTTCCGCAGTGTAAGCATCCAGCATTCGTAGTGAGGAGGAGGCCTCAATGCGAACCCAGTATCGCTGTACCTCGAAGTTGTTCTGGTCCCAGGCACGCGGGAAGAACCGACGGTCAGCAAGAAGCTCGGATAGCATTTGCCAGTCGTTCAATTCCGCTAATTGCCAGGGGAGTTCATCAATCTTGCGTGGACAGACCTCCGCCTCATAAAAGTAATTTGCCAGTGCCCGATGCACAGCTTGCTCGTCTTCCAGCCGCGGCAGATAGGTCTCCCGGACCGCTTCCCGCAAATATTCATGACCAAAATTCAGAATGCCTGAACGATTGATTAGCGCCTGTTCCGCTGCCAGATAGAATGGAGACCATGTGGCGCGAGGAAGAGGCGAATG
>DASZFK010000711.1:0-4049 GCA_035939855.1 Candidatus Angelobacter sp.
TTGGCCAGGTCAGCGACATCACCGTGGTGAGCAAGAGCGGCTCCAACAACTTCCATGGCGGCGTCTATTGGTTTCACCAGAACTCAGCCCTCAATGCAAAAGATCCTTTTGCCTTGAGCAAACCGAAACTGGTTGCCAATGATCTTGGTACTTACGTCGGTGGGCCGATTTGGAAAAACAAGACATTCTTCTTCTTCGATTACGAAGGCACGCGGCGTCCGCAGCAGGTTGTTGTAAATGAAATTCTGCCGCCGGTTCCCTGGCGCTCGGGCGACTTTTCGAGCCTCTTGCCGGCAGTGCAGCTTAAGAATCCCTTCAATGGATCGCCGATTCCCAACAACAACCTTGCAGCAGCCGGACTGGTCAACCCTGTCTCGACCAAGATCGCAAGCGCATTGTTTGCCGCTCCCAACAGCGCAACCAATACCAATGTCAGCGCTCCCAATTTTCAGGCTAACGTCCCAGGCAACTACACGTTGAATAACTACGACGGCCGCATCGATCACGCATTTACCTCGAATCAAAGAGTCTTTGTCCGGTACACGCACAAAGACGTAACCGCGCTGGGGACCGGAGGCGATCCCAGCTTCAATACTCAGTTGGGCAGCCTCTCCAACGTGAGCGAACTCCGCAACCTGGCGGCTTCTTACAACTGGGTTATCAATTCCAACATGGTCAACGAAGTGCGTGGAGGATTTTCGTTCGCGAACTTCGTCAATACTTATCCGCTATCGGCGCAGGGCGCGTCTCTCATCCAGAACTTTGGACTTAACGGGCTGCCGCCTTCACCCAAGTCCGGCGGCATTCCCGATATCTCCATTGCCGGTTTCATCGACACCAACAGTGTTGGCAGGCCACGCACGATTCAGAACCACACTTACCAACTCAGCGATAACTTCACATGGCTTTGGCACTCACACACTCTGAAATTTGGATTTGACTACACTCGCCTTTCGTTCCAGGATTTCCTCACCTTCACCAGCGGAGACGAATTTGGAGATTACATTTTCGACGGCTCGCTCACCAGGAACTCTTTCGCAGACTTTCTTGTAGGCTTGCCCATAACTACCGACTTCGCCCAGAACGGTCCCGATACCAAGCCTTACGCCAATCAATACGCATGGTTTGCCCAGGATGAATGGAAGGTCAACACGCAGCTTTCTGTGAATTACGGATTACGGTATGAAATCCGGCCTCCATTCGATGATGCGACCCATCAACTGGCGCAGTTCGACCGGAATTTTCCCGGCGGACGAGTGATTGTCCAAGACGCCACTGGCCTGAGCCTGGTCTCACCCTTCTTCCGGTCATCGATCGGCACCACTCCGCTGGTGTTGGCCCAGGCTGCCGGCCTGCCTCACTCTCTGCGCAATACCTATTACGGCAATTGGCAGCCGAGATTAGGTTTTTCCTGGCGTCCTTTCAATTCGTCGAAGACGGTGGTGCGCAGCTCGATTGGGGTTTATTCAGTTCCATTGGTCGGCTCGGTGCTTTATTCGCTGGCCGGAGTGGCCACCAGCAATTTCGTCAACTTTACCCAAAACATCTCTGGCGGCTCGGCCTCGCTGCAATTTCCCAACGTCTTCCCGACTGGCGGAGGACTGTTGCCTGTATGCCCGCCGGCATGCCAGGGATATCGTCGCGCCAACCAGGTTGACTTGAAGGATCCCCGAAACATCCAGTGGAGCTTTTCTGTGGAACGCGACTTGGGATGGCAAACGACTGCTCGCCTCGCCTACACCGGTTCGCACACCACGCAACTCGTGTATAGCCCCGATCTCAATCAAGTAGCGCCGAATACTGTGGGCTACGCTGCGCTTACTGCTACGCCCGCGCTTCGCCAGGCCAACCTGCGGTTCCCAAATTTCAACGAAGTCCTTACGCGCGACAACGGTCCCAGCGCCAAATACGATGCCCTGACTGCGGAACTTTCCCGCAGGTTCGCTCGCGGCATCGGTTTCCAGAACTCTTATACTCTCGCTTACAACCGCTCCAATGCTCTTGGTTCTGCACCGAATAGCCTGATCGCCCAGGGTAGCGGAGGCGAGAATGGCCCCAATACCCAGAACTTTTTCGACATCAAATCTGACTACGGCGATGTGATCTACACGCGCCGCCATCGTTTCGTCAATACGCTCTTCTATGACTTGCCCTTTGGCCATGGACGCCGCTTCGCCTCCAGCGCGAATGGTATTGTCAATACCATCATTGGCGGTTGGGGCATCACCGGGATCACGCTGCTTCAGTCTGGTCCCTTCCTAACACCTACGTTCCGGGGCACCGATCCCTCGGGAACCAACCCCACCCAGCGCAGCGCTGGAGCTTTCCAGCGCCCCGATTGCATCCCCGGTGTCGACCCGAATTTATCGAACCCTTCCATCAGCCAGTATTTCAATGTTGCGGCGTTTGCGTTGCCCGCCAACAATATTGGACGTTTCGGCAATTGCAGCGTAGGCCGCCTGCATGGACCGGGCACTGTGACCTTCTCGACAACTGTGGGCAAGCAGGTCAAGCTCAGCGAACGCATGGCGTTACGCTACGAGGCAGCTTTCGCCAATCTGTTCAACCACTTCAATCCCGATGTGCCCAATACTCAGGCTTTCACCAATGCGACGGGGGCCATCAATCCGTCATTCGGCAAGGTAACCGCGGTCCAGTCGGGAGAAGAAGCAGGGCCGCGCAACATACAGATGAGTTTGCGGCTTACGTTCTAAACATAGCACCCACCCTTCGCTCAAAAAACTTTCCGTCATCCCGACAATCTACCCGCGCGACAGCGAGGGTAGATTGGAGGGACCTTGCGGTCATGTCGTTGTGAAAAAATGCTCGAGGGAAAAGAACACGGGGGGCTCTTTCAGGTCCCCACTTCGCTAAGCCCCCTTGGGCTGACGAGCATGATGTACGATTGAATCCCCACATGAAAAAACTCGCCCTCATTTTGCTCTTTTTTACTGCACTGGCCCAAAGCCAGGAACGCAAATCCCATCCAGTCGTTCTCATCTCGCTTGACGGCTTGCGTCCTGACTTTGTCTTGAATGCCGACCATTACGGATTGAAGATTCCCAACCTTCGTCTTCTCGTGCAACGCGGAAGCTTTGCGACGGGTGTTCGCGGCGTGCTGCCTACCGTGACCTATCCAAGCCACACGACATTGGTCACCGGCGTATCTCCCGCGCGCCATGGCATCGAAGCCAACACTACCTTCGATCCTCTGAGCCGCAATTTTGAAGGCTGGTATTGGTATGCCGAGGACATCAAGGTTCCTACATTGTGGGATGCTGCATCCGATGCGGGCCTTTCGGTGGCAAACATACATTGGCCGGTCACAGTAGGAGCGCGGATTACCTACAACCTCCCGCAAATCTGGCGAGCCGGCACTGCCGATGACCGTAAGCTATTGTGGTCCCTCTCGACGCCGGGCCTGTTGTCAGCGCTGGAGCAAAAGCTAGGCCCGTATGCCGATGGCCAGAGCGAGAGCATCGAGAGCGATGAAAACCGAGCGCTTTTTGCTGTGCGGCTCATTCAAGAGAAGAAGCCAGACTTGACCCTGGCTTATTTCACAGCTTTGGACCACATCGAGCATGAAACGGGACCGTTCAGCCCGCAGAGTCTCGCAACCCTGGAGAGGTTGGACGCGATTGTCGGCAAGCTCACGCAGACCGCGCAAGAGACCTTCAATGGCCAGGCAGTCATAGTAGTAGTCTCAGACCACGGATTCATCGAAACCAGGCACCAAGTCAACCTGATTGGCGCATTTTACGATGCTGGCCTCATCAAGCTCGATTCGCAAAACAAAGACCAGGTGAGCTCATGGGATGCAACTGTCTGGCCTGCGGGCGGATCGGCGGCCATCGTACTGCGCGATCCTGCGAACGCCGAACTCGGGGGAAAGGTCAAAGCCTTGCTTGATGGACTCGCTGCCGACCCTGCCAACGGCATCGACGAGGTTCTTGACCGCCAGGAAATACAAAAGCTTGGAGGATTCTCAACCGCGTCTTTCGTGGTTTCTCTGCGTCCCGGGTACAAGCTGGGTCGCGGATGGTCCGGCC
>DASZFK010000712.1:0-8215 GCA_035939855.1 Candidatus Angelobacter sp.
GAATTTGGTAAATGAGTAATTTGGTAAATGGGTAATTGAGAAAGCAAGGCAAAATCTTCAGAGTGCCAGGGGCTATCAGCAATGTGTTCCGAGCAACCATTCGTATCCTTCAAGAGCATGTTAAAAGCTTGGGGTACGGATTCAACGTCAACAAAAGCAAAAGCTTTGGCCGCTTTGATCCCGGAGATGGCCAGCGCCGAAAAAACCTCTCCGATCGAGGAGCAGGGGCATATCCGGAGTCACGCCGCTCAACGGAGAGGGCGGGCTAGGTCTAGGCTTGTGAAAAGGGCACAACGGCGCGAAGATAAAAGGCGTTGAGAAGTACTGACATGGACAAAGATCTCATAATTACAAAGCTGCGGGACCATGCTCCTGAGCTGAGGGAAGCAGGTGTGATCCATTTGGGTGTATTTGGCTCTGTCGCCCGGGGAGACGCGAACGCTAATTCTGACGTTGACCTTCTGGCCGATTTTGATAAATCGAAGCGCGTTACGTTGGTGACAATGGGAAATCTTGAAAGCCGTCTTGCTGACCTCCTCGGGGTCAAGGTCGAATTGTCTTCCGCCGACTGGATGAGAGAACCTGTTCGTAAGCAGGCCCTCAGTGAGGCCGTTTTTGCCTTTTAGAGACGCCTATACTCATCTGCAGAGAAGTCAGAAGAGGCAAAGTGCGTCGCTAACGAGAACAAAATTCACGTTGCAACGCGCATAACCGACTAAGATTGCGGGTGTAATGACTCTGTCACCTTATTGCACCTTGCCGCCGGGCATCGATTCCAGCTTGGCTTTGATCATCTTGTAGAAGGTCCATACATTGTCGTTTTCGCCTACAGTCAGGCGGCGGTGGATCTTCATCGAGGGGAATAGTTTGTTGCCGCCGACATTCAATGTAAGAGTCGCAAATTCTTTACCGGGGTAGGTTTCGATGCCCCATTCGCCTCCAAAACGCCGGCGCACGACCTCGCCCAAATAGGATCCCCACAGCTTGCACATTTCGTCCATCTCGCCGGCGGGCGGTTTGCCGCTGGCGAGGTCATTGGCAAATTGCGCCAGGATGACCTCGACTTCCATTACTGAGTTCTCGGTGTAATCCAAAGCCGTCTTGAATTCACGCGCTAACTCCACGGCTGCCTGGGAGTAAGCCCGCACCATGGATTCAACGGAATCGTGGGTCTTCTCCATCGAAATAGTTTACATGGTGGCGGCTAAGCTAAGATTTCTTTTGCGGCGCGTTTGCCGCTGGCGATTGCGCCGTGAACGGTAGCGTTGTGTCCATCGCAGTCGGTTGCTTCTCCGGCGAAAAACAGGGTTCCTGCGACGGGCGCTGCCAGGAGACATCCCGCCGAACTGCCACCGGCAAGTGCATAGCTGTATGCTCCGCGTGAAAACGGATCAGCCTGCCAGTCATAGGTAAATCCATTGATTAATTCGCGACGCAAAGCTGCGCGATCCATCTCCAGGATGCTTGCCAGCGAGTCAAGGGCACGGTCAATGGCCTGGTTCGAATCGGAGTGCGAGAGGGCCTGCGCGTAGTGCCCAGCGGCCCAGCCCGTAAGCATGGGAAACAGAAGAGGCTCGCTCGTCCACCAGGTAGGAAATACAGGATCATCCGTCAAGAAAAAAGTTACATCCTGCAGGTGTTGGTCCTGCTCCCAGAATTTGCTCTGGAAACACAGACTCACCCGCCTGACACATCCCATTTCCAAAAGCTGCAGGGCCTGCCGCTTTTCCGGAAGTTCTGGCGTGAAACGGATCGTGCCGGCTTTCAGCACCCCAAGAGGAACCGTGATTAGTACACGAGGCGCGCGGTATGTCTGGCCATTGCTCGATTGAACCTGAACATCACCTGCCCTCCAATCGATGCCGGTCACCTCGGTTTGGAGTTGCACGCGTGCTTTCAGGCTACCGGCAATCGCCCCCACGAATGGTTGATAGCCGTGCTCGAAGCGAAACTGGCGGTCACCGTCGATTTGTTCGTCGGCGATGTTGCCCTTAATCAATGAATGCACGCTGATGCGTCGTGGATCGGCGGCATGGAAGCCTTCGACGAACTGCAGCGCCTGCTGCTTCATGTTCCCGGGGGCATCGGCTTGCTCAAGGAAATCCTGAAAAGACCGGTCAGCGCCGGTTGCAACCATGTTCATGCGCTCGAACAGACGATCTATTTCGGAGAAGGTGTCCGACCCGTCAATCCATCTCCCGTCTTTCCGCCGCAGGAGTTTCCATTGCAACTCTGCCAGTGGCAATCCATGTTCAGCGGCAAGCCCAAGAATCTCTGGTGGACATCCGTGAACAAATTCTGCTCCCAGTTCGACCGGATAGCCATTCGGGTACTGCGTGAAGACGCGTCCACCAAGGCGTTCTCGTGCTTCCAGCAAGAGCACCTTCCGCCCGGCATCGCCAAGAGCACGAGCCGCAGTCAGCCCGGCAACGCCACCTCCGATTACGATGACATCAAGCTCACTCATGGAACAGCCCTCTCGCGATGGCGTCTTTTCTTTCTGTTTTAATTTTCCACGTACCGGCCTACTTCGCGCCTTTGGCTTCTATGTGCTTATAGCCTTCCGGAACCGTGAACAAGCTGGCGTCCACGCTGTTGTTGGAGATAGAAGTAACTTCAACCGTAGTGTCCATGAGCGACCCGGGCGTCCCGCTGGGCGCGGATTTTGACGAGCCGGACTTATCATCCTGCGCGGCATCGTCTTTGTTTTTCTTCTTGCCGAAAAGTCCGCCGATGCCCTTGGTGAGCGGGTTACCGCTGGATTGCTTCTGGTCGTCATTGGAGGCCTGTGGCGCGCCGGCCTGTCCTGGCTGTCCGGCCATGCCTACACTGACCAGCGAAAATAGCGGCATACCGTTCAAAGTCGCGGCGCTCTTGCGGTACTCCACCATGGCAGGCGCGATCTGTGGGTTGGCGCCAAAAACCGCTCCGGGGACCCAGTCCAGTTCCTTAGCCATACGCTGATAGAAGCGCTTCACCTCGTCATAACCTTTTACAGATGCGATCCAGGTATCAGAGTTGACCCACATGGTCGCGGTCTGGCCTTTGGCCTTGGGATCGTCAGAGGTCATCTCCATATCCACGCGCACTTTCATTTCTTTGGCGGTGTAGTCGAGAATTTTCCTTGTGCTGCTCCCCGGGGTGACGGCAATCTTAGGCACGATTTTTACGTTGCCCTGCTCTTTATTGTGTTTGGCCTGTTGCTCTACGGCTTTCTTGCGGGCTTCTTCCATTCGCGCCCGCATCTCGTCAAAGGTCATCTCGGAATAAGTTTTCTTTTTTGTGTCAATCTGCGTGATCTTGCGGGCGTCAAGGTCAATGATTTCGATTTGCCCCAGGCCATCTTCGCGGCGCATTTTGTTGCCCTTGAAGCTGATGGTGGATGTTGAGCCTTGTGTGGCCTGACGGGCGTCCTTGCTGAAAACACCAACAAACTTTATGGCGCCAGAGGCCGCGCCTCCGGTGATCTTGCTGGTTTCTGTGTATTGAAAATCCGCAAAACAAGATGTGGAGAGTGAGAGCAGCAGCGCGCTCACAAGCGAGCCGGCAATGACCCGTTTCTTATTGCTATGTTTCATCCTTACCCCCAGGCGTTCTGGAGGCAATTATATCTCCCGGGAACGGGCGCATTGCGAATGCCTGTCGTGTGGGAGAGGAGAGCTTCTGCGCAGCTTCTTCCGAATACAATGGCCCTATCGAGGTTAAGTTCTACTGGAAATAATCTAACGCAATCGTAAAATCATTATGCCGCACGCGGCATAACACGTTGAATGCCGATTCCCGGATTATGCCGAAGCGTCGGTAAGCAACCCCCTCGTTCCTCCGTATAGCGCCACGTTCTCCACATCATGGTGGAATTGCATTCGGCATAATCCTCCGTTCCTGGCTGTGGCAGCCAGGAACGGAGGATACAGATGTTTCACTTCCAGCAGCCCACGGTACCAGTTCTCCACCTGCACCAGGTGCTCTTCCGGCGGAGCTGCTTCCAATAGGCCTGGATACCTTCGCCTCCGACTCGATACTCTCATTGTCCCTGCAACCAACCTAGAAGCAGTTATGGGGGACGAAATCGCCATTGTGAAAAACGAAAAGCTCGACCGGAAGCGTACCAGGCTGCGTTGATCGGCAGACGCTGGATCTACTCCGTTCTGGCGGCTGTGCTGGCCATCTTCGCGTTCCTTGACGCACCGATTAAACATGAGAGAGAGTCCGCAAGTGTAAGTTGGCAGCGAAGAAAACGACTTACTTGACGTCCGGCTGCCTCAGAAAAACGCTATCCTTCCCCTCCAATTCGGTATCATCTGGTGAATATCGGGATAAAATGGCCGCTCTGCCGGAGGAGTACGATGGACAATATTTCGCAAGAGAATGAGGCCGACCTCGCTGCCATCGACGCCGTGATCGCGGCGTTTTTTGGGGCTTTCACCAACAAACATAGGCCCGCCGATCTCGGCCGCTTGCGTACGCTGACGATTGCCCAATGCGTCATCGTCAAGGCGTCGGTGCCCGAAATCTACGGGCTGGAAGACTTCATCGCCCCGCGCGCAAGATTGCTGAACGGCGGGCCGCTCGCTGAATTTGAGGAAGTCGAAACCTCGTCATCGACTGATATTTTCGGCAACATCGCCCAGCGCCTCAGCCTGTATCGCAAATCCGGCATTCTGTCGGGCAACCGCTTTGCCGCCACCGGCGTAAACCAATTCCTGTTGGTGCGCATGGATGCCGGCTGGAAGATCGCCGCCGTCACCTGGGACGATGAACGGGAAGGCTTCGTGCCGCCCCGGCGCATCGCAGTGGCCCGGCATCCGGTGGTACACAATTGACATAGCACATTTGGGAAGTAGCAATACCGTTCAGGATCGTCCTTAAAGCAGAGAGGGGTCGGCCTCACGAAACGGACAAACCGTACGCTAAGGAATTGCAAGTTACTGATATTTCAGCTCTTTCTGTTCTTATTGGCCCTGATCAATATTCGAGCTTTTTAGGGGAACTGTAAGCCATTGAAAATGCTGAGCCGATGAGATCAAGGCCTTGCTCGCTGTTACGAATCCTTCTACTTGGATTGGGTGCCGGGATCGAACCATGCTGTTGGTTGCAGTCCAAACTGGTCTGCGGGTTTCTGAGTTGACCAAGCTGAACTGCCAGGATGTTGTGCTCGGGGACCGGAGCCCACCGAAAACAGCGTTGCAGTCCGCTCCTTCCAGAAACGGCGAAGATGTTGGATGCTTGGCTGCGCCAACGCCAAGGTTGGCTCGAAGATCCAGTCTTTGCCAGCATTCGGAGGTGACTCAGCCGCGATGCGGTAGAACGCCTCATCACCAAATTACCCATCTAGCCGCCCGGACCCACCGCTCGCACTCAAACGAAAAAACGTTTCTCCACACCATGCTGCGGCACAGTGCCGCCATGGATCTTCTTTATCATGGCGTGGACGGCACTGTGATCGCGCTCTGGTTGGGGCATGAATGCGTGGAAACAACACAGATGTATCTCCACGCGGACATGCGCTTGAAGGAGAAAGCACTCTCGCGCACTCAACCGCTGGGGGTCAAGCTTGCGCGGTACCACCCCAATGATCAACTCCTTGCATTCTTGGAGGACCTCTGATTATGCCGATTCAGATGGCGACTCGCGCTCCTCCTAGTACCATCGGCAGGTTTAGTAGTCGGCATAATCCGGGAATCGGCATTTAGTCAGCGGTCATCCCATATACTGGCTGAGCATCGTGTCAAATCAGTACCAATTCGAAGAGCTGAAATCCGGCAACGGCCCTGAATTTGAGGAGTTTTATAGCATCTATGCCGACTCGATCTCTGCGCGAGAGCGAAAATCGAAGGCATGGATCTCCGAAATGGCCGGACGGACGGACTACAAGATTCTCCTGCTGAAGCGTGATGGCCATGTGATTGGATTCTGCGTGCTGTTCCTGCCGTCATCCGAAACCTTTGGCCTTTTAGAATACATGGCGGTTGCGGATGCGTATCGCAACGGAGGCCTGGGCAGCGAACTGTTCCGGCGCTCGGTACAGGCTGCAGCAGAGGCCTATCCAAAACAGCCGGTCCCTTTGCTTCTCGAGGTTGATTCCGATCGGGAAAAATGCGCCGACCAGACGCTGCGGAGACGCAGACAGCAGTTTTATCGGCGGCTGGGATGCTTGACTGTCTCAGGTCTGCGCTACAACATGCCGCTCTCGGGCGAGGGGCCGCCCCCTGAAATGGACCTGCTGATCTACCCGAGTAGCGGCCGCCGTCAAATCCCCAAAGCTGAACTGGAGCGGTGGCTCAAGACCATCTATCAGAGTGTTTATCATTGCTCGCCCCAGGACCCGCGCATCCAGCAGATGATGAGGAGCATGGCCGATCCCGTCCAATTTGCCTAGGTTTTAGGAGATATAGAGATGTTTGGCTTTCAAAATGTCCCGGCTGTGAATGAGTGGACGAAGGTCCAGGTAATTGTTGAGGCGGTAGCCTCGGTTGGCATTATCCTCACGCTTCTCTACTCTCTCTGGAGCTTCACACGCTCGCTTCGCGCCAGCTACTACGCCGAGTTGGACAGGATGTATTTCGACCTGCTGAAAATCGCCATGGACCGGCCTTACTTGCTGACCTTCAGCGCATCGCCGAATGATCAGCAACGCCCGGAATACGAGATCTATGCATTCATGGTCTGGAACTTTCTGGAAACGGTTTTTGACCGATGCCACCAGCACAAGCAGTTGCGCGATACGTGGTACCCGATCATCTCAGCGGAAAATATCCTGCACAGAAAATGGTTTGATGACCGCGCGAACCGGACCCGATTCAAGCAGGCTTTTGTCGCCTTCATTGAGAGCCGATACCCGAATCCCCGATAAGTGATGTTAGCTTCGGCCAGCGGCCCATCGGTGCAGTTCTTCGATCAACGAGGCTCCGGGTTTCTCTTCGATCCAGCGCTTGGTCAGACAGACCAGCGGTCCCTTTAATGCAGGCAAGGGGTCTTTTTTAGGCGTCATGGCTGCTACTTCTTCCTGTTCGCGCAGCCAGCGGAGACAATCGGCAAGATTAGTGAGGTTTCCCTTCGATAAAGCGTCCGATAGCCGCGGTACCGTCCGCCGCTGAAAGCTTTGTTTGAGCCCCAGATCGATCATATCGGGCAACAGCAACGAGGCCTCATCGAGGTCTACATCGATGCGCGATAGCAGTTCTTTATAAACCAGCAACGCCAGCTTTTCGGCCTTGGCGGTCGCGGCGGCCAGCCGCTCTTGGCCACGCGTGTGAGAAAGTTCATCGTCAGGCATCAACTGGCAATAGAACTTCAGTTTAGGCTCGGTGCCGGAGGGCCGCACGGCGATGATGAAGGAATCAAAGAAGAATTGAAGAACATTACGCGGAAGCTTGTCGGTCTCGCTCTTGAATTTGCCCCAACCTTCTTCGCCCTGGTCCCAATGGTCCACAACTTTTCTGAGAGGCGAACCGGCGACCGATTGCAAGGGCTTCGCTCGCAACGACTCCATAATCTTGTCTCGTTTGAATGTGCCATCAGCGCCATTCATCATGATCGACCGGCTGGTGTCTGCGTAAGGGCCAAGATCGTCGAGAATCTGCACGTAGTAGTCGAAGAGGTTCCGGCCTTCTGCCTTTAACCTCTGGTACAACGCCGCAAGATACATGCAGGCAGGCGTCGCATCTTTATCGCGAATCGTTGGAATCAGGATTACGCCGTGACTTTCTTCGGTTGCCAGCACCAGTTGATCAGGACGGCAGCGTATGCCTTTGTAATTCCCAACTGTCTCTAATCTCTTCAGCACGTCGGCCACATACTTGAACCCCACCAGGAGATCATCGATCAGGTACGAGTCCCCGGCTTTCTCCACGATCTTGCGCAAAATCTTGGTAGTCACCAGCGTCTCGATCACCAGGCCTTTGCGCTTTGGACCGTGCGGATCGAGCATCAGGTAGTAGCACAGGACAGCGGCGATCTGATTGCCATCGAAGTGGCGCCATGTCCCATCGCCTAGTTTTACTTCTAACCCGATGCGATCGGCATCCGGGTCACTGGACAAGACAACGCCGGAACCTTGTTCATCCGCAAATAAAGTTGCCGGGCCGGTGGCTTGCGGAACTTCCGGATTAGGAGCGCCGAGGGGAATGGCGCTGAAGGTGCCATCGGGTCCCTGGTTGGGCGGCACGAGAAAAGGAATTTTCAGCTCGTTGAGGACATCGCCGACGGTGGTAAG
>DASZFK010000713.1:0-37384 GCA_035939855.1 Candidatus Angelobacter sp.
CCACGACGATTCGAAGCATGACGAACCGATGCTCGAATCCGAATGTTCCATATCTAATAACCGCGCGTAATATCAAAATGCTGTTTGCTTAACCGTTTCCGAAATTTCAGTGCAAGCCGACCACAAGATCCCTGCATTTTACCAATCTCTACGGAGATCCCAGGCCAAGATTTGCGAGAAGTGCGTTTTTACTTCGAACATGTGTTTCCTCAGCGCTTACGTAACCCGCTACGACCACAAGGTCCCTCCACTCTACCCTCGCTGGCGCGCGGGTAGAGTCTCGGGATGACGAATTATTTTTTGATGAAATGGTTAAGGAGGAACCTTGCTTCATGGTAATGAGGGACATTGCCTCAATGCCCCACTACCTCATCCCATTCCTGTTGTCCCCGTTGCCGAATTTCCGGCAAATCTTCCTGCAAAATAAATCTCTGCTGGACCAATTTTTTTGCCGCTTCTTCGTACTTTGCCAGGTATTGTTCGCGCGAAGTGTAGCGTTCAGCAATCGAGGCCCTGGGGTCCCCTGATTTTTTCCGCTCATCGGCTGTTTTAGCTAAAGGTATAAATGATCCGAGAAAGCTCAAGCGTTGATCTGGAGCCCCAATGCTGGGATCGCGCAGATTCCATCCTGTATAAGTCGCGAGTGGAACCTGCAGCTCGGGCAAACGCACTCCGCCAAGATCGTTGCCGTCGGCATCGGATTGGGGTACCAGCACAACGAAAGCCTTGCCCAGCTTGGGAGGTTCATTAGTAATGATTCCCTGCTTCCACTGTGGACCAAAATCCAAGTGGTAAGCGAGATTGAGTTCGTGAGGCTTGTTCACTCCGGTAATCGTGGGAAACTTCCACTTGTTCAAAGGAACCAGGGTGCTATCTGCGATTTTCGGATAGGTGCTCGGCGGAGGCGCTACGTTGTTTCTTACCCATTCGTCCATGTCGGTGATCAGCGCCCGCCAATACCAGCGAATTGGATTGGGATTGTGCCTTTGCTGAGCTGTCGAATCCGGATTGCCCTGGGTGCTCTTCAGCGGTGGAAAGACGGCAGAGAAATGCTGAAGCCCGGCCAGAAAATAAATGCGAACATTCTCTGCAATGCGTGCATCGGTCCGGCCGTCGGGAGAAGCATGGATCAGCGCAGCAGCACGGCCCCAGTACTCATAAGAAGTGTTGGTGTAAAAGATTTTGGGGGCAGTGTGGGACTTGGCGGCTGCATCGAGCAAGCCTGCGGTTTCGCCAGTCTCAGGATCTTTTTCCGGAAGATCGGTGAAAGGAAAAAGATCAGTTGGAAAAAAGATGCTCGACATCGGCTGGGCATCGCGCGAAGGCTGGGCAAAGCGATGGTTGAAGCTTCCCCGACCGGCGCCAGCTACATGTGCAATCATGCCATCCATCACCTGGCGATCCTGCTCGTCGATGTTGAAATCCTGGTAGAGAAAATGCCGCAGGTAGCGTCCGCTTTGAGAGATGCCTACGGCATAGGCACGATGTACCGGGGCGATGGCCTGAGGGTCATGCTTTAGGTAGGAAAGAAAATCACGCACCGCCGCCAGTCCGACACCTGCGACCGCTGGGTCTTTTGACGTGTAGACGATCTCGTAAATCTTGCCCGGCAGGAATCCGCTATTCAGATGAACGTAGCGCGGATCGTCCACCACTTTCCCTTCCACTTCGTGACCAAAGGTCCATTGACTGCGAGGGATGGTCTGGCGAGGGCCCGTGGGCGTGTCGCGTACTGTCAGAACATTCAGCGAACTCGACGGATCATCCACAGCATAGCTTTGGCCGCCAGCCGGGCCGAGCAAGATGTGTCCCAGGGGCATATCGTTGCGTTTGACTGCGGGCGTAAAGTCGGAGCGCACCACGCCATGGATTGAATTGCCGCCTTCGTGAGCCACCGGAGCAGTGAGGCGGACGTTTTGATTCTGGTCCGCAAGATCGTATTGCCATCCGAGCCACGCCACGGTAAAGCCTTGGCGCATCAGGAAACCGTCTCCAAATTCTGACGACGGGCCACCTCCGTTAACCAGGCGCAGAATTCCCCTTCCACCTCGATTGGAAACCTCAAACAACACCGCATCGTTGCCTTTGCTCATGTCCTTGGGACGAAAGAGATAAAAGTCCGAGGAAAATTCAACTTCGCCCTGGCTATTGCGGGGAGCCTTGTCAATATCGACAATCTGGCGATTGTGCAGGCCAGCCGGGTTTACCGCGAAGTAGACACGTCCGGTGATTTTTTCATAAACCCCGGCCGTTCCAAATGGTTTGCCACCCTGTATGTCGGCGCGGGAAGTGATCTCCACGCGGACAACATGAGCTTGGGCAAACGAGTTGAACAACCCGAGAAGAATAAGCCAGACAAGACGCCGGGAGGCGCGTAGGAAACAGGTCATTGAAAGCTCCAGAGATGATCTATACAGATCAAAGCGCTAACACTTTAGCATGTCAGCCTTGAGCAAATGCTCACCCCTGTCATTCCGAGGCCGGCTTTGAAAGACGGGAGCGTGTGGAATAGAGCATCAGAAAGCCCGAACCATCCCGCCAGGATGGTTCAGGGCTGTTGCAAATCTTGAGAGGAATAACCTTGTTTCTTACTCAGCAAAGCCATCAGGAATCTTTGCGATGATGCCGCCGGCCCCGATCGTGGTTCAGTTCCTTCCGGTCATGACGAATATCGTTCTTTTCGGCTCTCTCTTGTTTCACGTCTTGTCTGAGACGCGATTTGTCAGCCTGTATCTGAGATTTGCTGGCGTGATTTCTTCGGTCTGCCTGTAACCGTTGCCGGTCACTCCTGGCCTGCTGCCGGTCACGCTGCAGCTCAGCCTTATCTTTTCTGATGTCATCTCTCAGCGCACTCTGCTGATGGTTGCGATGCCGGTGATGCGGATTATCGCTGTTGCCGTTGCCATTTTGATTACCGTTCCCCTGGCCAAAAGCCAAAGAACCGGCCAATAGTGTCACTGCCAAACCCAGTTTGTTGTTCATGGTATTTCCTAGTCCTCGTTTTAGGATGACCTTGCTTATGGCCAGATAGCCGCCATTATATGCTCCAAACTGGATTTACAAATCTCATTTCGATATATCTACGGTATATCTAAGGTTCATCGTTCTTTGGAATATTTTCAATTACCCACTTAGTAGATTCTTCTCATGGTTCGGTCGAAACAAATCCCGCTCCGGCTTGAACTTCCGGCTCAAGTTCCTGTTGCAACCCGGTCTTATCGTAGTCGCTCATCGAGGGAAAGATTGACTGTCGCTCCTCAATTTCCTTCCGTGATGCTCCCTCAGGCAAGGTCATAAATGCCAGAAACTTCTGCTGCATGTTGACCTTGGGATTGAATTGATCCAGCCATAGGAATTGACCTTGCTCGTTGATCTCCAGGAACCACCATTTCCCATCGTTGTCGATAGCAAAATCCGCGGAACCAAAGCTAATTCCTCCCTCGCGGGCGAATGCCAGCATCGCCTGCTCTACTTCTGGAGGTGTGTCGATAATCTCCACCTCAACCAATCCCTGGCCTGCATCCTGTCGCCAATCGAGCGCGCCCTTGGGATTGTGAAGGGCATAAGAATAGACGGTCGTACCCAGCAAGACCATTCGCACATCGAACTTTTTGACAACCATCTGCTGGTAAATGGCAGGCGCGTAAGTCAACACCTCGTCATCGCTGGGCAGATTGTCGGCGTTGATTTCAAAGGTTTCCGTTACCGCTACCCCTCCGCTATCTTTTTTCCAGACGTGGGGAAAGAACGCCTTACAGACATTCCGGTTGCGGCTCTGCTGCAGAAAACGCTTTACTTCTGCGGGAGAGTTCGACATCAGCGTCTCCGGAACGTGCATTCCGCATCTCTTGGCCAGCAGCAGTTGTACCGATTTATTGTTGATGAATCGGGAAGCGGAATACTTGTTGACCACCCGCACCGGAAGAGCTTCGATCAGGTAAACCAACGAGTATTGAAACCAGCGGTATTCGCCTTCGGCAAATTTCTTGTCCGATTCGGATACCTTCGGGTTGATTTCAGCGGGTTGCGGCCTTCTGACCCACACCACGTCGCCGGCATCCACAGAATGCGGTCCCAAAGCAAGGGAGGTGTTTCCATTGAATGATATCGATGCCTGCTGCTTCTCAGTGGACGCCAGTCCACCCCAGCAAGCTACTTTATATCCCGCCTGTTCCGCAGCCCACTTGATGGGGGCGGTATGGTTGTCGTTTGCGTGGGCCAAAACTACGATCTTCATTGCTCTCTCTCCCTGATTGGATTGCGTTCCAAGGAACGAGTGGATGACGCTTGAGGGCGCCATCCACTTCGGTTGTACCTCAGGCTTGCGGCTATGTGCCGCATTCTCCATCGGTGTGTTTGCCATCGAAGGTGCAGGCGGCCAGGGTGGTAAGCGTGTTGCCTCCATGGACGAAAACCAACTCGTCAGAAGTTAGGTCGCGAGCATTCACACGGCTTAGGACTCGTTTTTCCTGATGATTTGACATTTATTTCTCCTTTCGTTGTCAAAGCTATGCGGGAACGATTCTTAACACTCGCCCGGATCTCCATCTCCATGAGGAAAAAGTTTGCTGGGCGCCGAACACACCGTTGCAGTCACCCGAGCGATTCCGCCCACGACAACTGCTTCTTCTTCTGGTGTCAGGATGCGAGCGCCAATGCGGCCAAGGACTCTATTTTGATTTGACATATATTTCCTCCATTGGAATTCCCTGGGCCTGTTTTCCAGGCCCGGGTGGTTTGAAACTGTCTTGAAGTCAATGAGCGGACCTTCAATCGACCTGCAAGCAGACAGGAGCGTTGTGGCTCACGAGGCCGCGATCTTTCAGTCCGGTGTCACTCTATAGAGGGCCGCACTCTCCGGGGTCGCCATCGACCGCCGACATTGTTCGACCAGGGAAAGTGCAGGCAGTCTGTGTTTGAGGACCGCCAGATCCCTTCACGCGCTGCACCTCTGCTTCAGATAACACGCGAGCACCCTTACGGATGAGCACTCGATTGTCTTGATTGGACATTTGTTTCTCCTTTCGTTGTTGCAAGAGTCAAGTTATTGACACTCTCCGGGATCGCCATCTGCAGGACGTGTGGGAGTCGGACAACTACAGAACGTGTCTGTAGGAATGCCACCTCCGCCCACCACAATTGCTTCCTCTTCCGGCGTCAGGATACGAGCACCGATACGTCCAAGGACTCGATTGTTTGCATTCGACATTTCGTACTCCTTTTAGTTTCAAGCAGGCATGGGCTTTTCAGCACTCGCCAGGATCTCCATCCCCATGGGGATTGATTGTGCTCGGAGGCGTGCATATCGTTGTAGTTCCCCGAGACAGTCCGCCCACGACAATGGCTTCTTCCTCAGGAGTCAAGATGCGAGCGCCGATACGGTTCAGCGTTCTGTTGTTTTGAACTGACACGTTTGTTTCTCCTTTCATTTTGGGTCCATTGCTGGATCCAAACTTGCTGTTCTCAAACGCATTCCCCGTCGAGAACGTGGATTTTAGGATCAAAGGTGCACGTATGCCGCCGGAGCCCGCCATTCACGCAATCAAGCTCCTCGACAGTCAACTCACGCGCGCCCCTGCGGCTGAGGACTCTGTTGTCTTGCTCCTTTGTCATTGGTTTCTTCCTTTCCATCCTGAAGTTTTTTCGCCTTTCCAATCACCCGATGGATAGCCTGCACTGAGGCGCGCCGAAGTGATCACCCGATCACCAGATGGATAGCTTGCACTGAGGTGCGCCGAAGTGATCACCCGATTGATCTAGCATTCTCCGATGTCTCCATCATGCTGTCCGGTACTAGGATTGAAACTACATTTGGTAGTAGTCGCTCTGTTAGCCCCGCTTACCCCGTTAAGTTCTTCCTCGGTCAATAGGCGCGCGCCCAGACGGCTGAGCACTCGTTGTTCTTTCTGGTTCGACATTTTCTGCTCCTTTCAATCGCTTTTGAAGCGGGCGAACCTGCGCACAATCCGCCCGGCTTTTTGTTCAAACTGTGTTCTCCAGAGAACCAGCTCTAGCTGGAAGCTAATAGCTGGCAACCCAGGAGCTAACTATTGTCGCCGCAGCCATCTCCATCGAATCTTCCATGAGTATGAAGGGCTGTGCAGAATTGCGTTTGTACGAGTCCCGCGCCGGTCGTGTATTCGACCTCTTCGGGAGTTAGTTCACGAGCACCGGTGCGGCTCAGTACTCTGTTGTTTTCATGATTCGACATATTTTTCCCCTTTCTCGATCATGGCCCCGTTGCTGGAGCCAAACTCGCTGGACCGCTGATACGAACTGGCTTTACCGGCAGCCCGTCCAGGTCGTTCCATTGAAATCACACGGTTGGCAATGGCGATGGTCTCCGGACGATGCGCCGCAAAGACCCTCGTCATGCGCAGATCAGCCAACATAGCGGCAATACGCTGTTCCGTCGGCACATCCAGATGACTGGTTGCCTCGTCTAGAATCAAAATGGAAGGCTTGGCATAAAGCGCGCGGGCCAGCAATAATCGCTGCTGCTGACCGCCCGAAAGCGCTCCTCCCATATCTCCAATGAGCGTGCTGTAGCCCATGGGCATGGCGCGAATGTCATCATCCAGGCAGGCCAGGCGTGCGCACTCTTCCACTCGTTCCATATCGGGAATGTCTGCGGCAAAAGAAATGTTTTCGCTGATGGTGCCGTTGAAGAGAGAGTCATCCTGCAGCACAAATCCCACGCGGCCCAAAACAGCCGCGCGGCTTGTACACACTGAGTAGCCGCCAATAACCACGTCTCCGGCTTGCGGGATCAACAGCCCCGCCATAAGCTTCAGCAAGGTCGACTTTCCCGCTCCCGAAGGCCCCACGATGGCCACGCACTCGCCCGGCTCAATGCGCAGGTTCACGTTCTCCAACAGCCAAGGATCAATCTCTGAATAGCGAAAGAACAATGATTTGACTTCTATAAAACTTTCGCCTTCGCCGGTAGAAGGCATATCCAGCAGATTGGCTTCCGGCTTTTCAAAAACCACGTCTGCCAGCCGCTGGGCCTGCAACGAGAGCATACGGAACTCAAACATCCGGTCCACCAGTGCGGTGATGCGTGCTTTAAACAGCTCCTGGTAGGCGACAAAGGCGAATAACATGCCGACAGAAAATCCGCCGCGCAAGACAAGCATCGCTCCCAACCAAACGATAGCGACAGTCTGAAGACCGAAGATCAAGATGTTGGCGGAGCGAAACAGGATATTCAGCTTTTCGGTAGCAACCTGGGCATTGGTTGTATCCACCAGCAGGTTCATCCACTTGGTCTTGCGATTGTCTTCCCGCCCAAACGTCTTGATGGTGCGGATGCCGCGCAGAGTCTCGATAAAAAAGGTCTGCTGCTTGGCCAAGCGGATGATCTGGTCTTCCATCGACCCACGCAGCGGCTGGTAGGCAATATTCCGCAAGAGGGCATACAGAAGCACGCTGATCACCACGACCATGGCCAGCTTCACACTGTAAAAAAACATTACTCCTAAAACAAAAATGGAGATCAAGCCATCCAGCAATGCCTCAATGAAATTGTTGGTCAGAGTCCTCTGGATGGCTTCCGCGCTCTCGAACCTCGACATGATGTCGCCGAAGTAGCGCTTCTCAAAAAACGAAACCGGCAGCCGCACCAAGTGGGAAAAGATGTTGGCATACCATTGAAGTTTCAGTGTCGTGCCGAAATATAGTGTCGTCCAGCTTCGAATTCCGCCCAGCACTGCCTGCAAAAGAACCAGAAGCATGAAGCCGATGCCCAGAGTCACCAGCAGGTCACGGTCAAAAGCGGCGACCACCTTGTCGATTGTCAACTGCAGAAACAGTGGGCTGATGATGGCGAAGATCTCCAAGCCGGCGGCTAGGGCAAATATCTGTCCCAGGGCCCGCTTCAATCCCACGATCCGGCCAGTCAGGTCTTTGATCTTGAGTCGCGGCGATCCGTCCTGGGAGGTGAAATCCGGGGTCGGGGTCAACTCCAAAGCAACACCGGTGAAATGATCGCTGGCCTCGGCGTAGCTCAGCTTTCGCCGTCCTACCGCCGGATCATGCACAACTACATGCTTGCTGGTTGCCGACTTCAAGACCACAAAATGGCTCATGTCCCAATGCAGGATGCATGGGGTCTTCAGTAGCGGCAGGTCCTCAAGTTCGATACGCAACGGACGGCCCGTCAGATCGAGCCGGTCGCCGAACCTGATAATGTGTGCCAGCGTGGTGCCCCTTAATGAAATCGAGAACCGGCGGCGCAGTTCAGCCAAGTCGATCTCTTTGCCGTGATATGAGGCAACCATCGCCAGGCAGGTCAACCCACATTCGGCCGCTTCCGTCTGGAAGATGACTGGAAGCTTGCGTCCAAAAGAAGGCTTTGGTTGAGAGGTATTCAAGGCGCCGTTCTCCTCACTCACCTGGCCTCCCGAATAACCACTTGATCAACGATGTCTTCCCTAGTGGAATCTCCGCTTCAACGCTGGCGCTGGAGATTCCTGGCATCGGCGAAGAGAGATTCACTACGACCTTGTGTGTAGGAATGTGCGCCGCAGGCTCCCCGCTGAGCGGAAACTGAGTGGGATTAATCGCAGAACCAGATATTTGTTGGACCGTGACGCTCTGGCGCTGGCCGGGCGGCCCGACAATCCACAAGCGTTCCCCCGGCTGCACAAATCTGAGAATCCGGTCCGGCACAAACAAGTCCGCTTGGGTTGGCGCTCCAGTGGCTCCGGCTGCAGGCAATATGACTCCCGGTACTCGTGCTTTCTCCGTAATCTGTCCCAGAAGCAGGAAACCCAGGACGCTGCCGGCCATGGCAATTCCCAGCCATCCCAGGAACGCAAGAGAAAGTGGACGGATAAGGAGTATCTCGCCGTAGAGTTTCTGCTGCTGGGATGCCAGCGCCTCTGGACGAAACAAAGGAAGCGGTTGCTCAGCGCCCTCTTCTGGTGCGGAAACCCTGTGCTTGTCCGACTGATTCATGTCTCTCAATTTATGTCTCAGGCGAAGCCGGGTAATGGTACGCCAATCCATCAAGAAAAGGTAGAAGGAAATGCATTCTGGTTCAACTGTTTTAGGCCCAAAATTGGAAAAATTTTTTGTACGAATTAAGGCCATGACCATTCGGACCAGGGAACCTGCAAGTCACAATAATCGTTACATGCCGACGCAACCGCACATAAGCATTTGGGACTAAATGACTTGCGATAAGAATGCACCATTTGTGGGCTATTTTGGGAATTTCGACTTTGGCATGAGAACTGTTAAAGCATGTTCATCTGCTGGGTTTGAGGGTGGCGTTGGATGGGCATGGAGCCTCCTTAGATTATTTCGTTTTTTGTTCACTGGCAGGATATGACCAGAATAGCTGGCTGTCAAGAGGAAATTTGGCATATATCTTGTAGCTATAACTGCCAGGAAAACCGTTTCTTACCACTGATCCTTCGGCGGGCACCTCAGGACAGGTTTCACGCTGATGAACGATGATCGAAAACCATTTAGCCGCGAATGGACGCGAATAAACACGAATTTGGAAAATCAGGAGAGAGAAAGGGAATCTTTTCAAAAACGCCAGAGTACCGAAGTACTCTGGTAGAATTTCCCATTTCTGGAAGACTCTAGCGAACTTCCACGAACTAGACGGCCCTCAAGCAGAGCGCGAGACACGGCTAAAAAATCGCACGGGGTTAGCGATCCATCCAGAAAGCCTCTGTCTACGCGGGAAACGGAAAGATGATGCGTTCGAAGAAAGACTTGCCCGACGGCCGAGAATCTGCAACAGAGTTGCTTTCTCCATCCGCGCAGGCCGCCCAGGAACGAACGCTGAATCTCGATCATCTGTTCGATCCGTTTATAGAGACAGATTGCGAAGGCAGCATCACTGCCTGGAATTCCCATGCCGAATCTGCTTTTGGATGGGAGCGTTCCGAGGTCGTGGACAGCCGGGTCGCTCACCGCATCATTCCTGCTCGCAACCGCCAACGTTTCGAACAGACTTTTGAGGAGATGGTTCTTTGCCGGGGAGATTCAGCTCGAACAAGGCAGGTAGAAATCACTGCTTTGCGCCGCGACGGTGCAGAATTCAAGATGGAAGCAAAACTCTTCCCGATTGGAACCGGTGAACCTTTTCGTATCGGCATCCTGGCCCGCCCCGTGAGCCGGACGTCGACCGATTCCGAAGCAGAGCAACGGCATCGCGCCCTCATGGATCAACTTGAAGAATGCTATCAAGAAGTCGATCTACGCGGAAACATCCTCTTCATCAACAAGGCGTATTGCGAAACTTTTGGGGTGACCCGGGAGATGCGGGAAGGGTCAAACTACAAAGCACGCTATTCGCCTGAAATGAGCCGCCTTTTTCGCGAGGCCTACGAGAGGGTCTACCTCAGTGGAAAAGGGGCAAAACTCCACTATTCAATGACCCTGGACAATGGCCGCCAAGTATTTAATGAACAATCTATTTCACTCAAGAAAGACGCGCAGGGCAACCCAACCGGGTTTATTTTGATCATTCGCGATTCCTTCGAGCGCAATCAGGCCCAGATCCAGTTGGCCAAGGCCAAAGAAGCCGCCGAAGCCGCCAGCAAAGCCAAGAGTGAATTTGTGGCCAACATCAGCCATGAAATCCGGACTCCTCTCAACGGCATCATTGGTACCCTGGAGTTAGTCGGCCATACCGATCTCAACCCGGAGCAACGGGAATTACTGGAGTTGGCCCAGATCTCAGCCGACAGCCTGCTGGTGGTGATCAACGACGCCCTGGATTTCTCCAAGATCGAAGCTGGAAGGCTGGAACTCGACCGCGTTGAAGTTGAACTCTCGCAAGCAATAGCTCAGTCCATCGGCACCCTGGCGATCGCCGCTCGCAAAAAAGAAATGGACCTGACTTATGAGGTGTCGCCCGAGGTCCCCCGGTTCCTGTTGGGTGATCCAGTACGGCTCAAGCAAGTGCTGCTCAATTTACTTGGCAACGCCATCAAATTCTCCCAGCGAGGGCGCGTAACGGTTCGCGTGTGCATGGAGGAATCCATGGGCCGCAGCGTGAAGCTGAAGTTCTCGGTCACGGACCAGGGCATCGGAATCCCGCTGGAGAAGCAGAAGGCAATTTTCGAGGCTTTTGCTCAGGCAGATGCTTCCACGACCAGGAAGTTTGGAGGTACAGGCCTGGGCCTAACCATCTGCTCCCGTCTTGTCAATCTCATGGGAGGAAGCATCTGGGTGGAGAGCACACCCGGCAAAGGGTCCACGTTTTACTTTACCGCAGTGTTTGAGGTTGCGAATGGTACGAATCTGACGATGGCAATGGACAGTGGCACGGGTCGCAAGCCCGATCGAGCTTATAAGCTCAAGGTCCTGCTGGCAGAAGATAACCTGGTGAATCAGAAGCTGGCGGTGCGGCTATTGCAAGACCTTGGCCACCAACCGGTGGTAGCCACTACTGGCATCGAAGCTCTGGCTAAATTGGAAGAGCAATCCTTTGATCTGGTAATTATGGACGTGCAAATGCCGGACATGGATGGCTTCACGGCGACGGCTGCCATCCGCGCCAGAGAAGACAAAACCACGGCCCGCCTGCCAATTATCGCCATGACAGCCAACGCCATCAAGGGAGACCGCGAACGTTGCATCGAGGCAGGAATGGATGATTACATTGCCAAACCAATGGGCGCAAACCAACTCCAGGAAGCCATCGAACGAATGATGACCAAAAACGAGCAACGTAACCGGAGCAAATAGCTCCTAAAAACGAGGAGCCTGCAACACGGTTCAACATCAATCAGTTAAGAGCTGCGCTTCCAGTTGCCGGCAATGAGAAATGGCAATCGGCATCTATGCACAGATCCGGCAAGGGTTTACTTCTGACGTTTCCCAATGGAGATAGCGGCTCTGGCCCGTGCGGCGACTATGCTTTGTGCCAACGAATGCAAGTCCAGACTTAACTTGCTGCGAGACTCGTTGCATGCCTCCTTCTGCGCCGCCATGCTGGTAGGAGGCATGGTTACAGTCACCCACCTCTTCGCACAGTCTGAGAAGTTTGTCATCTCCAGTGAAACACTTTGCCATGCAGAGATGACCGCAGGATCGTTCTGATGTTCGAGGTCCATCTCAAGGCCCAATTGCAGTTCTTGTGTATGCCACTGAGTATCAGCGGTATTGTAATCCTGAAGGATCTGGCGCTTCAGCCCCTCGACTACTTCCTTTTGCCTGCTTGAGCTGTTGGTTGCGTCGAAATCGTCGCCGGTGGTTGCAATCAGGTTTCCAGACGCGGCCTCCAGTGATCCGATGGCCTGAAAGACACGCTGGACAACTTGTCTCTCCCGCTCCAGATATTCCTTGTAGGAGGCCACTTCGGTGTCGTTCTTCTTGGACTTTTCCTGGATCGATGAGGACAGGAACGAACCCAACGCTGTACCGAGAATGACAGTAACCAGCGCGGCGACAGTACCGGAGTTCAGCACATCGAGCCAGTGTGTTTTTTTCTCGGGTTGCTTCGACGCCTTGACAAACTCTATGGCGAGCGCCTGATCGAGCAGGCCGCGCAGATCGGTGCCCGGCCAGTCCGTGGCCTTGTTCCCGGCTTTGCCGGAGTCACTCATTCTTAATCTCGAGGTCTTTCTGAAGCTGTTCTCTATGCTTTAAAGAAATGATTTGCGTCTCAGATTTCTTGTCATTGAAGCTGGCCGATAAGGAATACTCTCCGTAGCACACTCTTGCAAAGAAATATCTGCCTTGCTTGTCGGCCTTGGCGATCATTTTTTGGCCGGTCACAACGTCTCGCAGTATCACAATCGCTCCAGGCACTGCCTTGCCATGTGCGGTGATGACTCTTCCTGCGACCTGATTATTCGGGGTGCTATGGACTCCTCCACCGTCGTCTTGTGCCTTCGCTGAAATGCAAAGGAGTCCTAAAACGCAAATGACTAGCAAGCCGTGAGTTCTCATATTTGTCCTTTTCGTGTTTTCTTATTCTTAATTCATCTGGCGCCACTTCCCTGCTTGCTACTTCAACCCGACTGGCCCGACAAAGATTGTCTCGCTTCCTATCACTGCATTGCCGGTTCCCTGGACGCCTGTGACTCCGAGGTCGATGCCAGGTGAACTCGGCTGGGTATTGCCGGGATTCGGTAAACCTGTGGACGGGTTCTCATTGATCGTGATCCCGATTCCTACTGCCCAAATACTGCAATCACAAGAGGACTGGTTACGAGCGGCATTGCTTCTAGACGCCACGCCCGGTGCATGATTTGCCAGGGTTCCGGAAAAACTATTGCTGATTGCTATGCTACTCACTGGCCGCTCCACCCATTCTTGTTTGGAGCCGCCGAGCCCAAACCATTGTTTAACCATTTCCTTATGCCGCACCTTGATATTGGTTCCAATCGTCTGGTAGACGCCTAGATTGATCTTGAAAGCAGACATGGTGACCTGCCAGTTTCCGTCTTTGCTATATCTCACATCTTTGTCACTCATAGTATTCCGCTCCTTTTCTGTTGAACGTTTTATGGATCATTGCGAATCGTAAGACGAGTCAAATCCACGCCTATTGCATTGAGCTGAGATCCGGCCTTGGAAAATCCGCCCGGGGCCCAGGGCAACACATGTCCCCGCATGGCCGGCAAAGGCCGGTTCAGGCTCTGTACGTTGCCGTTGGCAACACTGTTCCACAACGACAGCCACCGCCCGGGCGGCTCAACGCCACACACAGGAGCGGAAGGCACGCCGAGTTGTTCCTGCCAGAGCGTGCAGCGGAGACGAGCGGCAACACCCGTGGCTGGTGCTCCCTCGATTCCATCGAAGAGTGCCGCATTGATCTCGACACTCCGGCGGTTCTCGAGCACCGGCGTAAGGAATGCAAAAAAAGAATTAGGGTCTTGATTGTCCGGGGTCTCGAAGGCCGAAAGTGAGATCCCGTCGAGGTTTCCCGTTCCCAGGGTGAGCCATACGTCATCAACGATGGCCGTCTTGCCTTCCATATAGATCCGGCGGATGGAAGGTTTTTGCGCCTTTGCATCCAGTGACCAAAGGGAAAACACCCCGAGCTGCGGGCGGGGGAAGCCAAGCTTCGACAGAATCAGTTTATTTTGCCAGGGAATATATCCGGGTATGTCGGGGTTTTGGTTCAACACAGCGATCACCTGAAGGTCAGGATTGCGGTCCATAGCATTGCGGATGGCGTCGACAATCAGGCGGTTGGTCAGGTACTGGTGTTCCACATAGATGTAGCGCCGCGCATTGGCAAAGGCCCGCTCGTATGCCTCGAGCACGCCTTTCTCGCCCCCAACGGGCCCCACAGCCGACGCTATGTGACCTGCGGGAATGCTGCGGACAATTTGCAGCGTCTGTGGGCCCGCTGCCGGTGGTGGCGGGGGAACAGCAAGTTGGTCTTTGCCGCCATCGAAATTGTGGTCAATATTGTTCCATATCTCTACAAACAACCGGTCAACATCGGCGACCGCTGGGCCGTTCACACGGATGCTGAGGGTATGAAGCGGTTTCTCACCACCTCGCTCGACACTGTCGATGGGATGATCGTTCGAGTCCCACATCGACTGCTCCAGGGTCCCTCCAAGGACAAAAGCGGTAGTGTCATCAATTATTACGGCCTTGGCGTGCAGACGTTCGGGTTCGAACAAGCCGATGTTGCGCACGCTCACAAAAGCGCCGCTGTCACTGAAAAAGTCTTTTAGCTTTCCCGGTCCCGCGTCTTTGGTGTTGAGGATCTTGTCTACCATGATTCGCACAGAGACGCCGCGTTTGGAGGCTGCAACCAGAGCGTCCGCCAGCCGCGATCTGTCGCCTGCAGAGAACTCGGCAATGAATTCAGGATTGAAGACAAGTTGCAGGATGTTGATGTTCTTCCGGGCTTGGTTCACCGCTTTAAGAAGGCTGGCAAACATGGCCTGCCCATCCACGAGAACTTCCACTTGATTTCCCGATGAGAGTCCCGGGCCATCGTGGCCGCCAAGAGTCGCTCGCCAGCCGACCGATGCATCCCCAAAAGGAAAGATGCCGCCACTGGAATCAACAGCCCAGTAGCCTTTACCTGAAGGCGTCGCGGCCATTCCCACCACCGGATAAACAAAGGCATGCTCCTTATATAGAATGCCGCCAAAAGAGCCGAAGAAACCAGCGTCGCCGAAGGTAAAGATTCCGCTGTCCGCCGCCACCAGCGTGTAGCCCTGTCCCGAAGCCGTGCGCTGAATGCCCACGACCGGCCTGAACAATGACTTGCCCTGCATCGATCCAAAAAACTTCGCGTCGCCAAAGTTGAAGACATCACCATCCGATGAGGCCAGCCAGTAACCTTTACCTGAAGGCGTGCCTGCGATACCAACCACGTGACTGCTCAGCGGACGATTGTCTGATTTGGCAAAAACCTGCGCATCGCCAAAGCTCACAACGGTCCCACCCGAAGTCGCCAACCAATAACCGTTTCCTGAAGGCGTCGCGGTTATTCCTGTCATCGGCCCGGCCACCGCACCGTTTTGATGGCGAACTTGAAGCCGGGCATCGCCAAACGGGAACACTGTTCCATCGGCGGCTGCCAGCCAGTAGCCTTTGCCTGATGGAGTCACCGCCATGCCCACGACAGGAGACGTTAACGATTGATTGCCCTTCGATCCGAAGAACCCAGCGTCCCCAAAGACGAAGACTCCGCCGTCAGCGCCCACCAGCCAGTACCCCTTGCCGGAAGGTGTCGCGGCCATTCCCACCATGGCCTTGTTTGCCGGAGGATCAAACAAAATATAAGTAACGCCGCCCGGATCGCAGACGACATCATCAACTTCAAACTCTCCCCACTCGCCTCCGATGCCGGTGTTCTTGCACCGCAGCGGCTGATCAAATTGCTTTTGGCCAATAGTCGCGGGAGTGCTTTGGCAGGCCTGGTCCCATCCGGTGTTACGTGGGATGTTTTGCAACTGGGCTGAATATTGGCGTTTCCCTGAGTTTTTGCACTCATCTTTCTTGAATGCACCCCACCGAGCCACACACGAGTCATCCGGAAGGTCGAATTCGCCCCACATGGCTACTACCGTGTTCCGGCAACGCGTAGGAGAGCTGAAGGAAGTACCACGGACGGTAGCCGGGGTTTGCGCGCATGCAGCTTCCCACGATAGACCCGCGGGAATATCCTGCAAGATCGCGGAAAACTGCCGTTTCTTCAGCCCCGAGCAATCGTCTTGCTTGAACGCGCCCCATGATGGACAACTGGTGTCTTTAACATCAAACTCACCCCACTCGCCTCCTAAACCAAGGTTCTTGCAGCGCGTGGGCGCATTGAAAGCCTGGCCGGCCACAGTGGCGGAGGTCGAGGCGCATGCACTTTCCCAACTGATGCCTGGAGGAATGTTTTGCAATTGCGAGGAGAATTGCCTGATACCCACCGACTTGCATGCGTCCCTCTTGAACGCGCCCCAGGCGGGCATGCAACTCTGGTCGGGGACATCAAATTCACCCCACTCGCCTCCTAACCCAGTGTTCCGGCAGCGCGTAGGTGCGCTGAAAGCCTGGCCGGCCACAGTGGCGGAGGTGGAGGCGCATGCATTTTCCCAACTGATGCCTGGAGGAATGTTTTGCAGTTGCGAGGAGAATTGCCTTATGCCCATCGACTTACATGCGTCCTGTTTAAATGCGCCCCAATTTGGCATGCAACTCTGGTCGGGGACATCAAATTCACCCCACTCGCCGCCGATACCCGTGTTCTTGCAGCGCGTAGGAGAGGAAAAATGCTGGCCTTGCACATCTGCCTGCTGGCGAGCACATGTCTGCTCCCAGCTTTGTCCCCATGGAATATCTTGCAATTGAGCCGAGTACTGGCGGAATCCGGGCCGTGTGCAAGCGTCTTTCTTAAAGGCCCCCCACTTGGGCGCGGCAAGGGCGGGAGTGGGAAACAAGGAGACAGCCAGGCTGAGCAGCACAATTGCGGAGAATGGCACTACGACGCCGTGGAGGCCGAAGGATTTAGACCAGCAACTATCCAATACCGGTTGAGCTGCATACCGGCCCAAACCGGCAGCCTTGACTCCCTTTCGAACAATTCTCTTCCAGACTCGCATGTGACCTCCTTGAATTTCCTTGTGTTGCCTATCGCTCTAGATCGTGATCTACCCCAATGAACTCCCGACTCACCACACCGGATAAGGCTGCCCATTGATCTTGTATGAAAGCCTGTAGTCCGTTGGAATGATGGGAGTCAGTGAATTGCCCGGGACCCACGCTGGAAGCCATGGCCACCGTCTCCCCTGGGCAGCTTGATACTTTCCATAACTGCTCTCATTCATCCATTTGTTCATCCAATAGGATTTCTCGGGACCAGCGTGAAAGAATGCCTTGTTGGTGATGGGGTTAATCAGGTCAAATTCAATTTCTGTATTGAGCTCGGGAAAAGGCCACCAGATGTTGTCATCGCCGGCCAGTTGAAGGCCGCTGGCCATAAGGGCTGCGACTGCCGGGGGAAGGAAAGGAAAAGAAGTTGGCCGAGCGCGTCCCGGAATTTTATGATAGACGCCAACTTCCGCGCCCAGACCACCGGGAAATTTCTCCTGGCCGGCAAATTTTTGACACCAGCCTTTCCATAATTGAATAATCACGGGTTGGTTGTTGATGGTGGCTGGGAAGAACTTGGTTGCATATCCCGGCCACTGGAGCGCACCAAAACATGGCAAAGCACTGCAGAATTTTTTGAACGAATCATTGGTCTCCACATATCTGTATCCGGCAGCATCAGCATATTCAATGCACGGCTCGAGTATTGGGGAAAATAATCCCGTTTTCGACGCCCACAGGGGCCGGCTCCTGTTGTCATACACAACGAGATTGCCGTCGTCCTGTAGTACCACCGATGCGCCAGGGTGCCCGACCGTACCGCTCGCCCAGAAGGGCTGTCCATTCGGCGAATAGGCCACAAGGTTTCCATCGCCCTGCATGATGGTATGGTTCACTGGCTTTTGCCAGGTGTTCGACGCCCACAGGGCGCGCCCGTCAACCGTGCGGTAGAGCACGAGGTTTCCGTCACCCTGCATGACGAGTTTCACGAGTCCATTATTTGAGACCAATTGATCATTGACGTTGAGTTGCTGGTTCACTTGTAGACGGTCCATTTGTGCATTCTCCTGAGAGTGATTGGATGGATTTGATACCTGTCATACCAAAGCGCCTGGTGCATGTTCACTGGTTCCGATCTGTTCCAGAATCAACTCCTGGAAATCCGCTTTCACGATGTTGCTGCCGGGGCAGTTATGGGTCGTTTTTGGGTCTTCTTTGTGCAGCCGAAGCTGAGATGGATCCAGCCCCAACAAGGCATGCAGTGTAGCCAGTGCCGAGACAGCGTTTTGTTGTACTGCGGGGCTGAGTGGCTCAGCCGAGTAATCCCCGACCAGCTCAACACCCCAGGAGATGGCATTCCATGATGGTGAATGCACGCCCGGAAGGTTCAACGCGGTGAATACCCATATAAGGTCGTCAGCCACGAAGAGATGCGGCCCGGCTGACCATTTTTGCTGGTCCCGGTAATAGCTCTCGAGATTCTGCATCCTCTGGCCGCCGGATACTTGGTGCCAATCAGAGAACGCCGGGACCGCGGTGTTGTGGAGTACGACAAATTGAGGCCGCCAGGCATCAAACGCCACTGTTTCAGCATATTGAGCAAATTCGGCAGCCGTGAATCCTGTTCCAACGATTCCTTTCCAAACCGGCATACTACCTCCTCATATCAAGCAAATATGGATATCGTGACTCGAAAGCCTATTGTGTGGCTTTGGTGTCTAACCAGAATGACAAGAGGGAAAGAAACGTTTCAGGCATCAGGTGTGAGATATTTATTGCAGTGGACGTGGTCCCGACGACAAGACTCTCCTGAGCTGCTGGTGAATGCAGCCTTTTCTTTGCGGCATTTCTTTATGGCTACCTACTTCAACAAGCACACGCTTTGCATCGCTGTGGCGCTCATCCTAATTGGGCGGGGAGCAGCCAGTGGGCAGGCGGCAGCGAGTTCGGATCGCGCTGACTGCGAAGATACTGCGTTTGCCACGGCGGAGAAGCTAAGGCTGGAAGCAAGCCCTGAGGCGCATCTCAAAGCATTGGAGCTTTATCAGAAAGCCTGGCGATGCAACCTGGAGCCTGCGCCGAGCCTGAAGGCAGCGGAGATTCTGCTGGGTATGGGTAGAGTTCAGATCACAATGAATAACAACCCGGAAGCACAGGCCAACCTTGCTGCTTCTCTGGAGACGTTTCACCAAATTGTTTCCAAACCCATTCAAGTACAAAATGAAGAGGCTGTGGCAGCCTTCAATCTGGCAAAGACTCTGAGCAGATTAGGGCACATCGACGAGGCACTGCCGCTCTACAACCAGGCACGCGAGGTATTTCACCGTTTGCAAGACACGCCGAAGGAAGCATTTACCCTGGAGGAGCTTGGGCTAGCCAGCTTTCTAATGGGAGAGAACCAATCCGCCCTTGAGTACTTTTCGCAGGCCATGCGAAGACTCGACAACCTGGGCGCCCATAACGAAGAACGGCGGAGAGTCGACATCTCCGACATGAGAGGCCGAGTCTATGCCGCCATGAACGAGCCGGAGTTGGCCCGGCATTACTTTCAAGATGCTCTTGTCACGGCAATGAGGATCCATTACCGCGCTTTCGTTGCCTACACACTGAACGATCTGGGATTGCTTCTCCTCAAGCAAAACAAACCATCTGCGGCTGCGCGCTATCATCGGAAAGCACTGAATATCCTGAACAGATATAACCCGGAAGAAACAGACGGGATCGCGGAGACCGAAGCCTACCTGGCCAGTTGCCAGGCAGCGTCAGGCCGATATGACTCGGCAATCAAGACTTATCAGCACGCTCTTTTGCTCCAGCAAGAATCGCGCGACCTGATCGGCCAGGCGGAGACGCACCTCTCCCTGGGGCTGGCTGAATCTGCTTCACACCAGGTGGAAAGCGCTCTTCAGTCCCTGCAGAATGCAGCGGAGTTGTACCGCCGTACCCATGAGCGAGACGGAGAATCCAGCGCACGATTCGAGATGGCCAAGATTTATGCCTTACGTGGCGAAGACGCATTGGCACGGAGCGAGGTAATGGCCGCCATCAAGCTGGCTGAAGAGGTTCGTGGCTTTGTTCCTGGCCCTTCGTTGCGCATCACCAGTTTTACCTCTTTGGAGAAGATGTACCGATTCGAGATCGATCTGCTCTTGAAGAACCAATCCTCGATCTCCGCGTCCGATCAATTCCTGGCATTTGACCTGCTCCAGCGCGCCCAGTCGCGTACCCTTCTCGAGGCCTTGCAACACGGAAAACCTGCTGATTATCTGGCCTTTGGCGGTGAGATACTCGCGCGCCGGATAGAACTTCTCCAACAGCTTAAAGAAGCAAATCAAAAACTTGCGTGGCAGCTCAGGAATAAGTCCTCTCCCGAGATTGTGGACCAGACATTTATCGAGGTTAAGCGGCTGGAAGCTTCACTCGACCAGCTCGACGCTGAGGCACAGCTCCGGCAACCTCGCATGTCCATCATCTCCCCAATCACCATCTCCGTGCCCGCCATCCAGCAGGAGCTACTGGATGAAAAAGAGGCGCTTGTCCAGTTTTATCTCTCCAGCCCCGCGAGTTATGCCTGGATCATCACGAGATCGGGCACGCAGCTCATCGCTCTTCCTGCCAGGGAGCTGCTGAAGCAACAAGTGCGGAACGCAGTGAACTTTGGCGAGGCGGGGCAGTGGACCAACGCTCAAGGCCGCGCGCTCGCGAGACTCGACCGGAGTATGAGACCGGTTTTCGCGGCCGTCCAAAGCACACGATGGATCGTGGTGCCGGATGGCCCGCTCTATTCCTTCCCTTTTGCCCTGCTTTCCATGACGGGCAAGACAGAGCGCGAAATCATCAAGATTCCCTCCGCATCTTCGGTGCTCGCGCTAAGGTCAACCAATTCCGGAGCGCGCGCGGTCTATAAACTTGCCGTGTTTGCTGATCCCGTGTTTGATCCTGAAGACAGCCGCGTGCATGCTTTGAGGCCCCGCGCAAAAACTTCACCGACCCAGACTGCTGTTCTCCGCCACCAAAAACGTCAAAGCAACGACAATGGTTCCTACCCTCGGCTCCCAAATACAAGCGAAGAAGCCTCTCTGATCTCAGCATTTGTGCCGCGGGAGCAACGGGTTTCTTTCCTGGGTTTTGCCGCCAACCTTGAAGCCATTGCCGACAATGCCTTGAGCAACTTCAAAATTATTCACTTTGCCACCCATTCACTGGTTGATGATCGCCATACCGAACTCTCACGAATCGTTCTGTCCCTGGTCACGAAAGAGGGCACGGCCCGTCCCGGATACCTGTTGCTGAAAGACATCTACAGGATGAATCTATCTTCGGATCTGGTTGTCCTGAGTTCGTGCCGGGCGGCGGCCGGAGCTGAGGGCGCCGGGGAGGGTCCCATGAGCCTCTCTCGCGCCTTTCTCTTTGCCGGCTCCAGGGCCGTTCTGGCGAGCGTTTGGGAGACGAACGATGAAGTCACGGCGAAATGGATGGGCCAATTCTACCGCCACATGCTAAGAGAGAACCTTTCTCCCTTGGACGCCCTGGCCAGGACACAATCCGAGTTTCGGCGCCATCGCGATAGCAGGCTGCGCAATCCATATTATTGGGCAGGGTTTGAGCTGTATGGCGATTGGCAAGGGCGTTGACGGCTGAAATGTTTTAGCTCCTGGCGACATACAGTGTAGAAGTCAAAGTCTGGAGGTTTCACCCAACATGCCATCAAGAATGCAGCACCTCGTTGTACTCATTGCAATTTTCTCCGGAGCGTTGCTTGTTTCCGGTCATCTTTCCGCGCAAAAGAAGAAGATGACACGACCTTCACAGCATGCAGCGCTCGAGCCGACCGGCATAAGAGTGAGCGGAAGAACCAATTCTAAGGATGCTAACCCTGCGGAAGAGGAGAATCATTGCTTCAAGTTCCATCCGGAGGCAGACCTGGAGCTTACCATTTCGGCAGCGGACAACAACAGCTCATTTCCCAAGAGCGGGCGGGTGACAGTGGAGATTATCAACTTACAATTGCTGGATAGCGCAAGAGCAGGCGGCCCGTTAACGTCCGGTCTTTCTCCAACCATGAAGTACGAACTCGAAACCGGGACAATCAAGAGTGGCCAAGCAATAGTAACGTTTAAAGGCGACTTGAAAACAAATCGAGAAGGAGGATTTGTCACGGTGATACACCTGGGCACCCTTGACCATATGATCAACGATCTCATAGGAAGTCCATACTCGAATGTAGCATTGATCACACTACCGGGCCGAAGGAATACCGCTAATGTGGAGCCGGTGAAGTATGTCTACTACTATAAGGTTTATACGAAGCAACCAAGCGAATGCACGCAAAAGCCGTGACGTTGAATTTTTCCCGCCCGCCTGGCAAGGCCACACCGTACAATGGATCGCTACGCGGAGGAAAACTACGGCCAGTCAAGACATTCGACAGGAGGACTTTGACCGGCTGCTGTTGTGGCTGGATCCTGACCGGACCCGGGCTGGAGAACGCTACGAGCGTATTCACAACAAATTGACGACGATTTTTGCTGCGCGCGGCGGAGCCTTTCCTGAGGAGATGGCTGACGACTGCATCAATCGTGTGACCCAAAAGGTGCCCGAGCTTATCCACAGTTACGAAGGAGAGCCTGAGCTTTATTTTTATGGCGTGGTCAAATTCATTCTTCTCGAATGGAGCAGGAGGCCGCGTCCCGCTGAACTCGACAACATGGGGCAAAACATCCCTGGAGTTGAGATACATGCAACAGGTGAAAGTGTCGCGAAGGTGGAAGGTCACTTCGCCTGCCTGGAGAAATGCCTCGGCCAATTGGCCGAATCCAGCCGCGAATTAGTGCTGGAGTATTACCAGCAAGACAAGAAAGCAAAAATCGACCATCGGGCGGCGTTGGCAAACAGGCTTGGAATCGCCGTCAACGCTCTTCGGATCCGAGCACACCGCATCCGCCAGGTACTGGAAAAGTGTGTGCTGCAATGCATCAACCAGCCCGCTGGCTTGAGGTATCAATGAAGAGTCAAGCGCCGGAAAGCCATGAGCTGGTCCAATACCTGCTCGGAAAATTACCTTCGGAACGGCTGGAAAGTATTGAGCAGCGCATCTTGCTCGACGATGATTTTCACCAGGAAGCGAAAATTGCCGAAGAGGACCTCTTGGATGACTACGTCAACGGAGAGCTTACCCTGGAGGATCGGCGGCTTTTTGAGACAAACTTCCTAACCAGTTCATTGCGCCAGCAAAAACTCCAGTTTGCTTTAGCGTTGAAAAAGAAGTGTGCAACCGCGCAACCGCCGGTGCATTTTTTTCCGGGCTGGCAGCGCAGTCCTTACCTCTATGCCTGTGCCGCCTTGGTCATCGTTGTGGCCGTCCTCGCATCCCTCAATTATCGTTTAGCCAGGCAACTGCAACAGGAGCACCTCCAGGCCTCGGTTCTAACGAAGGAACTTGAGACGGCGCGCCAACATGAGAGCGCTGCGGCTCCGGGTTGGGGTTCCCAGGACGCACTGGTGGTTGCCAGTCTGCAGCCCGGAGGAGCCCGCAGCGGAGGGCTCCAGGAAATCTCCGTGCCCAGTGGAGTCCGGGCCGCGCAGTTTTCTTTGCCAGCACCGGCCGATTTGCGCGGCGAAGCCCTCGTTGACCTTTTGAATGACAACAATCAGGTAATCACAACTCTCGCGGGAGTCTACCCGCAAAAAATCGGCGACAAAGAAATGCTGATCGTAACCTTTCCGCGAGAGTATTTGCCACGCGGAAATTATTTTTTGCGAGTCCGCGGTCGGATGTCAGATTCGATCCCAAATAAATTTTCGTTTAAGGTGGGGAGCCGTTAGGCAAGCCTGGGTCGAATCGTTCCGGAGTTGGACGAGACCCATCAATCTTTGGTTTCGCCATGATTCCTGGGTTAGTCGATGAAGCTTATCAAGCTGAGTCAAAAAACGAGGGACTAAATGAGGGACTGCACTGGGGTTACTTTCAGGATCTTACAGGTGCTTAGGTGTTATCCGTGCGCTTGTAAGTCCTTATTGAAGATGGTTGAGTGTAACGAGCGAGTTCTGTGGAGTCTGGTAGCACCTATAATAGCGGGCTATCCATTCAAGCCCGCGGAGCGCTTTGGTTGTTGATTTGGCTTCCGGCCATTGCTATTGTGGTGGGCCGGGATGACCGTTTTGGTCGCCCGTTTGGAAGATAGCATGGAAAATTCCCGTCTAGAGATTCGCAAGTCAACCCCAAGCATTGGCGCCGAGGTGTTTGGGCTCGACCTGTCCCAGCCGCTCAGCGACCAGCAATTCCGGGCGGTGCATGGCGCGCTGATGGATAATCTGGTCCTGTTTTTTCGCGATCAAAAGCTGACCGTGGAGCAGCACAAGGCCTTCGGCATCCGCTTTGGCAAGCTTCACGTACACCCCGCAGCGCCAGGGTTAATCCCGGATCATCCGGAGATTTTCGTCATCCAGGCGGACGAGAAATCCACCCAGGTTGCTGGTGAGGATTGGCATTCCGATGTGTCGTGCGACCTTGAGCCCCCGATGGGCTCGATCTTGTACCTGACACAGGCGCCTCCTGACGGCGGCGGCGACACTCTGTTTGCCAACATGTACCAGGCCTATGAGACCCTTTCTGCCCCGGTCAAGAAGATGCTTGACGGTTTGACCGCGATCCACGCAGGGGAGCGCTTCTACCGAGGACGATACGGCGTCAACGACGCAGGCAAGACGTACCCAAGCTCTGAACACCCCGTAGTTCGTACCCATCCGATAACCGGAAAGAAGTGCCTCTTCGTGAACCGGGTATTCACGATGCGCATCGCCGGTCTCAAGAAGATCGAAAGCGATGCCATTCTGGAGATGCTCTACCGGCATATTGAGACGCCCGAGTTCTGCGTACGTTTCAGGTGGCGGGCAGACTCAGTCGCATTTTGGGACAATCGCTGCACGCAGCACCAGGCGCTTTGGGACTACTTTCCCCACAAGCGTTATGGTCATCGGGTTACGATCTGCGGCGATAAGCCTTTTTGACAAGCATTTGGCCGGCAACGCGACGGCCATCGGGAACTAAAAGACAAAGCAGCAGCACGCGGAACTCTGCGGCTCTTATCGTGCTAGACTAACAAAATGGAAGTTATCCTACGGATACCCGACCACATCGCGAAGCAACTTTGCGCTGCCGGCGGAGATATATCACGACGCGCGCTGGAGGCGATGGCTCTAGAAGGCTACCGTCAGCAAACGTTGACACTCTTCCAGGTTTCAGAAATGCTCGGGATCTCTCGCATTGAGGCGGAGGATTTTCTCGGCCAGCACCAGGTTCCGCTCGCTGTGCTCGATGAAGCCGACCTCGACCGCGAGGCCGCAATATTCGAAGCGGCGTCGCGTCGTAACCCGCGTTAACGTATTTGATGGGATGATAGCAGTCTCCAACACTACACCACTCCGCTATCTGATCGCTATTGCACAAGAGCATCTGCTCCAACAACTTTTTGACAAGGTTCTTGTTCCTGGTGCGGTGAGGGAGGAGCTGACAGACAAGAAAACGCCGGAAATTGTGCGCCAGCGCGTAATGTCGCTTCCTTCCTGGTTTGAAGTCCGAACGGTGCAACAGACTCAAGCAACCACATTTCCCGTCACGTTGCATCGCGGGGAACGGGAAGCGATTCTGCTGGCAGAAGCACTCCAGGCGGACGTGCTTCTCATTGATGAACAGATTGGTCGCACGATTGCCTTGAGCCGGAATCTTCCGCTCTCGGGAACACTAGGTGTGCTGGAACGTGCTGACAGGATGGGATTCGTGACCGATTTCCCACACGTTCTCCAGAGATTAAAATCAAGCGGCTTCTTTATTGCCGAAACTTTGGAGTACAAACTCCTGGAACGTCATCGCGCCCGGCGAAGCGCCCATTGATCCCGATTGATCTGATAGGCTTGACAGCCAGGAACATGGCTGAGAGTGCTATCGAATTCGTCCACGTAGAATACCGGGTCAACGGCAGGGCGCTGCTGTCGGATGTCACCTTCAGCGTTCAGCGGGGAGAGATACTGATGCTCCTCGGACCGAGCGGCTCCGGCAAAACCACCTCGCTCAAACTGATCAATCTGCTGCTCACTCCTTCAGCGGGTACTGTTCGCGTCGATGGGCGTCCCGTTCAGGATTGGGATGTGATCCGCTTGCGACGGCATATCGGTTATGCCATCCAGGACGTGGGTCTTTTCCCGCACTACAGCGTCCAACAGAACGTTGCGCTGATCCCTAAACTCGAGGGTTGGGACCGCTCGAAGATTCTGACCCGTGTTGAAGAAGTACTTCATACGGTGGGATTGCCGCCTGCCGAGTACAGCGGACGTTATCCTGACCAACTTTCCGGCGGACAGAAACAGCGAGTTGGGCTGGCGCGCGCCCTGGCCGCCGATCCGCCCATTCTGCTGATGGACGAGCCGTTTGGAGCTTTGGATCCAATCACCCGGCTGGAGCTGCAAAAAGAGTTCAAACAGCTTCAGCACAGGCTCAACAAAACTGTCGTCTTTGTGACCCACGACGTTGGCGAGGCCCTCACTCTGGGCAACCGCATTGCCTTGATGGATTCAGGGAAACTTCGCGGTATCTTTGCGCCAAGCGATTTTCTGCTTTCACAGGACCCATTCGTCAAACCATACATAGAGGCATTTCGGGCCGGGCTGCAAGTATCTCAAATCTGAATGCGGAGTCGTAATCTATGCTCCAGTTTTTCCTGAGCCACAAGCGCGAGGTCTTCACCTTGACCATGGAGCACCTTTGGCTGGTTGGCATCTCGATGCTGCTGGCGATTGCTATTGGCGTGCCATTGGGGATTCTGCTTACTTGGCGTCCCAGATGGAAGACACTCGTGCTGGGGACCAACAATGTGATCCAGACCATACCCAGCCTGGCGCTTTTTGGCCTCTTGCTTCCTCTGCCCTGGCTGGGGGCGCGCGCCAGCCGCTTGGCGATAACGGCATTGACGCTTTACGCGCTGCTGCCCATTGTGCGCAATACCTATACCGGCATTAGAGATGTCGCTGCGCCTGTGCGCGAAGCGGCTCTGGGCATGGGGCTGACCCGGCATCAACTTTTGTGGCATGTGGAACTGCCGCTGGCCGCCAATGTGATCGTCGCCGGCATCCGTGTAGCGACCGCAATCACCGTAGGCATGGCCACCATCGCTGCCGCGATTGGCGCTGGAGGCCTGGGAGAATTCATCTTCCGCGGCCTGGCCATGGTTGACGATCATGTGATCCTGGCCGGAGCCATCCCGGCCGCCATTATGGCGCTTTCCGTGGATATGGTTCTTGGCCTGGTACAGCGACGGTTGGTGCGGGTACATCACTGAAATGGACCGCCGAATATTCTTGTACAAACTATCGGGTTTCACTCTGCTGATGGCCGGATGCGGATTGAAACCATCAGGAAGCACGGTCGGCTCCAAGAATTTCACCGAGCAACTCGTGCTGGGGGAGTTACTCGCCCAATATCTCGAAATGACTTCCAAAGTGCCGATAGAGCGGCGCTTTTATCTGGCGGGAAGCTACATAAGCCACCAGGCGTTGCTGGCCGGACGAATCGATATGTACGTCGAATACACCGGGACCGCGCTGGCCGCCATCTTGAAAAAACCATTTACCTCTGACCACACCAAGGTGTTCGACGAAATCAAGCAGGAGTACGCGCGAAGATGGAATCTTGAAGTGATGCCTTCATTAGGCTTCGACAATACTTTTGCCATGGCGATGCGCGGTCAACATGCTCGAAAGCTGGGGATCAAAGCGCTTTCGCAGTTGGCTCCCTTTGCTCCACAGATGCGATTGGGCGTCGGCTACGAATTCCTGGAACGTCCGGATGGCTACAAAGGCCTGGTCAGCAAATATGGACTGCGGTTCTCTGAAACTCCCCGCGTGATGGATTTAGGGCTGCTTTATCGCGCGCTTCAGAATCAACAGGTCGATATTGTGGCCGGCTCCAACACCGATGGACTGATTGCCGCACTTGATCTCGTGGTGCTGGCGGACGACGAGCACTACTTCCCTCCTTATGAGGCGGTGCCAATCGTGCGCCGGGAATGCCTCGAGAAGTTTCCCGCGATTGGAAATGCCTTGCAGCGCCTAAGTGGACGGATCACCGAGCAGGACATGCGCCGCCTGAACTATGCCGTAGACGGCGAGAAAAAAGATGTTGTTGCCGTGGTTAGAGAATTTCTGAATGAGAAGAAAATAGCCGGAGTTTGCAAAATACCGCCCCCTGTCATCCTGAACGTAGCGCCTCGAAAAACTTGACCTTCAATAACAAAGATGGGCGCGAAGTGAAGGACCCCGACAATGTGCCGGTCTAGATTCCTGATCCGGGGTATTCGACCGAAGCCGCTAGCACAACATGGTTGTAGTGCAGAACCGGTGGAATACAAAACCCGGGTAGAACACCTCGTATCTGCATTTTAGCCCTAAACGTTCTCGGGGTTCCTCACTCCCGCGCCAATCTTATTCGTAGCCATGAAGTCTCTTACCGCGCTTCGTTCGGAATGACAGGGGGGTGAGTTGTAGCAACGTAGACATCTCTGTAAAGTAAGCGACCTTGGGCTTAGCCACCTGCACAGCTCAAATCTTGCGGAATCGTTATTAGTCTGAAATGCAGCGACTGTCGGAAGTCCCTCGAAGGTTGGATCGCAAATTTGTGCTAGAGTGAAACTACAACCTGGAGAACACCATGCGCGGTCTATTGTCGCCCTTTTTCATCCTCATCATGCTGAACATTGGCGCAAGCTCGCAACAACAAAAGCCCGAGCCCCAGCCAACCCCAACACCAACTTCTCATGCTGCCTCTGCTGATCGGTTGGTCGCAGGCAAAAACTTATTTCTCAAGCAGGCTGGAGGCAACTCGATTCCTTATAACGTGATCAACTCCGGTTTTGAAGGATGGGGCCGATACGTGCTTGTTGATAATCCTGACAAAGCCGATCTCATCATGGAGGTTTCAGCGCCGGTCGATAATTCCGGGACGAAAATCTCAACGAAGGTAAACCGGGAAACTGGCCAGGAAGATGGTTATTCGAGCAGCAAGGAGTTCTCGTCCGATTCAATCAAGATCACAGTCTACGATGCCAAGAGCAAACGGCCATTGTGGTCAGCGAGCGATAAACCGAAGTATGCCATGAAGCAAAAGGCCAGAGAGAACAACCTGGTGGAGTCCGCCGAGCGACTGTTTTCTAAATTCCACGACAGGGTCGAACCAAAGAAATTGCCATAAGTGCCAAAATTGCCACTTCGGCCCACCTCAGTGCAGGCTATGATTGCCATAATTGAAAAGCTTTGAATGCTCCAAAAGCAATTGCCATAATCAAAATCACACGAGTGATTTCAATTATGGCAATTTTGGCAATTTCTTAGTCTCTATCTCGGTCTTTGCGGCAGACTAGATGGCCGCGATCATTGACGATGCCACCACGGCAATCATCCCAATCATCGAGTTGTGACCGGTTCCAGCCTCCGTCGCCGGTCTGGCAACTGGCGCGGAGCTGGTCACCGCGAACATAAATGTTCCGGCAAGTTTGTACATAAGTGCCGCGAGGAACCTGGCGGCCACCACGCCGGGTGCATTCAAGCTGGCCATTGTCGTTTACGATTTCCCCAGAGCAGTCGTCATAATGATCAAGCGAAGTCCGGCGCCAATCGCCATTGCCGGTGTCGCACTCAGCAGAAAGCGTGTCACCCCGAACGCCGATGTCGCGGCAGGTCTGGGTATATGAACCTCGCGGCGCGCGTCCTCCTCGGTCATAGTCGCGATCGCCATCGCCGCCTCCGTTGCAGCGAAGCTGGCCGTTGATATTGCTGATGCCATTTCTGCAGCGGTTGTAAGACTCAAGGTAGGTGTCATTCCAATCGCCATTGCCTGTTTGGCAACGGGCACGAAGAGTATTGCCGCGGACGCTGATATCGCGGCAAGTCTGGGTGTAGTTACCGGAGGGGTACGAACCCCCACCCTGGCCGCCACCGCAGGCGAGCTGGCCACCGGTATTGCTGATGTCGCCACCGCAGCGGTCATAATCGTTGAGTTGCGTATCGGCCCAGTGATTGTTGTAGTCCTTGCATCGTGCGTAGAGAACGTCGCCTCGCACTTTAATGTTCTTGCAACTCGAGCGGTACGAGCCTCCCGGCGGGTCGTCCCATGCCGCGGCGCTCGATTTACCAGTCCCTAGAAACATGACTAACAAGATAGTCCCCAGCATGATCGGATAACGCATTTGAATCACCTCTCCAAGTCAATTTTTCACATCACAGAGTGGCGGCTTCACTTCCTGCTCGCTTCAAACCCTTACTCGTGACGACAAGTTGTGGGCTCATTGCAACTTAATCATAATTAATCATACTTGACACTCAAGAGAAACAACGAGTTACTGAAAGTGCACGTCCGTTAGGAAGGGTTTCAACCTGTTAAACAAGCAGAGTTCCAGAGAATCCTTCTGCAGTAAAGGCATTGTGCTGCCGGCGGTCGGCGGTGATGTATTCGATGGTGCGGGCGCCAAGGTGCGTTGTGATTTGCGCGCATGACGCTATATGCAAAGCATCCAAAGCTCTTAATCCAAGCCCGGACCGATATCGGCGGACTAGTGTGCGGGCATCGCTGATGATCGATGGCGTTATCTGGATCATCTGCATCCTTGACAGAAGGCTGCTTAGCAATTGTTCAGCAGTGGGAAGACCAGCGGGCGCGGCAGAATAGTGAAATGAGAGCCCGGATTGGCATTCCACCGGTGAGAACTCGCTTGTGCATGAATCGCGGGAATCCAGAATTGCCAGTGCTTGAGTTCCGCGGGGAGTTCCTAACACAATTGAAATGAGGACAGACGGATCTATATAGACGAACTCCATCAGTCTTTTTCCTCGCGGTCCTGTAAAATAGCGTTAACCGCACCAGTATCGTCAAGCGCAAGCCGCTTAAGTTTCAGTTCACTCAACGGACGAGGTTTCGGCCCCGGACGGAAGATGCCCGCATCCACAAGTCGTTGGTAAGGATCTTTAGGGATAGGAGTGATTTGGGCCACTTCCTGGTTATTCTTGGTAATCAATATGGCCTGGCCGGTGCGCTGAACCGTCGCCACGATCTCCGATGCCCGGTCTTTTAGCTCCTTGATTCCAACAGAACGTTTTTTATGGCTATGCATAGCCATAGTGTATCGCTACTATGGCTACCTATCAAGGACTTGAAATTCAGGAATGCTATTCGCGTGGCTCGGTTCGACGCGGCAACATCGTTTTTGGAATGTCTGAGACGGCCACGGAGCGCCACTCGACCTGGAAGTGTCCTCTATAACCGAAAAGACGCCCCCAAGTCCGATTTCGCACATCCACTTCGATCCGAAAACAATCATGGGTCTCGTAATACCATTCGCACACATCCGCAGTGCCTGAGAAAAGCATAGGAAAGGAGAACCCGATCCATCCTTCATAAAAACGCTGGTCACCCGAACGCAAGCGCAGGCCGCCGTTGGGAGCCACATCGAGATCGATATCCACGGCCAGATGCTGGTGAGTTCCGAGATAGTCGACAATGCGCTGCCGCTTTTCGCTATAGATCATGTAGGCATCAAAACGGCGCGGCCTCTTGGTTTGAAATGTTCGGATCCAGGTGACCGTCTCGCGGCCCAATGGATCCAGATAGCTGTAGTTCGCGATTTCGAATGGAATGTTATGCCCGCTCTCCGGGAACATGATGCGACGCCATGAGCCCAAGTATAAGAATGGCAGGGTATAGTGCGGCCCATGCCAGATTTCATCCATGGTCCCCGTCCCGATCGCGGCGATGTTGTCGCTACTCGAAAACCCGAACCGGCGCTGTATCTGTGGATGGAGCCGCTGAAAATTCGAGCCCAGCGCTCGCTCGTATATGGATTTCATTCTGACTCCTTGCGCGGCCGCCGAAGACACTGGGAAGCGGAAGGTAGCTCCTCTGCCGCGAGGTAGCCGATGAACGACAAAAGAATCACCCCGGCATTCAGCGTGACCGGATTGAATGCGGCCACAAGGTAAGGCGGTGCTGCGACAGCGACGGCCACCAGCGCGCCGGCCATGGCAATGATGTTCATCAGAAAAAAGGGCCGCCACCGCCAGAGCAGCAAGGCCGCGAAGGCCAGCGCCAATTCAATAACGCCAACCGCCGCCAACCAGTTGCGCGGCACTCCCATTGCGGTCATCAAGAGGCGCTCATCAACACTCGGAAACAAGAGCTTGGGCATTAACCCCTGCCACAGCCAGACAAAGAAGATTCCCATTCGTGCCATGGCATGAATCAATGCCATTCGCAGGCTGGATCGAGGCGGTATCTCTCGGTCAATCCAAAGACGCAGGCGATCAAAGCTCCACGCTGTAGCCCAGCCAATCAGAGGCCGAAACAGAAGGCGGTCGACCCAGGCGCCTAGCGCTCCCCAGCGGGTCCGATAGTCGTACCAGGTTAGAAAGCGAATTCCATCGTTAACCGGAATATATCGCCAGTATCCTGAACCTTCCTTGATGAGCGATTTTCGGTCTGAGGACCAAAACTTCAGGGCCGAAGTACGTAGCTTGGCAGCATCATCCCCAGTAGTCGTGCTTTCGCCTTCCCCTTCGATCTTCACACCAAACCCAATGCGCGTCGAATAACGGAATCGCTGGGGTTCGTTCTTTGACGCTCTCGGGAGGTATTCAATGGCCGTAAAGCGTAAATCCCAAAGTTCATGAAGACCGGGAATCTGAGTCCGCTGCCAAACCTCATCGGCGCTGCCACGGATTAGAATCTCGACGTAGATTCCAGGGTTACGTGCCATCATCATCACTCGAAATAGCAATTGAAACTGAACATGTTCAAAATAAACCGTGGTTTCCAGGCTTGTCAAGGAAAAATACTGAACTTGTTCAATTTGTCGGCTCTCAGTGTCTCAACGCAGACACGGAGAAAACCAAAAACCTTTTTAGCCGCGAATAAACACGAATTGACGCGAATCAATCGAAATCAAGGTATTGCACTTTATTTGTGTACCCAGGTTTTCTTCGCTCTTGGGTTTATCTTTCTTTTTTTATCTTTTAGATTTTTGATTCGTGTTCATTCGCGTTAATTCGCGTTAATTCGCGGCTAATCTCTTGCTTTTCTCCGTGGTGGTTTTGGTTTTTCAAGAGCTACTTCAACGGATAACCGCTCATGCCCGGCACCCGGCCTTCGATTTTTACCACTTTCACGCCCTGATGGATATCCTGGACCGAGATCAACGCAATAGCGCCTTTCTCGGCGCGGATGGCTTCCAGTTGCATGCCGTTGGAAAGCAGCGCTAATGGCTGACGCGACGCCTCGCCACTATAGATTTTTCTTACCCAATGCTGCTGATATTCCGACTCGTTCATCTTCAATATGCGGTTCAGCAACACTTCGCGCTCTCGGGCCCCTGGTCCACGGACAAACAGCGCAATAGGCCCGGGCGCGCCCCACGACTGTTTTTCACCGGCAAATATCTTGCGCAGGTCGGCGAGCGAAAGCGCTTCCACCGGGTTTGTGGGGTTCACAATCACCGCCACTTCTACATCTTCATCTTTCGGCTTTTCTTTGACCTGAGTGGCAAAAGCGTAGCAAGCTGCGAGCAAGAGCGCCACGCCATAGCAGACCAGATGTTTACGATATTTTCTCATCACGCACTTCCCTGCCTTAGAACCGAAACGCCAGTTGTAGCGCCAAGTCGTTGATCGTTGCCAATTGACGGCGCAGGGTCCGGTTGTACTGGATCTTCAATGCCAAATAGTCGTTGTAATCAAAACGCACTCCGGCGCTGGGTCCATGCCGCAGGCCTACATCGCCAAACAGCGGAGACTGCGTGGAAGCGTTCGCATATTGGTAGCGGACATAAGGCCGCCATTTCCTTCCAAACTTTTGGGAAATCAGGCTGTAGAATGCCGGAGTATTAAATGTCTGCCCCCCGCCTTCAACCCGGTGCTGGATGATGAAAGCCTCGTTGAGAAACTCGAACCGGGGCGTGGTGTAGACAACATGGGTCGAGCCGATGGATTGGTCAATGTGAATAGGTTGGTTATCAGGGCTGAGGCGGTCATGATAAAAAGAGCCGCCAATATCCAATCCGGGAAGCCAATCCGGTTTAGCAAACAAGCCAACGGTCACACCATTCCCATTGTTCTCATCAATTTCAATCGCGCCAGGCCGGTTGATTTGCGGACGAATCGTGTCGGCGCTTCCGTACTGAGCTACATAGTTCAATCCCAGCTTGCCTGACGGAATTCTTCCAGTGACTGAGACGCCGATTTCCTGGGTGGGCAACAGCCCGCCATCATCGGCAAATTCAACAACCAAGGGACGATCGACTGCTGTCTGCAGCCATCGTCCATGATGAAAGACCGAGTTGTAATAGCTGGTGGCCGTGTGAAAGCGGCCAAACGACGTTTTGAAATAATCGTTGAAGTCGTATTTGACCAGCAGCCGTTCAATGTCGGTTTCGAACTTCTGGCTGTCGGTTTCAGTGAAGACGATCTCGCTTAAAACGGTAGCCTTGGAAGTGAGCGCCGAGGTCACAAAAAGATCAACGTCACCGATGGCGAAGTTGCCCATGGAGCCAGGGCGAAATCCAAAAAAGGAATTTTCAGGAACCTTGATGTCGCTGGCTTTGTAGCCCAACGATCCAAACCCTTGCAGTTTGATCCCACGCAGGAACCCAAAAGAAGTTGTTTCAGTGCCACTGGCAGTCTGTGGTGGAGCCGGTGGGTCGTCATTCGTCTTGACAGAGGCTTGCGCGGAAACAACTGAAGACTGTGTCCCTGCCTGCTTCGCTTCCAGGACCGCGATGCGGGCTTTAAGGTCATTAACTTCTTGAATCAGCGCTTTGATCTGGGCCGATTCAGAGGAGTCCTGGCTGTGCGCGCGAGGCGCCCCGACAGAGATAGCGATCAGAACGGCCACTGTTAAAGTCCGTTTCATGAGCCTTCACTTTCTTAAATATCTTTAATTATTTGTCGCGTTTGCAAGAATAAATGTGCTTTTTTGGGAAGGCAAGTTACCAAGTCCTAATATTACGATTACCAAAGTAACTCCTTCGGCGAAACTTCAGGACAGGCCATTAGAATCTAGGTAGTTTCATTAGAATCGCCGGTTCCAGAAGGGGAATCGACCTGCTAAGTCCTTTACCGCAAGTGGGTTTTCATGAAATCCAGAGCGGCTTTGACAATCTCGCGAGAGCGGTCGTCGTCATTCTGGTTGTCGAAGCCGTGAACACCAGTCGGGTGGTTCATGATCTCCAGCGCAACATTCTGGCGAAGAGCTTCGGCCACAAACCGGTCAAGCGCCGGCTCCAGATCCTGTATCTGGTCTCGACCGGCGCGGGCGATGAAGATAGGTGGAAGCTTATCTGGGCCCCGGCTAAGAAAGACAATCGGTGAGAAGTCATGTAGTTGCTGCTCGGACATATATTTCTTGTGCAATGCTGATTCGCGCAGATCAAGAAAAGGATAAAAACCTGCCAGGCAACGAATGTATGCCGGCGCGTCGCGCATGGCCGTGCTCAACAGCGGCCCGCCTGCTGAATAAGCGGCCAGGCAGATGCGATTTCCATCCAGGTTCCACTCTTGGGCATGAGCACGCACAAAACTGATGAGGTCATTCAGGTCGTGGGAGGCTTGTTCAAGATTTGGGTCAGGATAGCTACCGCGATGGTTGAATGTGACTGATGCCATGCCCGAGGCTGCAACCAGTCTTCCCCACGACTTATAAATGCCCCAGTCTTTCGGGTGCAGCGGAACACCAGCCGGAACGCCACCATGGATAAAGACCACTATCGGCGCTGGGCCGTGGGCCTCTCCAGGAGTGTAGAGGTCCATCTTCAAGAAGTCTGCTGTTGCATCCTTTTTGTAGACGATATCGGTCGTAACTTTCACTGGTCCGGAGATGCTGTATACAACGGGCCGGTTTACGAGATCCGACAGACTTCTGCGCTGCTGCTCCTGGGGTTGTGATTGCGGACTCGCTGTGGACACCAGCCACAGCAACATGAGAAGGAGAGGCACTATGCTTTTGCTTTCGATTGGTCGCATATCATCCTGAGTCCATCGTCTCATCTTAATTTCTAATTTCCAATTTTTAATTTCTAATTTAATCGTGACTTAGTCCGGTGTTTGGTTATAGCTCCGCTAGGCTGTGCCCCCGTGGTGGGTTTGGTTTTGGCTTTCTGTTGTTTATTTGTGTTTTTTGGTAGAAATGAGTGGCGATGCAATCTACCGGCTCCAATGTCGTTCGGATCGAGGCTGAGGCCTTGCGTGCTTTGGCGGAGCGCATCGATGGCCCGATGTCTGCTGACTTTATGGCCGCCGTCGAATGCCTGCATTCTTGTGGTGGCCGCGTGGTTGTCACTGGTATGGGCAAGAGCGGAATTATCGGCCGCAAGATCGCAGCTACTCTCAGTTCCACCGGCACGCCTGCTCTATACCTTCATCCGGCTGAGGCGCTTCACGGCGATCTGGGCATGTTGGTGAAGGGAGATGTGGTGGTGGCGCTCTCTTCCAGTGGAGAAACCGAAGAGATTCTAAGGCTGCTGGCTACGATACGGCGGATCGGGAGCAAGCTGATCGCGATTACGGGAGATAATCTCTACTCGGGAAATGCAGTTCATAAGCGCTCCACATTGGCGCAGGCCGCAGATATTGCGCTCGATTGTTCGATTGCAAAAGAGGCATGTACTCTGGGTTTGGCGCCAACGGCTTCTACAACCACCATGCTTGCTCTTGGCGACGCCCTGGCTGTCGCCTTGGCGGAAAAACGCGGATTCAAGGAAGAAGATTTTGCCGATCTGCATCCCGGTGGAAAGCTTGGCAAAAAGCTGGCCCGGGTGTCGCAACTGATGCACAGCGGCGATGCCCTGCCTCGGGTGGCCCCAGAAACAAAAATGCCAGAGGTGATTTATGAAATGTCTCGAAAAGGCCTGGGCATCACGACCGTCGCCCAAGGCAACAAATTGCTCGGAGTAATCAGCGATGGTGACCTACGGCGACTGCTGGAACACCATAAAGACGTCCTAAACTTGGCTGCGCAGGAGTGCATGACCCCCAGCCCCAAAACCATTCGAAGAGAGGAATTCGCAGCCACGGCCTTGAACATCATGGAGCAGAAAAAAATCACTTCCCTGGTCGTGACCGACGCTGCAGGCAATGTGGAAGGCATTATCCACCTGCATGACCTGTGGGGGACAGAGATGGTGTAGGAAAGCAGTCAGCATTCAGCGCAGGACTGCGCCAAGGCGCAGTCCATAGGACCTGAAACTGGGCGTCATTTCTTTTTACTTTAGATTTTCTTCTGTTGCAAAGTAGAAGAACGACCGGGCGCGGCAAGCTATAGTCGTGTATTTCT
>DASZFK010000714.1:0-12742 GCA_035939855.1 Candidatus Angelobacter sp.
GATCGTTCGTATTGAAGATAGTTATAGAACGGGGAATGAAAAAGTAATCAGCATTAAGACGGCTTGTGAGCAAGTCTGCCCGACGGAAGCCATTGTATTCGGCAACATCAACGACCCAAACAGCCGTGTTTCCCGGCTCAAAGCTGGTGACCGTAATTACAGCCTTTTGGCAGAGCTGAACACCCGTCCACGCACTACATATATCGGGGCGGTTCGCAACCCAAATCCTGAACTCAAGTCCGGAGAGAAAAAGGCCTAACGAATGCCAGTTCGTGACGAAATCGATCTGCTGCCGCCGAAAGGTGTAAGGCCGCCCATCATCGGTCCCGGCCAGGACTTTAACACCGTAACCGACCGCATCGGCGGCGTGGTGCTGACCAAGCATACGCCGGTCTTTTGGATATTGATTTTCTCCATGGGAGCCATGCTGGCGGGCATGTTGACGACCGCCGTTTCGTATTTGTTCTTCAGAGGCACGGGCATCTGGGGCATCAACATCCCTGTTGGTTGGGGATTCGCAATCATCAACTTCGTCTGGTGGATCGGTATTGGACACGCTGGAACGTTGATCTCGGCCATTCTTCTGCTGTTCAAACAAAGCTGGCGGACCTCGATCAACCGCTTTGCCGAGGCCATGACGATCTTTGCCGTGATGCAAGCCGGCATGTTTCCGCTGATCCATACTGGCCGGCCCTGGCTTGCTGTCTATTGGCTCTTTCCCTATCCCAACAGCATGGGCGTGTGGCCGCAATTCCGCAGCCCGCTTATCTGGGACGTTTTTGCCGTCTCAACGTATTTCACGGTCTCATTCCTGTTTTGGGGCATAGGCCTGATTCCTGATTTTGCTACCTTGCGCGATTCGGCTAAAACCCTGGTCGTGCGCAGGATTTACGGAATGCTCGCGATGGGCTGGCGCGGCTCTGCTCGCCACTGGAACCGTTATGAGACAGCCTACGTGCTGCTGGCAGGGCTTGCCACTCCCTTGGTGCTCTCCGTGCATAGCGTGGTGAGTCTGGACTTCGCCGTATCGGTGATACCGGGCTGGCACACGACGTTCTTTCCACCTTATTTCGTGGCGGGCGCCATCTACTCAGGTTTTGCCATGGTTCTGATCCTGGCGATTCCCTTCAGGGCTCTCTACCACATGGAGGACTACATCACGCTTCGGCACTTGCAGAATGCCGCCAAGCTGATGCTGGCGACCGGTCTGATTGTGGCGTACAGCTATGCTATGGAGGTCTTCTTTGGCTGGTATAGCCACAATAAATTCGAATGGTCGATGATCCTCAATAGAATGACCGGCCCGTACGCGTTCTATTACTGGATGTTGATCCTGTGCAATATCGTCATACCTCAATTGCTCTGGTTCAACAAGGTGCGCTCTACGCCCTGGAAACTCTTTTGCGTGGCCCTGGTGGTGAATACCGGCATGTGGCTGGAACGCTTCGTGATCGTGGTGACCAGTCTGCAGCGCGATTTCCTGCCAAGTTCCTGGGGCATGTATTGGTTCACCAAGTGGGACGTGATGACCTTCGTTGGCACCATGGGTTTATTCACCATGTTGTTCTTCCTGTTCATCCGGTTCATGCCCGCGATCTCGATCTTTGAGATGCGCACCCTGTTGCCCCAGGCGAAGGTGAAAGAATGAAGACAACAACCATCTCTCCTATTTACGGACTAATGGCGGAGTTCGATACGCCTACTGACCTGGTTGAGGCTTCGAAGGCAGCCTTCGAAAAAGGCTACCGCAAGATGGATACCTATACGCCGTATCCACTGGAAGAGGCTGCAGAGGCCATTGGAGTCCACCACAATCGCGTACCGCTGGTTTGCTTGTGCGGCGCCCTTCTGGGAATGATTGGAGGGTATTCCCTGCAATACTGGGTATCGGCAGTGAACTATCCCGTAAACGTTGGTGGCAAGCCATTTCACTCGTGGCCGGCATTTGTTCCAGTCACTTTCGAATGCGCCATCCTGGGCGCCTCGTTGGCCGCGGTGTTTGGCATGATCGCACTCAATGGTCTGCCGCAACCCTACCATCCAGTATTCAATTCTCCCAATTTTATTCGCGCCAGCCGCGATCGTTTTTTCTTGTGCATTGAATCGCAAGACCCCCAGTTCCGACTCGATGCCACCCGCAGTTTTCTGGAAAGCTTTCATCCTGTGCAGGTCACGGAGGTGCCGCATTAAGCTCTTGGCACAAAACCGATTTGCGCTGGCAATGAGTGCAGCACTGCTGGTCTTAGGGTTCGGTCTTTCCGGCTGCCGCCAGGACATGCAAAACCAGCCCAAATTCATTCCTTTGCGTTCGAATACTTTTTTCCCGGACCAGCGCTCGGCCCGCGATCCTGTGCCCGGCACCGTGGCTCGCGATCAACTCGACGAGGATACATACTTCTTTACGGGGAAACACGGAAATGTCCTGGGAAATGAATTGCCCGACGAAATCAAGAAAGAAGTCTCAAAACAAGAAGACTTGCACCACTTCCTGCTCCATGGACAGGAGCGCTACACGATTTATTGCACTCCTTGCCATGCGCGCGTCGGCGATGGCCGGGGCATGATCGTCCAACGTGGCTACAAGCAACCGCCGTCCTTCCATGAACAGCGGCTGAGAAACGCCCCATTAGGACACTTCTTTGACGTGATGAGCAATGGCTTCGGGGCCATGCCGGACTACGCTGCGCAAATCAAGCCCGCCGATCGCTGGGCCATCGCAGCGTACATCCGGGTGCTGCAACGCAGTCAGAATGCCAACCCGGACGATCTTTCGCCTCAGGAACGGAGCACGTCAAATGGTTCATCCAACGCCCAGGAACCGGAGAGGAGGGCTAAGCCATGAGCACGACTGTCCGTGTTAATCCGGCTGACTTTGCGCCGCCCTCTGTGATTCCTCAATGGTGAGGTCGGGCTCTCATTGTGGGCGCGGTTTTTGCCGTGGTCTCATTGATCCTCGCTTTTTTGAATCCCCAAAAGTTTTTTCACGCCTGGTTGCTAGCCTTTATTTTTTGGCTCGGCCTTACCCTGGGTTCGCTGGTGTTGCTGATGCTGCAATACACCACCGGCGGAAATTGGGGAAGAATCGGTCGCCGGTTCTGGGAAGCAGCTACCCACAACCTGTCTCTCATGCTGGCTTGCTGGGTTCTCATTGTCGTTGGAATGACAATGTTCCATCTTTATCCTTGGACCGAGATGGATCCAAAAGACCTGGGAGCGGACAAAGCCCACTTCTACCTGAATCCCACCTTCTTCGTAATCCGCGGGCTCATCTACTTTTTCGGCTGGGGATTTCTGGCCCGGCGGATGTTGCGCTGGTCCCACATTGAAGAAGCCGGCCAAGCCACGCCTGCTGCCTTTGTTGGCATTCAAAACCTGAGCGGCGCAGGCATCGTCTTCTACGCCCTCACCATCACGTTTGCCTCCGTCGATTGGGTCATGTCGCTAGCCCCGGAATGGTGGTCCACGGTTTTCGGCATGTTGTTCATGGTGGGCCAGTGCCTCAGCACCTTTGCCTTCACCATCTTTCTTCTGGCCAAGCTGACGCCCCGCGGGCCGCTCTCGCGCATGTTCAAAGCCGATTATCTTCATGACTTCGGCAAGCTGATGCTGGCCTTCGTGGTCCTTTGGGCCTACCTGTCGTTTGCCCAATGGCTGGTGATCTGGTCAGGCAACATCGTGGAAGAGATCCGATGGTATTTGGATAGGATCAAGGGACATTGGCAAATTATCGTAATAGGGCTGATTACCCTGCACTTTGCGTTGCCTTTCGCCCTGCTGCTTTCACGCAACCTGAAACGCCAGGCGCGCAAGCTGGTGTTCGTTGCCTTGCTGGTCTTGTTTATGCGATACGTTGACCTGTTCTGGCAGATCACGCCGAATTTCCATCATCATGTTGAATGGTCTGATATCGCTGCAGATGCCGTAACTTTCCTGGCGATCGGCGGCCTATGGCTGTGGAATTTTTCCCGTAAGCTGAGCCAGCGCGCGCTGCTGCCGGTCAACGATCCTCATTTTGTCGAGATGCTGGAGGCCAAACATGGATGAGTATCGTCCACAATCGAGCGGCCTGCAGGTGAAAGAGGGACATCAGGAAGTTGACTTCAGCGTCCGCATGATCGTCGTATCTGTGGTTTTTCTGGCAATTATGGCGGGACTTGTAATGGTGTTGTGCGTTGTCATCATGAGAGGACTTGATTGGTGGGAGAGGCAGCATGACGCGCAACTGACGCCCGCGCAGGAGCAGCTCAATCGGGAAAGAGCTATTCCCAAACAGCCCGAGGGCCTGAGGCCTCCCCCTGACTGGGACGAGCGCGCTCAGCAAGAGAGCCATTTTGAAAGGACTTTTCCTGCGCCAAGATTGCAATACGACGACGCGAGAGACATGAACCAGTTGCGCTCTGCCGAAGACGCGCATTTAAGAAGCACCGGCAAAAATCCTGACGGAACTGTTCATATCCCGATCGACCGCGCGATGGAATTGCTCTCGAAAGAAGGACTGCCCCAGGTGAGCGGCCCGTTTATGCCGGCAGTTTCAGTACCGGTCGAACCGGCGCGGTCAGTTCTTCCAATGTCAGCCGTTCAGGGTGAAGCGAGGAAAGCGGGACAGTAAATGCAGTTGATCAGCAAAACCAAAATTCGGCGCCTGCTGGCCCTGCTTGCACTGTGCTGTGCAGCCCGTCTTCCGCTGCTCGGCCAGGCAGCGCCTAGAGGAGAGATAGGGGAAACATCATCGAACGAGCAGCCGGCAATCTTGCGACAAGTAGGAATCGACCAACGCCTGAATCAGCCCGTGCCTCTGAATTTGACATTTCTCGATGAACAGGGCAAGACCGTGAAGCTGGGAGATTACTTTGGCCAAAAGCCGGTTGTGCTCTCATTGGTGTATTACCAGTGCCCCATGCTCTGCTCGCAGGTATTGAACGGTCTCACCTCATCGTTCAACGTTCTGAGCTTCAACGTCGGGCGAGAGTTCAATGTTGTTACAGTCAGCTTCGATCCGCGTGACACGCCTACGGCGGCCAGTGAAACCAAACAAAGACTACTGAAGCGCTATCGGCGCCCCGGTTCGGAGTCGGGCTGGCACTTCCTGACCGGGAAAAAAGACCAGATCGACGCTCTCGCCCAGGCCGTAGGGTTTCGTTATGCCTGGGATCCCCAGATTCAGCAATATGCCCACGCCAGCGGCATCATGCTGTTGACCGCGGATGGCCACCTGGCCCAGTACTACTACGGAATCGAATATGCTCCTCGTGATCTGAAGCTGGGCATCGTTCAGACCTCCCAAGGAAAAGTTGGCGGGTTGGTCGATCAAATGCTTTTGATTTGCTATCACTATGACCCGGCCAAGGGAAAATACGGCGCGGCGATTTTCAATATTCTGCGGGTGAGTGCCCTGGCTACGATGCTGGTGTTGGGTGGATTCATGTTTGTCATGTTCCGCCGGGACCATGCAATGAAACAACGAGGCTTTCAACGGCTTTAGCCTCTGAAGGTATCAGGGCACGGCCTGTCCTGAGGTTCTGCCGAAGGAACTTAGTCGTGCCGAGAGTTGTAAAAAAATATTGGGGCTTTAGCCCCTGCACACTGAATTTTTTGTATAGATCGAAAGCGATATAGATGCAACCTAAATTGCCATTATTTCCCGAGCAAGCTTCAACCGTCGCCGGACAGGTGGACGCTCTCTATCTCTTCCTGGTGCTGATAACGACGTTTTTCTCGTTACTGATCGCCCTGCTGATTCTTTTCTTTGCCATCAAGTACAAGCAAACTCCAGGCCGCAAAGCAGAACAGATTCACGGCTCTACCTTGCTCGAAATCATCTGGACGGTCATCCCCCTGGGTATCTCCATGTTCATCTTTGCCTGGGCAGCCATCATTTTTTTTCATCAGCGCCGGCCGCCTACCAATGCCCTGGAGCTTTACGGCGTAGGCAAACAGTGGATGTGGAAGTTTGAATATTCCGGGGGACAGCGCGAAATCAACTCTCTTCACGTTCCCATGGGTAGGCCGGTCAAGATTTCCATGATCTCCCAGGATGTGATCCACAGCTTCTTTGTCCCGGCCTTCCGCGTGAAATACGATGTGCTTCCCAATCGTTACAACACGGTTTGGTTTGAGGCCACGCAGCCAGGGACATATCACCTTTTCTGCTCCCAATATTGCGGCACGAAGCACTCAGCCATGATCGGTGAAGTCGTAGTGATGAAGCCGGAAGATTTCGAGGCTTGGCTGGGCAGCGGCAAGGCCGAAGGTTCCATGGCCGCAAACGGCGAGAAATATTTTCAGGACCTTGGCTGCATTACCTGCCATAGACCGGATTCGGGTGCAAGAGGTCCTAACCTTCAAGGTCTTTACGGAAGGCCGGTCCGGCTTTCCGATGGCCGTACCATCATCGCCGACGACAATTACATTCGGGAATCAGTTCTTGATCCGGCGGCCAAGATCGTCTCCGGCTTCCAGCCCATTATGCCGACCTTCAAGGGAATCGTAAATGAAGATGGCATGCTCCAGTTGATTGCCTATATCAAGAGCCTGGGCGAACAGTCAGGAGAGCCCCTGAATAACCGCACCTCGCCCACCATGCTCCGCGACACCGAGGTCCCCAACATTCAGCAGGAAATGAAAAACCAGGGCGGGACCACTCAGCCGCAACCAGGGAAAAAACCATGAGTACCGTAACCATACCCACGCAGCCGCAGCTCGAAATGCCGAAGAAGCATTATCTTAATGACAACTACGGCATCCGCTCGTGGCTGCTCACCAAGGACCATAAGCGGATTGCCGTTCTTTACCTTATTACGATTACATTTTTCTTCCTGATAGGTGGCGTATTCGCCGCTTTGATCCGCTTGCATTTGCTCGTTCCTGAAGGTGCGCTTTTCCAGGCAGATGTTTATAACAAGCTGTTCAGCCTGCACGGCGTCAACATGGTCTTCTTTTTCCTGGTGCCGTCGATTCCCGCCACGCTTGGAAATTTCCTGGTTCCATTGATGGTGGGCGCCAAAGACCTGGCGCTTCCTAAAATCAACCTCGCCAGTTGGTACATTTTTATTATTGGCGCGTGCTTTTCTGTGGCTACCATGGTTCTCGGTGGCGTAGACACCGGCTGGACTTTCTATACGCCTCTCAGCTCCGGGTACCTGAAGACCCACGTGGTTACCATGGCGGTGGGCATTATCATCGCCGGCTTTGCTTCCATCTTCACCGGCTTGAACTTCATCGTGACTGTCCATCGGATGAGGGCGCCCGGGCTGACCTGGGGCCGGTTGCCGCTGTTTATCTGGTCAAACTATGCCACCAGCCTGATCATGGTGCTGGCCACCCCAGTGCTGGCCATTACGCTGATCCTGCTGGCTGTGGAGCGCGGCTTCCATATTGGCATCTTCGATCCTAAGCTGGGCGGCGATCCGGTGCTCTTCCAGCACATGTTCTGGTTCTACTCCCATCCAGCGGTCTACATCATGATCTTGCCGGGCATGGGCGTGATCAGCGAGATCGTGACTTGCTTCTCGCGCAAGCGCGTTTTCGGATATTCGTTTGTGGCGTTTTCCAGCATTGCCATCGCCGTCTTTGGCTTTCTGGTATGGGCCCATCACATGTTTGTCGCGGGTATCTCCACCTATTCCGCCCTGGTGTTTTCGCTGATGAGTTTTGCCGTCGCGATTCCCTCCGCAGTCAAAGTCTTCAACTGGACTGCAACCATGTACAAAGGCTCGGTGAGCTTTCATACGCCTATGCTGTACGCCATCGGGTTCATTGGCTTGTTTACGATTGGAGGGCTGACGGGACTGTTTCTGGCTGCATTAGGCCTCGATATTCACGTGCACGACACCTATTTCGTGATCGCGCATTTTCATTATGTAATGGTGGGCGGCATGGTCATGGCCTATTTAGGAGGGCTGCATTTCTGGTGGCCTAAACTCACCGGACGCATGTATCCGGAAGGCTGGGCAAAGCTGGCTGCGCTGATTACGTTTATAGGCTTCAACCTGACATTCTTCCCGCAGTTCATTCTCGGGTATCTGGGGATGCCGCGCCGCTATGCTGCTTATCCTCCGGAATTCCAGGTGCTCAACGTGCTCTCTACCGCGGGCGCTTCCATCCTGGCGGTAGGATTTATTCTTCCACTCATCTACCTCCTATGGTCGATGAGGTACGGCGAGGTCGCCGGTCCAAACCCCTGGCAGGCAAAGGGTTTGGAATGGGAGACAAGTTCGCCGCCTCCGACTCACAACTTCGAACACACTCCTGTGGTCACAGAAGACCCGTATCACTACGGGGAAGAACAAGACGGGGAGGTTCCAGTTGTCCCATAGCCAGACAACCACCACAGAGCATCATCCGGCGCTGGCCCATCAGTTCGACAGCATGGAGCAGCAGCGGGAAGCCAGCAATTTTGGGATGTGGTGCTTCCTGCTGACCGAAATCATGATGTTCGGCGGGCTATTCACCGCTTACCTGATCTATCGCCTCAAGTACTACGAGGCCTTTGTGGCCGGAAGCTGGAGCATACAAGTTTCGTGGGGCTTCGCCAATACCCTGGTCTTGATCGCCAGCAGCTTGACGATGGCTATGGCGGTTTGGTCGGCACAACGTGGCATTCGGCGCTTTCAGATATTGTTTATAGCTCTCACCATGCTGCTGGGATCGGCCTTCCTCGGCGTTAAAGCCAAGGAGTATTACGACAAATACGAAGAGTGCCACATTCCCGGCGCCTCCTTTAATGCAGAAGGGGGGCTCGGGTGCGAAACGGGCAACATCGCTCAAGAGGTTGCCAATCGGGAAAAGATACCCCTTGAAGCTGCCCGGCAGATTGCCCGTCAGACCCAGATCTTTTTCTCTTTTTATTTCGCCATGACCGGCCTTCACGCCCTTCACATGATCCTGGGCATGGGTTTGATGACATGGTTATTGTTGAAAGCAAACCGAGGTGATTTCAGCCCTGAATATTATTCCCCAGTGGAATACGGCGGGCTGTACTGGCACTTCGTAGATATCGTTTGGATTTACCTCTTCCCGCTGCTCTACCTGATCAGCAGGCATAGGTGAAACAGCTACAAACTAAACCCACCACGGAGACACTGAGGCACGGAGAAACCCGAAGAGGTAATGAACCAGAATCCCCGGGAATCGGTATCCAAAACGTCTCAGACGTCTCTGAGAGGTGGCATTATTTTTTGGCTAGAAGCCAGCAGCCCACAGCTAGGAGCTAATCATGTCAGAACATTCACATCCAACCCTCACAACCTACTTTGTAGTGTTCTTTGCTTTGGTTGCTGGCACTGTCCTCACCTACTCCGTCGCACTCGTCGATCTTGGAAAGTGGAACCCTGTCATCGCCCTTACTATCGCATGTACCAAGGCCACATTCGTGATCCTCTACTTCATGCACGTACGCTATAGCAGCAAGCTGACCATTCTCACCGTCTGCGCCGGGTTCTTCTGGCTGCTCATCCTGATCACTCTAAGCCTAACCGACTACCTGACCCGCACCGTGGCTCCGTAAATCCCATTTTGGGTTTCTTCTCTGCGCTCTCTGCGGTTAATTAAGCTCGTTTTCCTTCGTGTCCTTGAGTTTCTCTTCGTCTTCCTTTGTGGTTAACATGTTGGTTTCCTTTGCGGCCTGCGCGTCCTTTAGCGGTTAGTCCTTTCTTGCACCACGCAATTGCGCCATATCACGCAGCCAAGACTAAACGGCTGCGCTCTCTAACGCTGAAATCCATCCTTCAGCCCTTAATACCCTTGAAAACAAACGATTTCCCATTATGGCCCGGCGCTTGCATTACAAAAGTACATCTGCCACAACAAGGCGCAGGTATAAGGAGAGGGTGAAAGACATGAACATTTTCAAGCGGCTGTTCAACTGGGTTCAAAACGCTCCCGCAGACTTTTGCTACGTCACCGGTGAGTGGGGTTTCCAACGCACGACGGGCCTTAACCTTAAGCCAGCCGCTGCAAGCAAGGCTGTCCAGAGCGCAAGCAAGCGTCGCTCTCCTGTAGTATTTCCAACAGCCCCAACCGGCAAAGTTGCCGCAGCCCGTGTCGCTGCCTTCGCTGATTTTCCAATGACCGACCTCCTGATCCACAACGCAAATACCGCTCAGGAGCAGAACACCTTTAGCCAGACAGCTCGCTGATAAGTCAGGGAAGGGCCGGCGCATGGGAAGGGGGAACCCTGCGTCGGCTTAAAACCATTCTTTAGTTCGCTGCTCGTTCTGTTATTTGCTCCGCTAGGGTTCGCCTCTGATTTCGGCATTCCTCTCCGCATCCACCCCGTCCGTTCCCGTGAGATGGTTTTTGTTACACCTTCAGAAATATTTTGCCGTATAAGTTCATATCCAGTGAATCGAAACCAGAGTTCGCGCTGAACTTATAGGTTTCTAATTGCATTGGCCCGGCTCTCATAGGCACTACTGGGATCGTACAGGCGGAATCGTAGCGAATGAATTGGGTCGTTTGATCTCAACGCCTGATTCTTGAGGCGCGTGGGTTGCCTGTTGAAGAATAAAGGCGGCCTTTGCAGGCCGCCTCTTTGAGTGTTCAGAATGTTTAATCTACTGCTGAGTTCCCACCGCCGTAGATTTCTCCGAATTAACGCGGGTGGTAGCGGTCGCTGGCACAGCGAAGAATCTATGGTCGTAAAGCCCACGATAGAACTTTCCGCTGATCTCGGCGGCTTTGGGGCCGTAAGTCGGGCGGCCGCCTTGCAGGAAGACCACGGTGACGATGTGTCCAACCTGGGTGTTGGCGTAGGAGGCGAACCAGCCGAAGCGGGTGCCGTCTTTGGAGCAGGTGCCGGTCTTGCCCAGGATCTGCTCTTCGTTGAAATTCAGGTGGACGCTGCGAGCCGTGCCGTAATCGACCGCGCCCATCATGCCCATCGATATCTCCGGGATCAGCGGGCCGATATTCAGTTGCCGCTTAATCCGCGGCTGGAAATTCAGGAGATCTTCCGGCGTTGTGGGATGCTGGAGATAATAAAGTGTCCCGCCATTAGCGATCGCCGATACCAGGGCGCCGAGCTGCAACGGGGTCATAGAGATGCTCTCGCCAAAGGAGCACATTTTGCCCACGCCTCCCAGCTTGGCATCGAGTTCCTGCGATGGAAATACGCCCAGGTGTTCGCCTTCGATATTGAATGCCGCCAGCTCGCCCAGACCGAATTGATGGGCGTAATAGCTGACCTTATTAAATCCCAGCTTGCGTCCCAGGGCTTCGAAATAGGCGTTGTTGGACTTGGCCAGGGCTTCGGTCAGGTCCACACTGGAGCGCCGGCCTACCGACACCAGGGTTTCAGGCGTGACGACCTGTTCATTCAGGGCGGCCAGGGCAACGGCCAACTTTATGGTGGAGCATGGCTGAGCGCCTTCGGAAAGGGCCAGTTTCTGGTTCACCATGGCCAGGATTCTTCCGTTGGTCGGATCGATGGCGACGATTGTGCCGTTCATATTGCCCAGGGCGTCAATCGCAGCCTGGCGAACTACCGGGTCCTCACCGGTTGTGATGTCGCCTGTCACAATGTCATCGGCAAACGAACTAGTATAGAAATGCTCGTAATAACGATGGCGTCGATGGCGCGCCGTATGCTTTTTGGCGCGAGCGCTATCGACCACTTTTCCGTCTTTTTTCGCGGTCGTCCGGGAAGGCGTAGAAGTACGGGCAAAAGCGATGCCGACCGGCAAAACAGCTAAAAGAAAAACAACAACCGAAGACCTGAAACCAATTCTCATCTGACTCACGGGAAACCTGCTTGCCCCGGGGGAAATTATTCAACAGAACTGCTGTTTGCGATAGTACGGTAACTTCTTGCTTCTTCGCAACTTCAAAATAAAAGTCCTTGCCAATCGATGTTACTTAAGTCAGCAACAGCCCATGTTCCACATAATAAGATGCAGCTACTCTGCTTGGGGTTATGGCAATTTTCTCAGCCCCTGATCGTACATGGCTCCATACCGCAGATACTGGCTGACAGTATCGCGAGGATAAGCAATCTCAACCGACCGGACTTCTCCACCCTTGCTGAACGTGGCGGTCAATTCAGCGTTTAGGCCTCCCCAGTAGGTTGGCAGCTTCAAGGCTTTATAGCGGGCCACGATCTGGTCGCGCACGGCCGGGTCAAAGTGCCAGGGCATCACTGCCTTTCGATGAACTCGGAGTCTGGGCAAAACCCGCGCCAGCAGGAAAAAAGACGAGGACAAGTGTCCAAAGAATTCTCATAGCAATCTCCCAACTAAAAAATGCTAAATCAAAACTGCAGGTTTCACAGCGGAGCCACAAACAAAAACCACAACCCACTACCCTTCGCTTCTCTCAAGGGCAGGCTACGGCACGAAGACACTGAGAAAACCCCAAAACTTTTTAGCCGCGAATACACACGAATTAACACGAATCAAGATCAAAAACAAAAAAGAAAGAAAAGAGAGATACGACAGAAGTGGTGAAAAGAGCATTTTTGATCTCGATTCTTGCTTTTTTATTAGTGTTAATCGCGGTCGCCCAATGATGCTACAATCGGCCCATCTTTCCGTCTAAAATCTGGTTAAGCGTGTGCCTGGGGTCGAAGAAACGTTGGGGGCTTATCTATGAATATCGGCGAACGCATTGGCGATTACGAGATCGTTGAAGTTCTTGGCCAGGGAGGCATGGGCCAGGTCTACAAAGTGAAGAACGTTCTTTCCGAGCGCATCGAGGCCATGAAGGTGCTGCTTCCGAACACGGAAACCGACTCCGACCTGGCGGAGCG
>DASZFK010000715.1:0-5449 GCA_035939855.1 Candidatus Angelobacter sp.
ACGATGAGGATGGTGTCGCAATCCTCCATGGCTTCCTGCGAAGGCTTGGTGCCCAGCAGGCCAATGCCTCCCGTGGTGTAAGGACTGTCATCCGGCACTGCTCCTTTGCCGAGAAGGGGTTTCACGATGGGAGCAGCGAGCAGCTCAGCTACTTGTTCCAGTTCATCGGTTGCGCCCAGGGCGCCGCGGCCGGCAAGAATGGCGACCTTTTTGCCTTGATTCAGGATTTCTGCTGCCCATTCAAGATCCATGCGGTCAGGAAGGCGCGCGCTCTGCGCATGTACGTCGGAAGTATGGTGAGGAATATTACGCGACGAGCGCTGCCGTTCTTTCAGCTCCTTTTCCTGCAGGTCAACGGGAAACGCGATGTGCGAAACGCCCCGGTAGGCATACGCCATGCGGCAGGCCAGATCGGTAATGTTTTCCACGTGCGTGGGACCCATGATGCGCTCGTTGAAAACTGCGACATCCATGAAGAGCTTGTCGAGAGCGACATCCTGCTGGGTGAACGTTCCGATCAGGTCGTGGAATTGAAGTCCGGTGATCGCCAGAACGGGCTGTCCATCGAGCTTGGCGTCGTAGAGGCCATTCAGCAAGTGAATTCCTCCTGGTCCTGAAGTCGCAAGGCAAACACCCAATTTGCCGGTGAACTTGGCATACCCGCAGGCCATAAACGCCGCGGATTCCTCGTGGCGCACCTGCACGAAGCGAATCTTCTCCTTGTGTGTGCGAAGCGATTCCATGATGCCGTTGATTCCATCCCCTGGAAGCCCGAACACCACGTCCACGCCCCAATCAATCAAGCTCTCGATCAATACATCCGCCGCGGTCATGCGCTCATCCTCCCCAGAAATAGGTTCTTGTATGTCTTAAATACTAGAGATGCATATCCAATGGAGATCGGTATCCGTAGCGCCGCCAATTTTCTATTTCGGAGCTGGTTGCGGACCAGCAAACCACGTTTCGCTTTCGCGACATCGTAAACAATATCGGCTTGCGCACAACCTTACAGAATCCAATGCGGTGACATCTATTTGATTGCTTGCGCAAGCCCCACTCTTCCTTACACTTTCCGCCGGCCATCCGGCCTATGATCCTTACAGCTACCATCGCGGCTCTGTATGGCCCGTCGAACATGGAAGCTTCGCCATGGGCGTGATGCGCTTTGGTTTGATTAAGGAATTGCACACCATTGCACGTGGAATTTTCGAAGCCAGCAGTCTGTTTGATTATCATCGGCTGCCGGAATGTTTCAGCGGCCATCCCCGTGATGCGGCGCATCCCTTTCCGGCACTTTATCCGAAGACCAACTGGCCGCAGGCGTGGTCGGCCTCCAGCCTCTTTTCGATCATGCAGGCGATGCTGGGCATTTATCCATACGCGCCGTTGAACATGCTGCTCATCGACCCAAGATTGCCGGAATGGCTCCCCGAGATCACGCTGCGCAACCTGCACGTCGGCCGCGCCACCGTGGCCATACGTTTTTATCGCCAGGGAAGACGCACGCATTTCGATGTCCTCGACAAGCGAGGCAAGCTGCACGTACTCCGGCAGCCGAGTCCCTGGTCTCTGACCAGCAGTCTTGGAGAGCGGTTCAAGGATGTGATGGAAAGTTTGGTCCCTTGATGTTTTGAGCCAAACAGAGCAGCGCGAAACCATTGGTCGTAAGCCAACCTCTCCCGTGAAAGCCAGCACCTAACTTTTCAAAGACGGAGGGAGTTCTAGGCTGGAACAACCTTCCAACACCACTTCAAAATTTGGGGAAAAAATATGCCAGATCATGGATTAAGAGAACTTTATATCGACGAACTTAAGGATTTATACAGCGCGGAGAATCAACTCGTAAAAGCCCTTCCCAAGATGGCCAAAGCTGCCAGCTCCGATAAATTGAAGCAGGGTTTTGAAGAACATCTGGAACAGACGAAGGAACAAGTCCAGCGGCTGGAGGAAATTTTCGAAACCTTGGAAGCGAGCCCCAAGGGAAAAAAATGCGCCGGAATGGAAGGATTGATCAAAGAAGGAAGCGAGGCGATGGAGGAGGACTTTGAGGGCGCTGTGATGGATGCGGCATTGATCGGAGCTGCACAACGAGTGGAACACTATGAAATCGCCGCCTATGGAACGGCTGTGGAGTTTGCACGACTGCTGGGCGAATCCGAGCACGTCACCCTGCTTGAGCAAACTCTGGAGGAAGAAAAGGAGACCGACCAGAAACTCACCGACCTGGCGAAGGAGATTAATTCTGAAGCGAACGACATGGAACCATCCGGTGCAAAAACAGGAAGCAAGAAACCACGGCGTGTTGCGTAATCTTCGGAGGCATAATTACCGTCTTCGCGGGAGTCATCGCACATCTGTTTGGCCCCGTGGTTGAGGGCTTTTCCTCGCTTTTCCAGCCATTTTTCCGGCCAGCGCTTCTCTCATCGACAAGCATCAGAGAGAAAAAAAGAGCGCGCGGGCATGGCTGGAAAAGTACGCGGAAGAAAGGTGGCGGGCCGTGGACTCCGCGGGGGCCGCCATGGGCACAACCGGCCTGGCGATCTTCGCAGTGATCGAGTGGAAGCTCATGCCGCACTGCCCCGTGCGGGTTGTATTGGTGCTGGGCACCGCTGCCTGGGCCGCAACTGTCATCACTGTCTGGCTGATTCGGAAACGTGGCATTCGCGCCCTCTCCGGTTGGCGGTCGCGGTCCGCCGTCGGTCACTCAAAATAAAAAATAAAAGGAGGACAGCAAATGAAACCGAAGCAGGGCCGAAAAGTACGATATGCCGTAGTAGGGCTTGGCCATTTAGCGCAGGTCGCAGTGCTGCCTGCCTTTAAGCATGCTGGAAATTCTGAACTGGCGGCGCTGGTCTCCTCTGACACCGGCAAGCTGAGGAAACTTGGCCGCCAATACAAAGTGTCCCGCTCCTACTCCTACGATCAATACGAACAATGCCTCGCCGATGGAATTGACGCCGTCTATATCGTCTTGCCCAACCATCTTCACCGCGAATTCACGGTGCGCGCACTCAAGGCGGGAGTGCATGTGTTATGTGAGAAGCCTATGGCAGTAACCACAAAAGACTGCCAGGCGATGATCGATGCCGCCGAGAAGTACGACCGGAAGTTGATGATCGCCTACCGCCTGCATTTCGAGAAAGGCAATCTTGAAGCCATCGAGACCGCTCGCCGTGGCCAGCTAGGCGAACTGCGGTTTTTCAGCTCCGACTTCGCCCAGCAGGTTGTCAAAGAAAACGTTCGTCTCACGCAGCCCGTGTCCAAGGGCGGCGGACCTGTCTATGATATCGGCATCTACTGTATCAACGCGGCACGATATCTGTTTCGTGCCGAGCCCACCGAGGTGCTTGCGACCAGCGCAACCGGCCACGAACCCCGATTCAAGCATACGGAAGAGATGACCGCTGTCACCCTGCGGTTTCCGGGCGAACGCCTGGCAACTTTCACTGCAAGTTTTGGCGCGGCCGATGTAGGGCGCTATACCCTGGTCGGGACCAAGGGTACTCTGACCGCCGACCCGGCGTATGAATACGCCGAAGGAATCAACATCGAAACCACGATTGCCGGACGTTCGCGCAAGCGCGCCTTTCCCAAACGAGACCAGTTTGCAGCGGAGCTGCTTTACTTCTCCGATTGCGTCCTCAAAAACAAGAAGCCTGAACCTTCCGGCGAGGAAGGAATGGCGGATGTCCGCATCATAGAAGCGATATACGAATCTGCACGCAGTGGAAGGACAATCAAACTCCCGGAAGTCAAGAAAAAGCAGCGTCCAACACTTGCCCAGGAGATTCGCCGCCCTGCCCATGGGAAACCAGCGACAGTCCGGGTGGAGTCGCCATCCGGGGAGGCAGCCTAGCGGACTAAATGACGAAGGAGGGAATGATGCCGGAAAAGAAGACCATCGAACGGGCCCACCAGGACAAGCAAGAAGGAAAGTCGCCCAGCACCCAGGCCGGCGAATTCGTGCGAGAAGAGATGCACCATATCCGCGAAGGCAAACACGGTGCACGCTCCACTCAGCAGGCCATCGCGATTGGGCTCTCGAAGGCCCGCCGCTCTGGCGTGAAGTTGCAGCCTCCGAAACGAGGGAAGACCTCGCCCCAGGCGCGAGCACAGGCAAAACGAGATCTTCGCAAAGGGCAAGCGTCCCGCAAAAGAAAGCCTTCCACGACTCGCTCGCGGGCGGTTTCCAGGGCCCTCAAACGGGAAGGACATTCAGCGGCATCGCCAAAGAGTTTGTCACGTCAAGCCCGCCGTTCCGCGCAAGAGCGCGGTAGCGCATCACTGCGCCAGGCTGCAATCAAGGCGGTTCAAACCAAAGGCAAAGCGGCACTCAAGCGAGCGGCGCGCAAAGCCGTGCATACGCGAGCCAGGCGCCGGCAGGCAGCTTAACCAATTCTCTTTGCACGAGAAAAAGATGAGTTTAAGAATTAAACCATCTTTCAGGCTGCTGTATCAGGCTGCTGTATCCTGAGGGGTGGAAGAACGGCCCTTAAGGGCCGTGTCTCAAGCCTCTTCAATAATGGGCTTCAGCCCCGGCGAGGATACATCAACGCGAAAAATGGCTTAAATTTGGATTCAGCCGATGAATTAACTTTATGCCGCAGCTTTCAGGGCTTCAGCGATCTTCAATTCGGCTTAGGCTTGCAGCCAATCTTGCTCGGCAGACTCATTCATCACGCCTCCCTCCTCATAAAGTTCATAAGCGCGGCGCCGAATTCGCTCTTCGAGGCTGGTAGCTGATCGAGCAAAAGTTTCATCGGGTCGTCGGCAGGGGCAAACGCAGACTTAGTCTGCCACCAAATCAACGCCCGCCTGACCTGTCACAAAACCATCGAGGCCTCGTTCCTCACCTCGATCGCCGGATCACCACCAAAATCCTAAACTGCCAACTCAAAAATCGCACATCCCGGCTGCACCGTACTTCCCGGTACGCCTTATTAAGGAAGCAAGATGTTCAAGGTGTACAAGAACTCTCTCAAGATGGATAGCACGATGTTCTGCCTGTGGAAACAGCTGATTTTGTGGAAAATCATCGAGACCACAAGAAGCGCGCGGCTTAACTGCCGCTCTGAGAGAGAACGTCCAATAGGCTGCGCTGAAACGCCGATGCAACTTGTAAGTTGTTGATTTATCGCGATCTTTGGGGGATTGTTTGCCTCAAGTTTCTTCCTGCATTTTATCCACTACGAGACTAAAAACCCCACAACAAGCAAACCCATGCGAAAGCGTGCCCCCGCGAGTCCCGTTGCCGGTGATAACTTCGGGTTCAACTTTTTGACCATCCGAATCTTCGATACCGAAAACAAAAATATTATGACCGACGAAACTTCACAAGCACCGTGCCAAAATGCTGCCTCTTGGTACCCAAAAAGCTTAATCTCCGCAAGTCGTTAGTAACAAGTACTAATGAGCTATTAAAGTGTCAGCGCAGGCAAAGCAAGTTGCG
>DASZFK010000716.1:0-3946 GCA_035939855.1 Candidatus Angelobacter sp.
AGAACCTTTTCTTTACAAAACATTGATTGACTTCAAAATAAAGCTACAGTACTATCCGCACCCGCTTGTGACTTCCCCACTGCGTCCCCCGCACTCTGGAGAGGTTGTGTCTTGGCGTCCGTACAGCATGAAAGCCAAGGCGATTTTTGCAAGCAACGTTCGTTCTGCCTGAAGTGGAACGTGCTTACAACTCTGCCATTTCGCTGGTTCCCTTTGTATCTATGCGTGGGCTGTTCTCGTGTATGCCCGATGCCGGGCTGCACGGTCTCGACTTACGTCCAGTTTGCAACTGAACGATCCAAACGGTGCTGAATCGAACTTCTTCCGGCATGAAGCCAGTTCAGCTCAGCACGACCTTAATTAGGAGGAGAAAAAATGGGACGCAAAAATAACGGAGAAGACGGTATCTGGTTATCTCCCAACGCTGACCCTCGGCGTCTTCGCGATGCAGAAAATGCGCGCAGGAACCGTGCCGAGATCACAAAGGCCTTGTCTCACGGACAAGTCTCGCGGCGCGACCTGATCAAATGGGGTCTATTCACATCTGCGGGCATGATGGCCCCAATTGGCGGCCTGAATCCGTTTGTTCGGCCAATGCACGCACAAACAAGTTCCGGGAGCTTCGGCGGTGGAAGCTGCAGCCAGATTCCAACTGGGCTATCGCCAAGCCCGACTTTCGGGGTCCAGCCGTTTACGCAACCGATGCCCCGGTTCGATGTGCTGCCAAGAAACCCGGTTTCCAGTTTGACCCCGGCCCCTCAGGCCCAAGCCAATCAAACGCAACAGCCAGTGGATCCGAGGCTCGTAGGCGGCCAAACTGGCCTGACCGGCCCAATTGAAGGGCGTCCTCCGGGAGCCAACTGGGCGCATCAGGGGTTCGCGCAATTTCCGCCGCAGGTGGCCGTAGAGATCACCACCAAAGAGGTGACGACGAACACGGCCTACAATCCTGGCGTTACGTCAGACCTGAATTCCGGCATCAACCCGTCGACGCCCATTCCGCCCAAGTTTCATCCCAGCTTCCCGGCGCAAAACGGCAACCGGGTATGGACCTTCAACGGCACATTTCCTCCCAAGCTGATGCAGGTGCGCTACGGCGAGCCGGTACTGTTCCGTCACCATAACGGGCTGACCACCGACATCACCAACAATGGCGGCTTTGGCCGCTTCACGCTCACCACGCACGAACACAACGCTCACCACGGCGCAGAGAACGACGGTTTCACCGGCGCCTATTTCTGGCCCAATCAATTCTATGACTACCACTATCCCTGGGTGCTGGCGGGCTTCAGGTCGGTCAACACCGGCGCTACCGATCCCCGGGCCGGAGGCCCCACCGATGCCGGCGGCATCAACAAAATTCCGGGCGACTGGCACGAGACCATGAGCACCCACTGGTTCCATGACCACATGTTCACCTTCACCGACCAGAACGTGTACAAGTGCAACGCCGGAATGAATAACCTTTACAGTTCGCTCGACCGTGGCAACGAAAGCCTGAATGATGGCGTGAATCTTCGCTTGCCCAGTGGCACGGCCAAGAGTTGGGGCAATTTGGATTTTGACGTCAATCTCATGCTCGCCGACAAGGCCTGGGACGCGAATGGGCAGACGACCATGGACACGCTGGCCTTCGACGGGTTCCTGGGTGACCAGATGACGGTCAATTTTGCCTGGAAGCCGTTCTTCAACGTCTACGCCCGGCGCTACCGCTTCCGCATCCTGAACGCCAGCGTTTCCCGCTTCTTCGCTCTTGCGTTGAGCGACAGCTCGAACATGGTACAGATCGCCAACGACGGTAACCTGCTGCCGCGAACCGTCAATCTGACGCAGACCGACCAGATGGGCATTGCCGAGCGGTACGACATTGTGATCGATTTCTCCCGCTACCGAGCGGGACAGACCGTTGATCTCGTCAACGTGCAACAGATGCAGGATGGCAAGCTTCCGGGTTCGGTGCTGACTGTTTCCCAGGCGCTGGCCGGGACCTGCGATCCCTGCGTTGGGGCCTTCCTGCGCTTCAAAATTCTGGGACCACCGCCGCAAACAGACCAAAGCGTAGATGTTTCCGGCAACGGCCAGGGCATCGTGTTGATCCCCAACCCCACGCTCCCTGCGGTCGTCCGCCAGCGCAGGTTTACCTTTGATGACCGGGCGAACCAAACCACCAATGATCCAATTACAACCTACACTGGCAACGGTGGATGGGGTATAGCCGCAGAGAATGGAGGCGGCACCAGCCGGCGTAGCGGTGGATCGGCCCTTAAGGCAGACTACGGCCGCATCTCCTCGCAACCGGCCTACGGCACCTGTGAGGAATGGACCCTGCAAGGTGGATTCGGCTGGGACCATCCCATTCACATCCACTTTGAAGAAGGCCAGTTCATCTCCCGCAATGGAAGCGCGCCTTCACCGGCGGAAAGCGGGCGCAAGGATGTATATCGCCTTCGACCCAGTGGCACCGTCGTGATCAGGATGCAATTCCGCGACTGGGGAGGCATGTTCATGGAGCACTGCCACAACACCATGCACGAAGACAACGCTATGCTGCTCCGCTGGGACATTGGAGCGGGAGGCCCATTCCTCAACCCATTACCCACGCCCATTTCGAAGCCCACAGGCGTGACCTTCCAGGCGCCGGACGAAATCCTGCCCAATGCCTGAAATACAACTCTGCTCGTGTCATTCATCCCGACTGCTCTCCCCGCACGCCAACGCGGGAGAGCGGTCGGGCTTTTACCCCGCACGATGAAGCTCTACATTGCCGATGCGCTTGCGCGATGTCGCTTCACCCTCAGGAAATTGCTGATGCCCTGAAGCTCCACGACTAGGCCCTCGATTCCAAATGCCACAAAAGCCGTGAGGTCAAAGGGTAGGGGCATTTGCCAGCACTGGTGCAGCAAAGAGTGATATTTGATGTCGTGGTGGTAGAAGTAATTGGAGAGTGCGTAAAAGCCATGCCCGTTGTATCCACGCTTAAACAGGATTGCCGCTGAGACCAGCCGGGACACTCTCCCATTTCCGTCGTCAAAAGGATGAATGGTGGTAAAGAAAAAATGGGCGACCAGGGAGTGGATTGCAGGTGGAAAACTGGTAAGTTCTTGGCCATTGATGAATTGAACGTACTGCTCCATCAAAACCTGAAGCCTTTCTGGTGGCGCTCCAACATGGATACCACCGACCTCGCGCCTCCCAACCTGAACGCCCGCTGTTCTCAGCGTGTTCTTGTCTTTGTAATAGACGCCCGTTTCTTCAGCGACCAGTTGGTGCATGGTGAGAATATCTTCGAGCGAAAGCTTTTCGGTGCCGGGGCGGAAGCGATTTCGGACCCAAATCTGGACTTGGCTCTTGTTGGTTACCAGCAACTCTCGTTTGCGAAGATTGATGGGGCTGAGCTCGGGATTGCTTGTTGCCGTGGTATCTGCTTGAGGAGATTCTGAGTCTGGGAGTTCGCGCCATGCCGGCGGAACGATACGATTGCAAGCTGCTTGTTGCAAAGCTTCTACGGCTGCAATGTGAGGGAACAGGCGTGGAGCATCGAGGCGAAAATCGAATTCGAATTCTGGCCAATATAACAAGGTAGACGCCCGATTACTTTTGCAGGTAATACATGCCGCGGTCTCTCTGGACCTCGCATTCCTTAAATGCCTCGGGAAGGACCGCGAGCAGGTCTGACGCCACCAGGCTGTGCTTGTGAAGCCGGCTGCATGCCCGATCGACTGCCAAGCCGTGCAGATATACTGCCGCCACAACTCCGATCTCTTGAAGAAATGCACTTACCTGGGCCGAGTCCTGTTGGATTCGGGATAAAGGCCCGGAGGAGGTGCTGATCTGTGTCTTTCTCCTGGCAAGTGCCGAGCCAATGACTCCAGAGAGTACTTCCCAGCAACCGGCTTTGTCGACTGCCGGATTCTCTCCCAAGTTGATCCAGGTTTCTCCCGAGACG
>DASZFK010000717.1:0-6527 GCA_035939855.1 Candidatus Angelobacter sp.
CCTGGTTTCCTGTAATGCCGATCGCCGTCCGTTGCGCTCCCGGAATCGGATGAGCTCGATAGCCCAAGGACTCGACTTTCTCGCAGACAGCGCGCACCTGTTCGTCTGTGGCGTGCGCTTTCATGACAACCAGCATAGCAACCTCTTGAAGGACTACGTATAAGTTTACTTCGCTTCCGCGTCGCTAGGCAATTGGGTATTGATGCAACTTCGGGTAATTTCCAGTGGCAGCGGAAGCCGGGATTTGAGAATAGCCGCCAGATGCTCGATCAAACTTTAGGATCGCCTGGGACGGCTTTTCGTAATTTCTTGACGTCGAGAATGTCCTGTTCTCTGCCACTTGCGAGTTTATTTTGGACAAGATCTTTCTTAGATATGACGAAGACCCGGATTTCTCCATCCATCACGCCTTCAATCCGATTCTTCCAAGCTTCTTCGAAACTGATGCCATCAATGTGCTGCAATATACCTATCCTTGCCGACGGCTGGCCAATCTGAAACGTGGAGCCATCCATGAAATCTGCCGGGCTCAGTCCTTCTAGAGGCGCGCCGAATTGGGCAAGGGCTCGGAAAACCGCTTGGCTGTTTGCTTGGTCGGAGCTGATGAAGATGTCAAGATCTTTGGTGGCTCGAGGCTCTGCGTAAACACCGTAAGCATAACCTCCCACGACTAAGTACTTAACCCCGTGATCGTTGAACGCGTGTAATAGTTCTTTCAGATCCTTGGGCATCATTGGTGAGATTTTCCTTAAAGGCGGCGGCGAAGGCGTAGGCAGCCTGGCTGACTTCCCAAACAGCAGACAACCGCTCTCCAACGGATAAACTGTGCCAGTAGCGATACGTTTCCGTTTGCTGCTCTTCGGTATTTGTAACCCTGCAAATTGTCTTATCTGCGCTCATGTTCAAGCTTCATATTTTTACGGAATTTTTATCACCGGCAGAGAAACTCTTTTGAACAGTGCGTTCCCCGCTCGACTTCATTATATGGTGTAAAGAAGAGCGCTGGCACTTTTGCTAAAGGCTAACGGCTAAAAGCTAACCGCTGAGATGTTAAAATCAGTTATTTAGCGCATGGCGCCAGAGGAACCAGGGCGAAAGCCAAGACTCAGCATGAAAGATGTGCTGCTTTGGTCCAACGGCGAGGTGCCAAAGCCAGGGCCGCGACGGATCGGCATTCACACTTCTACCGCAGGCGGAGTGCAGGCTGCGGCGGAGCGGGCCTACCGGCTGGGAGCGAATACATTTCAGATATTCTCCTCGAGCCCACGCCAATGGAAGCCTTATGAGCTGGGCAAGGCGCAATGTGATGAGATGCGCCGTTTGCGCGAGAAATATGGAATTACTCCTCTGGCCATCCATAGTAGTTACCTGGTAAACCTGGCCAGTTCCACGCCGGAGTTTCACCGCAAGTCGGTGCAGGCATTTCGTGGAGAGTTGGAAAGAGCGCTGGCTTTATGCGCTGAATTCCTGGTACTGCATCCGGGATCATTTCGGGGCCGCAGTCGTGAAGAAGGACTGGCCTTGGTGGCCACCTCCATTGCCGAAGCGGCACAGGGGTTGGAGCTGGAAAAATCCAATCTGCGCGTATTGATCGAGAATACTGCAGGATCGGAGTTTTCCCTGGGCGGATCATTTGACCAAGTCGCCCAATTGCTCGAATTTTTGCATCCAGTCTGTCCGGTGGGCGCCTGTATCGACACCTGCCACACTCACGTTTCCGGATACGACATTGTTTCCGAAAGCGGATGGCGAGAGACCATGCGAAAGCTGGATGAGACGGTTGGATTGAACCGCGTATTCGTCTGGCACTGTAACGATGCGAAAGACGCCTGCGGCTCCCGGCGAGACCGACATGAACATATTGGCAAAGGAACGATCGGCCTGGAACCGTTTCGGAGACTGTTGAATGATCCACGCAGCCGTCATGCGGCCTTCATCGCTGAAACTCCGATTGAAGAACCGCGCGACGATATGCGGAATATCGAGACATTGAAGTCGCTGGTGGAGGCCGGAAAAGTACGAATTCACCGCAAAGGGCGCGAAGGACGCAAATGAAAATGCCCGAAACACAAAACATGACCGCAAATCAATCCGAGCAGCGCGAGCTTCGCTACGATCCCCAGCGGATCGAAGAGAAATGGTCTGCTCGATGGCAGGCTGATCCGAATTTGTATGCTGCCGAACCGCATGACAGCAAGCGCAAGAAATACTACGTCCTGTCGATGCTTCCTTATCCTTCAGGCGCGCTGCACATGGGGCACGTACGCAATTACTCGATCGGCGATGCCCTGGCGCGCCACATGTGGATGCGCGGTCATAACGTGCTTCACCCCATGGGCTGGGACGCCTTTGGTCTTCCCGCCGAGAATGCCGCTATCAAGAACAATGTTCCGCCACGGGAGTGGACGCTCGGCAACATCGCCAACATGAAGGCGCAGATGAACCGTTTGGGCTTCGCCTACGATTGGTCGCGTGAGGTCACCTCCTGCCTGCCCGACTATTACCGGTGGAACCAGTGGTTCTTTCTGAAGCTTTACGAAAAAGGGCTTGCCTATCGCAAGAAGAGCAAGGTGAACTGGTGCCCGGAGTGTGCGACCGTTCTGGCGAATGAGCAGGTTGTGGATGGCTGCTGCTGGCGTCATGAAGAGACTCCCGTCGAGCAGCGTGAGCTGGAGCAGTGGTTCGTCCGCACGACGAACTACTCCGACGAGTTGCTCCGTGATCTCGAAAAACTTGAAGGATGGCCCGAAAAGGTGCGGGTGATGCAGCGCAACTGGATCGGACGCAGTGAAGGCGCTTTGGTCGATTTCAAGATCGATGGCTTCACCGGTCGAGCCGGCGACACGATCACGGTGTTTACCACGCGCATCGATACGATATATGGCGCTACCTCGATCCAACTCGCGCCTGAGCATCCTGTGGTGGCCGATCTTATCGGCAACGATCACCACCTTCACGCGAAGGTCGAAGGCCTGGTGCGTGAACAGGGAAAGGCGCGCGAAGCGGGCGACATCGGCGGAATCGAGAAGCATGGCGTGTTCACGCACCGTTACGCCATCAATCCTTTCAACCAGGAAAAGATTCCCATCTGGATCGCCAACTACATCCTGATGGATTACGGAACCGGCGCAATCATGTCGGTGCCCGCGCACGACGAACGCGACCATGAATTCGCGCAGAAATATGACTTGGAAATACGCGTCGTCATACTTCCTCGCCGGATCGGCGAACCGCCTGAGGAGGGCCAGGAAGAGAAACCTTTGCTTCCCTACACGGAAAAAGAGAGCCTGCTCATTAATTCCGGTGAGTTCGATGGTTTGGCCAACCAGGACGCCATTGAAAAAATGTCTGCTTATGCCGAGCAGCATGGCTTTGGCAAAAAGACTGTCACCTACCGGCTCAAAGACTGGGGCATTTCGCGCCAACGTTATTGGGGCACGCCCATCCCGATGCTTTACTGAGAGAAATGCGGCATCGTGCCTGTGCCCGAAGACCAGCTTCCAGTGGTGTTGCCGGACAAAGTTAATATCACCCAGCAAGGCGGCTCTCCGTTGGCGCGCGTTCCCGAGTTTGTGAACGCCACGTGTCCTAAATGCGGAGGGCCGGCGCGGCGCGAGACCGATACCATGGACACCTTTGTGGATTCGTCCTGGTATTTTTACCGCTATACCAACGCCCAGCTTGCCGACCGGCCGCTGGATACACAGACAGTTGAGTATTGGTTCCCGATCGACCAATACATCGGCGGCGTGGAACATGCGATCTTGCACCTTATCTATTCGCGTTTCTGGACCAAGTTCATGCGCGACATCGGATTGGTCCGCCACGATGAACCGGTCCTTCGTCTCTTTACGCAAGGCATGGTGATCAAGAATGGCGCGAAGATGTCGAAGAGCAAAGGCAACGTCGTCTCTCCCGATGAAATGGTGGCCCGTTTTGGAGCCGATTCCACGCGCATGTACTCGCTCTTCGCCGCGCCCCCTGACCGCGATCTCGATTGGCAGGAGTCGGGCGTGGAAGGCGTGCACCGCTTTTTGGGGCGCGTGTATCGCTTTGTGATGCGCAACGCGCAAGCCGGCAAAACAACAACCCGGAAAACCGGAAGCACTGGCGAACCTTTGCCTGCTTCCGCGCGCGCCATCCAACGCAAGCTTCATCAGACCATCAAAAAGATTAGCCACGATTTCCAGGGGCGCTGGCACTTCAATACCTGCGTGGCCGCCATCATGGAGTTCGTAAACGAGCTTTACGCGGTCGAGAACGAGATTGCGGCGGGCAGTTTCCCGGCTGAAATCCTGGCCGAGGCGCAGAAGAAAGTCGTCCTCTTGCTGGCGCCTTTTGCGCCTTACCTGGCCGCGGAGTTATGGGAAGTCTTGGGCGAGCGGGCTGATCTCCTTCGCCATCCCTGGCCGGAATACGACCCGGCATTAGCAAAGGAGGAAGAGATTGAATATGCCGTCCAGGTCAACGGCAAACTCCGCGGCCGCGTGGCGGTGCCTGCAGATTGCCCTGAGGACCTGGTGCGCGAACGCGCTCTGGCCGACGAGAGAGTCCGTGCGTCACTCGATGGCAAGCAAGTAGTAAAAACCATCGTCGTGCCGGGTAAGCTGGTGAACGTGGTGATTAAGTAATCGGGATTTAATGAGTACCGTGTCGCGACAGGATTCGATTACTTACGGCTTTCGCGCCATTCTGCGTGATCCTGCGATTTCCATGGTGGAGCTTGCCTGGCGCTGGACTTTTGGCGTGCTATTGCTGGCCGGCTTCATACTCATTGAATTGACGGGGCCTGGGCATCTCGTCGGTGCTGAGTGGCAGAGCCGCGACCCATTGCGTATGACCGTGGCCGCCTTGCGGTTGGTTCACGGGCTTGGCCGGCGTCCTTTGTTCTTCCTGGTCGGCGCCGTCATTACCTTGCTCTGGATCGTTTTGGGAACCGTGGGCCGCACAATTATCTTGAGGCGGATTCTGCAAGAGCCATATTCCGTGAGGCTGCGGAACATTGTGGTGTTGCAGGCATGGCGGGCAGCTTTTTTGTGGATAGGGATCGCCGGGGCAACAGCATCATTCATGTTTTGCGCCTGGGTGGCAACCCACAGCGAGAGGCCTGATTACTTGATTTTCTACGTGTTGCTCGTTCCTTTGCTGATGGTAATCGGGACCTTCTGCTTCGTGGTGAATTGGTATTTATCATTGGCGATGGTCTGCTCTCTGCGAAATGATTCAAGCAGCGTGGCCGTCCAGAGGGCCATGGTTCTTTCCGGATCACATCCTGCCGCGGTCGTGGGCATCAGCCTGTTTTTTGTCATGCTGCGGGTGCTTGCGCTGTTGATTGCATTTGTCGTGGCCGTATTTTCTGCCTTGCTTTTAACCTCTTCGCCACGTCTTTTGTTCGCAGCGCTGGCGCTGGTATCGTTGAGCTACTTTGCCTGGGCCGATTTTCTCTATGTCTGCCGCCTCACCGCCTTTATCAGCTTGAAATCATCGGCTTCACAACCGGCGATAGAATCCTCGGTTGCTCCGATGCCAGAGACGAACCTCGCGCCTACATCGAACGGATATCATTAGAGGTTATGCCGGCAATAACGAGGATTTTGTTCTCGTTTTGATGCAGGCAGTTCCATTCTCGCTGAGAATTGGGTAAATGAGTAACTTGGTAAGTGGGTAATTTACCAGTGCCTCAAATCGTGCTTTTTCTCACAACATTCATCATCAGATCAATCAATTCTTCTCTCCGTTTTCTTTGCGGCCTCTGCGGTTGATTCGGGTTTCCCTTTTGCGTCCATTGCGTTCTTTGCGGTGAGTTGGTTTTGGTTGTGGCTAGACTACGCTGTGTACTCTGCGGTTGACTTTGGTTTCGATCTTCTCCGTGTCTCCGTGTCTCCGTGCCTCCGTGGTGGATTTCGGTTTTTTGGTTGTGGCTCTGCTACGTTCCGGCCTCTGCGGTTGGCCTTTGAGTTTTGATCCTTTTTGCCCTTTACACAAGTGTCTTGAATCGTAGAGAATCATTCGTGGAAGAACAATCCATCGTAATTCTCGACTTTGGCTCGCAATATACACAGCTCATTGCGCGCCGCATCCGCGAACTGAAGGTTTTCTCCGTCGTTCTGCCCTGCACTGCTCCTCTTGAAGAAATAAGGACGTATCATCCCGTCGGCATCATCCTGAGTGGTGGACCTTTTTCGGTTTACGATCCCGACGCTCCACCGGCAGATGAACGAGTGTTCTCGCTTGGCCTGCCGGTGCTGGGTGTCTGCTACGGATTGCACTTCATCACGCAGAAGCTTGGTGGGACGGTCAAGCCGGGCGCCCGGCGGGAATATGGCCATGCCGAAGTGCAGATTTCCGCAGCATCGCAGCTCTTCAAGGGATTGCCGAATTCACTGAATGTCTGGATGTCGCACGGCGATGAAGCTGAGAAACTTCCTAGCGGGTTTTCCATCGTTGCCAGCAGCAGCAACGCTCTGGCCGCCATTCAGGATGAGTCGCGCAGAATCTGGGCGGTGCAATTCCATCCCGAGGTACAT
>DASZFK010000718.1:0-16227 GCA_035939855.1 Candidatus Angelobacter sp.
GGAACGCGGAACGAGCCTTCCTGATAGACATCATGGTCGCTACCCATCGAGAACGGAGCGAACTCTGCCAGCAACGCTTCTTTTCCGCCTTCAGGTGCAACCAGTGGATATTCTGCCGCGCCAGTCTTGGCGAACTTTTCACTCTGCTGGTTGGCGAAATCACCGAAAGCGTCGGCAACGTCATGGACAAACGAAGGCAGGCTCAAGGGCCCGCGCGTAACGTGAAAGATGGCCTTGGTGATTGGGCCACCGCCGACCATGTCCATGTGGATGGCGGCTTTGATGTGCTGGGCCAGGTCAGGCCGCGCATTGAGCAGTGTCGTCGTTCCTTCAATTTCCGGAGGCCAGATGAAGCGTATCGTCCTTGCCGGACGCGCCAGCTTGCCTTCGTTGATCAGCTTCTGCAGAGTGCGCGCAACCTCAAGAATGGTTACGCAACCGCTGGCATTGTCATTGGCTCCCGGGCGTTGGTGATCAAGATGGCAACTGAAGGCAACCTCTTCCTGTTTCAATTTCGGATCAGCGCCGGGGATGGTCGCCGTAACAATTTCGTAGTTGGCTGCATGTTCACCGGCGCGAACGACTGCATGGAGATGGATTTGTTCTTCTCGCCCCAGGCGCTCGCGCAACGTACGGGCAGTCTTGAGCGAGACCATGAACGCGAAGGTCTTGGTTCGGGGAAAGGATTCGAGATGGCCCCAGCGGACCAGGTTTTCATCTTCTCCCCACCAGGCGGTACGCTGGTTCTGAGCGTAGCTGATAATGCCCGCTGCGCCAAACTTCTCCACTGCCAATTCCTGCACTCCACCCGGCTGTGCCCCCGCAAGAACAATTTTGCCGCGCACATCTTTTCCGGCGTAGTCGCTCTCTGCCATGCCATTGCCAACGTCAATCAGGTCGGCCGTGACGTCGGCGCTCTCGCTATCTTCGGCCAAAGCAACCGGCATCGATTCGTAACTCGCCATCAGCACGGCAGGTGTCCAGCTATCGCCGTTCTTGCGCATCTCCCAGAGTTCCGCGAAATCTGCATCCCAGGCCGGGCGCGACCGCTGCGTTCCATAAAAGATTTTGCCGTCAGCAGGGAACTGAAGGATATTGACATCACTCAACCCATAAGCACGAGCACGTTCGGCAACCAGTTCGGCAGCCGCATGAAAGCCATGCGATCCACGCTGGCGATGATTACGGGCTATGCCTTCAAGGTTGCGCTTTGCGACCTCTCCTGAAAGCTCCTGGGCCATGGCCGCGACGTCTTTCTCAGGAAGCAACGGAGGCTTCTGCGCGACAGCCACAAAGGGCAGGAAGAAAGCAGCCAGGAGAAACATTTTTCGCATCAAGAGGCTCCACGATGGGATTAGGACGGAGCGCCGATTCTACCAAATGCCACAACCAGAGCAGCAGTTGAAAAAGCGTCTAGTGATTCTCGAAGAGGCACAGAGCAAGGATGATTTAAAGCTGTTACCGAGTGACTGCTCCCAAAGTTTACTGGCAGGCTCCGGTGCCACAGCCAGTTCGGTCCGTTTTTTTGGCGTTACCAGCTAATGCATTCAGAAACATGCGAGTCACTTTTGATTGTTTGGTCGGACCGGGTACCTCAACGCGACCACACGGTTTCGTAGCAACACGCTTGTGCGCCATTCCACTGGCATTCGATCTCGCGAGTCGTTGCTTTGACTGAAAAGATGTCCAGCAAGCCGTTGATTACACCCACAAAGTAATCACACGGAAGAGGTGAGTTCTTGCGATAGACCAGAGCGCGGGCCGGCTCAATCTGTGCCGCAGGTGATACGCCGCCATAGGTCGTATTCTCGCGGTAGGCTCGCTCAAGAATGCCGAAGGCATCGCGCACAGTCTTTCCCTGAAAGAGTTCCGGGAACGTCCTTTTGAAATTAGGCATAACGCGGTGACCCAAGCGCTCGGCCGAAACACCCGCCCGAATGGCCCGGTCGTAGATGAGGATCAGGTCACGTGCCGAACACCATTCGTTCGTCTGGTAAATTGGATTTCCCAACTCGGCCTCGATCTCCTTGCGAAGCTTTGAGCCGGCAATAAACTCAACCACGACCAGCGCCGCAATGCTGCTGCGGCCCTTCATCTTGCCTTCGAAGCCATCAAGGAATTTCTGATGCATGGCGTTTTTGGCATAGACGATCTGTTTTGGAAGGCGTGAATCCATTTTCATTATTGTCGCAGCAGATCGGCGAATAGCGGAGTTAGTTTTTGTAGCTTCACGATGAGTTCACTTCGACTTTGCCGTATGGCCGCCGACTGTTGATCGAGTCTCTCTAGCAGTAAGGTTGGATTCAAGTGAAAGTGTTGGATCAGGAATTCGTCTGGAGTTTGACAGAGGATGCCATATTTCGCCCGACACTGCTCAGGGAAATCTCTAACATTGTTGGTCACGATGGTGTTGGCGTGACCTTGTATGGCGGCAGCAAGGACGTGTCGATCATCTGGATCAGGACAATCGATACTTTCAATGAATTCGTCGAAGATTTCTACCGCGGCTTCAGGAAATGCCGTTATCATGGCATTCAAGCGCCGTTCGCGCTGCATTGCCGAATATCCCATTTTCGTCAAAACCTGTCCAACCTCTTGCAGCAGGTATTCACTCCACAATGGATTGAAGAACGCTGGATGTTCTGCGAGGCGCAAGAGGGTATCGCATAACGGCATTGGAGCCAGCACGCAGGCGTCGAGCACTATGGAATCTTTATTGTTTTTTGTGGGTGCCATTCGGCAGTCTGTCGTATAGGCCCTCGTCAAATTCGGCTCGCGCTAAATCATCGAGAATTCTCCGACGCCCAATATCTCGATTCGCTCTGTAGGCTAAGAGATCGCGGGCCAATATCCGCCGATGTGTTCCCACTAGGTAATAAGGAATCTCCTTCTTCTCTAGTAGGCCAAGTAAATATGTCCGTGAAACGCCGAGCATCTTGGCCGCTTCGAAAGTGGTCAGCGATTCATTGGACTGCAAGATTGTTACCGAGTTGCCATCTTTCAAGTCCTCGAGCAGCAGGCAAAGAAATGCATCGAGCGACTTCGGCAATGGACGAGGAGTTCCCTCCGGGCCAACAAATCCTGCGCCTGTCGTTTGGATCTTCCGATAGGTTGCTTGAAACACATCTTGGCCCTTGGAAGAAGCGGGCGGCGTCACGGCATTCGTGGCCACCAGAATTCTCCTTACTGCGGGTTCTTTTCTATGCTTCATGTTGATTCAAATTGTCCCGAGAATATATGTGACTTAAATGATTTTAGTGACACAAATGACTTAAAGCAAGATGGCCGCAAAGAGGTGTGATTAAAGGTGCCAGTCAGGGCGTGGCCGTTTGCTCATAAACACATTAATTAGCAAAATTTGATTCATAGCAACATTGTGGGCTTCTGGCTTCGATTGATCGAGCATCATGATTGCTGAGGCGGAGCTGAAGGCGCACCAAGTCGCAGATGTTCGCTGCCCTCTTCCTTTGAGGATGCAAGCGGTGGCAACGCCGGAACTGCTCGAACGGAGTCCAACTCACGTTGTACTTTGGCGGTTTCTAGTTCGAGCTTCTTCCGTGCCAACTCTGATTGAAGATACAGATACTCATCTGTATTTGTGGCAGCAACACTTATATTTATGCCTTTTGGTCGGAATTCCGCACTCACGCGCTCAAGCAATCTGAATTTCTCGAAAACCGGCCAAAGAATCACGAAAACGCCAAAGCCCAGAAGAGGAATCAAGGCCAACGTCGGCGTACTCTTAAATAGATATGCCAATCCAATAAACGCGGCGCATCCGAAAACAAGAACTGAATGTCGCAATATGGAATCAATTCTATCGACCTTACGTGCTCTGTTAACCTCGTCTCTTATTTTTGCAGCTTCAAGTTCTTTTTTTGTTTGTTCAATGCGATGGGTTACATCTTTTCGCTTGTCAACCAGCCGCCAATAATCCGGAGGTAATCCTTCAAAATCTTCTCCTTGAGACGGCTCCCTCTTTTCCCAGAGTTTATCTAGTTGTCCTTGAATTTGGTCATATTCTGACTCCAAGCAACGCAGATATTCTTCTTTTTCGGACTGTTTACCGAGGCCTGTTGCACTGCTCATAGGTAGGAAGTCTATCCAACTCTATGGGCTTGTGCAAGACGATCACAAACTCGTCAACTCCACTTCAAATTTTCTTTCTGCCTTCTGCTTTCAGTCGTGCGCTGGCAACAAGAAGCTCGTACACCTGTGGATTCTATTTGTGGTGTAGCTCGATCCGCTCCTGAATCGTCATCTGCTGTTGAGCCATCATGCCAAAGGAAGACTTGTAGCGAGCCATGTAATAGAAGGATTCCCAGTACAGCCGATCCCTGCAGTTGGCCTCTTCGGCGGATAAAAAGTTTTTGGGTTGGCGCAAGCGGGCGATGACCGCTGATACCGCTTTGCGACTTAAAAATGGCTTGGAGTAAGCGCTTCATCCTGGATGAATTTGCAAAGAGCGCTATGAACTAGACGTTTTGCGCAATAAAAACATGAAGCCTGAAAAGCCGTCAAACCGATTCGCTGGAACAAGCGACATCTCCGGGTGCAACAAGAATTGCGACCTTGACTATGATGGCATCAATGCAGCAGCTTATTCAACGCTCCACTCTTCAACGCTTTTCGAAAGGCTACGTAATCGGCTTCGACCTGGTTGGCGTATTGAACGGCGAAGCTGCGCAATGATTGGGCAGCTTTGTCGCCTTGGCCCTGGTATGCAGAGATGGCGATTGGATCGCCGGAGCGGGCGTGGCCTTTAGCCATCAGTTCTCCACAAAGGCGGCTGTATTGTTTCAGGCGTTCGCCTTGCAAATCGTCGATTTCGCAGCCTGCTTTGTGGTCGTTGAGCTGGCGCACCAGGTAATCACGGCCATCCATGGAGCACCAGCCCAGCAGCATGTCGGAAACCACCTGCAGCGCCCGTTGGCCTTCCACAACCCGCTGGCCATCATGGCGCGGCTTGGGATGCTTTAAATAGCGGGAATAAATCGCGGGCGGCTCTTCTTTAATCTGCAGGATCAAGGGGTCATCTTCATCGCGGCCAAACATCAGGACAACAAAGTCCCTGGTTCCAACACTGCCTGTTCCTACAACTTTGAAACCTACGTCAACAGCATGATAGCGGTCAAACAGACGTTGATGGTCAGGCGAGAGCGTATTGCGATAAAGAGGCAACGCGCCCAGCACTGTTTTTCGAGTGCGTCCCTGGACCTCCCACAGAATTTCTTCTCTGGAGCGAAAGCGCCAGCCACGTCCGGTTTTCTTGGCCAGCTTTTGCAAATTTTCTATAGGCGTTGCGCGTTCGGCTTTGCGCAGGGCATCGCCCAGAGTCGAATTATTCAGGTCGCGCTTGACTCGGTGGCGGGCGACATCGATGGTCAGCATCCGGCTGAAACGACGCATCCAGCCGCAGTATGCAGATAGAAATGAGTCAACTGCATCTTTGCATTGCGAGTTGCTGTCACCAGCATCTCGCCCGGCGAGAATGATGCTCGTGGCCATGCGTTTGATGTCCCACTCCCAAGGGCCGCGGTAGGTCTCGTCAAAGTCGTTGATGTCAAAAATTACCTGCGAGTCAGGAGTGGAAAAAAAACCGAAATTGCTGACATGGGCATCGCCTGCCAGTTGCACATCGATCCTGGTATTTTCTGCCGAAGCCAGATCGGCGGCCATGACTTCCACGGCGCCGCGAAAGAAGGCGAAGAGCGAGAGGGACATACGCTGGAACTTGATGGGAATCAAGCGCGGCACACGTCCCTGGCAGGAGTCGGCGATGACCTTCACCGCGTCAAAGCGGCGGGAGCCGGGATCAAAGTTACCTAGAGCCGAGCGGCTGAGGTGCTTGCGCTGCGCGCGTCCGTATTCCGCCGACTTCTTACCGTAAAACGGTTTGTCATCCATCGATGGCTAAATGAATCGTAATCTTACTGTTGGCTCCCCTGAGGTTTGGTTGTTGCTGTTTCCGGGGCCGACGGCAGCACCGTGATTTTGGCATTGGCTGTGCCCAGCAATCCGGTCGCATTATCGATCACGCCTAGACGAAGAATATAGTTACCTGGTGCTAGCTCGATCTTATCCTGGCAGGGAAATCTATCCAGCATAACCCTACGAAAGGTATCGGGTTTCAGGGCTGCGTTGATCCCGCTTACCTCAGTTCTTACATGCTTACCTTTTTCAGAATAGATGTGAACTGCGCAGCCCACGCTTGCATGTTGCAGTCCATCGTCTTTCCGGTCAAAAGTGAGAGCATGGGGATCGACAGCAAAGTTAATCAAAAGTTTGTTCTCGGTTTTGGTTGAAGGTTGGACCACCCCTGCCTCGAAAAGCAGTCCGGTGGAGACCGGAAAATCAAGGTCCAGGGCTTCGGAAAAGAGCTTATCGCGGGTTTTGGGGTCCAAAGCGCCTCTAGGATCGGAAGCAAAGTAGCCTAACCGGTGCCTTACCTTGGCGCCAGAATGGTTCACCTTCACGCTGATCTTGCGGAATTTGCCATCCCAACTCTTATTCTCAGGATAATAAGCCAGCGTGTAATAGGTAGAGCCGTCGTCAATGCTATGACCTATGGCCGCATCGAGATCATTGCGGTTGTAAAAGGCCTTGCCACCTGTCCTTTCCGCCAAATCCTGCATGGTGCCGTGGTTGGCGAAGCGCCCCGTCGATTCGTTGCTCATGGTTTGGGCCATCCGTCCGCCTCGCGTGACAGAGCGGCCAAACTTGTCGGTACCGTTATTAGAGGCACTGAAGAAAGATGAACCCACCAAGCCTTGTGCGTCTACAGGATAGACTGCAACCTGGGCATTCATTAGAGCGTCGGCGGTCTGGGCGATATCCGGTCCGTAATCACGAGTGCTTGCGTTAGAGAAGCCAGCTCCGTCAAGGTCCATGGTGGGATCGATGCTTAATGGGAAAGCCTCGGAGAGCCAGATCAGGTTCTTGCGTCCTGGATATCCAGCCAGGTTTCTCGCGATGGCCTTCAAGGCACTCAATGTATAGGAGACGCGTATATCGGTCTGAGCATCGGTGCTCTCCTGCTCAAAGCCGATGATAGCCTGTTGCATCTGCTGCGGTAACGACTCGAATACCCCCGGAGAATAGAGCGGCGCTTCGCCATTGCCGGTCGGATCGCTGAGGAGCGGAGAACCCTTGCTGTTTAAGTTCTTAACCAGGTTCTTGAGAATAGCCGGATCCGTAGTGAAATCCTGCAAGATACGCAACTTGGTGGTCAAGGCATAAACCGCAATGGGTTGGTCGGCGGGCATTTTCTCCAGATATTTGAGCATCTGGTCGCGCACATAAATCTGGTTCACACGGGTGGTATTGAGGGCATCGAGCAAAACTACATTCAAAGTGTTGTGAATGTCATACCTGGGAATGTTGGAGAATACGTTCGGCGGAAGCTTCAGCGAAGCCTGCTGGGCCGCCGGAGTCTGGTCGCGCGTTGGATGCTGGAAATTGAACACCCGAATCTTCTGCGGTTTGCCATCCTCCAGCAGGGTGAAGTTGTCCTCGGTAAGGTCAGAAATCGGTGCCCCTTTGTTGTCCGTCACAACTACGTCGATCACCACCAGGCGGGTAACGGTCTTGAGCACGGTTGCCGATTCATAGACTTTTTGAGGCTTGTCTTCCGCGGTGCTCTTTTCCTGGTCCTGTGAAGCTTTGTTCTGAGAATCTTGTGATTGCGCCTGTTTCTGGGAGGCAGGTGCAGCGGGCGACGGTGCGCTGGACTGCGACTGAAGAGCAATACAGAACAATATTAAGAAAGCTACATGAACCGGCCACTGCCTGAAAAGCGCCATAAAACCAAGCTCCTGGTCAGAGGCCATCGTAACAGGTTTATGAGCGGTCTGAAAATGACCATGTGGCGGAAAAGATCAGTAATGTTTTGTTAAGTCACCCTTTTGTCCAAATGGGAACTTGTGAAAAATAAGTGTCGGAGAAACTCTTTCGCCGTGTGTACTTATTGAGGTGCTCGGCTCGGCCGTTAGCAGCATCGGATTCAAAAAGGTCAAGTCGTTGTCTTTTCGAACCGGTAATTTTTCCGATCAAAATACTTTGTATTTTCTCAACGCAAATGCGAAACTGTATGCAGGAAATCAACAGGAAGCCTTGTTGATAGCGGGGATTATCATAATGGCAACAGTGACTCGTGTACCTCAGGGCGATAGCATGGTTCCTGGCGGGAAGACGTTGATTGAATACGAAGAAGCGCTGGAAAAATTAAGCCAGGATGAAGCTTTCAAAGCAACCGTGTATGCCATGAATACATTACTGATCCAGAAGGGGTTCTATTCTGCAGAAGAATTCAGGTTCCAATTCCGCCAATCAGCTCAAAAGCAGCTACGTAAAAAGAAATCCCGCTAACGGGAGCGTGGCTCCTCGTTCTTGTCGTAGGTCTTAGGCATTCCACATTTAATTTCATCTCGACAGAGATGGTGATCTCCGATATTACACAATAGACATTCGCATTCACACCATCCCCAAAATCGATCTTTTGTCGGCGGTGGGTCCGGTTTTTTGGTCATCGTCTCAATTCCCAGGATGATACTCGCGCTCGGTGTGGCCCTGGAGTTGGGAGCGATAGAAGTAAACTTCTCTCAAGTCTCCGGTGCTGTATTGCCGGGCCTCGTCGTTGAAGTGTGGTGAATCCACATGGCCACTCTCCCCGCCAGCCGTTACCGCCATGGCTCTTACTTTTTCGCCAAACTCTACTACGGCGACGAAACTATTGCCGCTCGTGCCGTACCATTTCTTAGTCCCGGGATAAGGCCGCGCCCCGAACGAGGCTAGCGAGCCCCATTGCGAGGAGGTGAACGCCACGGGAATGCTCGGCTTCGCGTCGTTGAATGGCTGGTCCAAATCGGCGGTGAGGCGCTGGAATCGATTGATATCGCCCCAAGGCGTGTTCCAGCTACCGAAATCAGCTTTGAGTTTTTCAGATGCCGCCGAGACGGACTGCAGGAGCTGTGCCGGCGTCACTTTACTGCTGATGTAGTCCTCTGCGGACACGCCGGCTTTTCGAGCGTCGGCACGCACTCGCCTCATGAGATCTTCACCCCAGAACACTGCGAGTGAGGTCGGAACAGAATTGTTTGACCAGCGAAAATCCCAACTCCGCAGAAGCTTGATCTGCTCAGCTAGCCTGGCTTTTAGAGGATCGGCATCGGGAGTGGCATCCCAAGCCTTAATCAGTGCCGGGATCGGTTTTTCAAACCAGGGGAGATAACTGTCGTATGCCGCAGCAATAAGGGAGTTGAGGGTAAAGTCGTTTTTATTCTGCAGGACCCTGATGGCATGAAGTCCACGCGCGGATTCACCGCCGGTTTCGACATAAGCGGGATAGTCTTCTTTTTTCGGACTGCTCGGCCCGGCTGCTGACCATGGCCAGTTGTTGGAGTTATATAGCCAGCCACTCTTGGGATTCAGCAGGTGCGGCGTCTCGTCAACTGAAAGCAAGCCCTGCCATTCGGTTTGAGGATCGCTTCCATCAACGGGCTTGGTGAAGTCGAATTTTGTGTCCCGCCTGGGGATGAAATTTCCATGGAAATAGGCAATATCGCCATCAGCATCGGCAAAGATCGTGTTGTTGCTTGAATTCGCCTGCAGCTCCATCGTTTGCCGAAACGACTTGTAATCCTTCGCCTTGGTGCGCGTGTAGGACTGCACCAGGGCTTTGACCGGCTCCTGCATCAGCCTGATTGTCACCCACTTGCCGTTTTCCTCACGGATCACCGGCCCATGATGGGTCCGATATACGGTGAATTTCCTTTGGCCCATACCGCGCTCGCTCTTGTAGAGTATGGTGATCTCTGTGGTCTGGACCGGTCGCACTTCGGTCCCATATTTGTAGTAGAAGCGGTCACCCTTTTTTGTGACCGTCTCAAGATATTCGTCGACCGCGTCAACGCCGCTGGAAGTATGCATCCAGCCGGCGCGGTCATTGAATCCTTGATAGACGAAGAACTGGCCCCAGGTTACTGCGCCATAAGCGTTCAGCCCTTCCTCGCTCACCATCTGCAACTCCGACCGGAAAAAGAACGTCGTGTGAGGATTGATCAGGAGCAGAGCGTGATGTCCTGTGGTGTTTGCCGGCGCGATAGCCATGCCGTTTGAACCTCCAGGCTCGGGAGGTGGGCCGTCGTCCACGGCAGCTCTCTTCACAGGCTCTTTGCCGTAGAACGCCTGGAGTTGGTTGACGCGCACGCGCTCAAAGTCGCCGCCGATGCTGCCCTCGGTGAAGCTAAGGGCCATCCACGGTTCGAAATGCTTGATGACTCTCGGTTTCACCTCGGGATGCTTCGCCAGGTAGTAATTCAAGCCGTCTGCAAATGCGTCCATGAGCGTTTTCAGCCAGGCTGGGCTCTCTGCATATTGCTGCTTCAGCATTTCCGGGTCGATGAAGAGCTTCATGCGCAAGTCCTGATAAATCTTCGATTCACCCTCGGCTTCGGCAAGCCGTCCCATGGCATTGATGTAGTTCGTCTCCACTCGATTGAAATCGTCTTCGGCCTGGGCATAAATCATGCCAAACACGGCATCGGCATCGGTTTTTCCGTAGACATGCGCAATGCCCCAGTTGTCACGGATGATCGTGACATTCCGGGCTTCCTGCTCCCAGCGAGCGGCTTCCGGTTCGGTAACGGAAGGGAAAACAAAAATGGCAAATAAGGAGGCAAAGATGAAATGAGATATGCGATGCATGGAGTTCATGGCGTTTCGTTGATGGGTCGAGCTTGTGCCGTTACGGCAAAACACTCTAGCACAAGGACCGATTGCATGGCATTTAGGAGGCAACGGCAAAACGCAAGATTCCTCCGGTCTCCCCGCAGCGCAGCGGAGAGACCCTCGGAATGACGAACAGGTATTTGGTTAAGCTAGCAGCCAGTAGCTAGGAGCCAGAAGCTAGCCCATGCCCTTCCGACGCCCGGATGTACTCGATGACCGAATCGCTCCAGCCATCGATATGAGTCCACTTGCCGTAGCCAATACCATTCTTGTAGCTGGCCACGTTGATCACGTAGCCTCTTGCCTTGGGATTGGGTACCGCGTCGTGCGACTGCTCGTCGGTGATCACGATCAAACGATCGTAATCCTCTTTGATGTCGCCCAACGCCTTGCCCAGGTAGGTCCCACTGTGCGGCTGGCTCTGGTTGATTGCATCGCGCAGAGCGAAGCCTGAACGGTTGGGGACACGCACCAATCCATCCGAGAAGCTATAGATGCTTGTCTTCTCGGCGATTTCGCGCAACAGCACTGCCAGGCCGTACGCGGCATCGTTGCGGCGCATTTCCGATCTGCCTGAGAGCAAAGCGTCCATGCTGCCGGAGACGTCCACCAGCAACACAGTCTTGCCCGGCAGCCGGGGCTGGCCTTCCAACGACTTGAACATGGCCTGCTCAAGCTCTGCTTCCCACTGAGGCGCATACCGCGCAGCAGCGATGAAGCGGAAGGGCAGCACGCGTTCGGTCTTCATGCGGCTCAAACCTTGAACGACCAACTGTTCATCGACCTTGGCATCTGCCATGTTGCGCAGGTTCCGCAACAGGGCCAGCGCGCCCAGCTTGTTCTCACGCAGCAATCGCTCCCAGGCTTCTCGCTTGTCGACGCCTGAGGAAAGAGTTACCTCCCAGGTGTCGGGCGTGGTAAGCGTGTCGTCGACAAGCTTCTTCCACAACTCCGCCTGGGCGGAGTCGAGCGGCTTAGCGTGGCAGAGAAAGAGCACGTCACGCAGCTTCACGGGTGTGGCGCGGTTGTACTTGGCCAGCGCATACTCGTCAAACTTCGTGAAGGCTGCAGCCAAACCCTTCTTGACCTGGGCCGACAGCGGCTGCTTGCCCTCGCTCCAATAGAGCGCAACAAATTCAGAAAGCTCATCGGCGCGCTGAATCACGCGCGAGAGAGATTCGGAAACCAGATGACGATGCGAGGCCAGCCGGGCCATCTCTCGCACCAGCAACAGCGGTGCGTGACGCAGCCTCATCTTCTCGCGGGCCTCTACAGCCAGCGCGGCCACCCGGTCGGCAGGCACTTTGGCTACCAGTTCGCGAATGCGTCCAGCGATCGCCACTCCATCTTCGTAGAACTGGTCTTCCCACAGCATGCACGCCAGTACCGAGCGCCGAAGCTGTGACTCCGGCGAGATATGGCGAGCAGGCGCCCCCTCATGGGTGCGATGTTCGGCAGTCTTCAGGCCGAAAAGATTCGACATGTTCAAGCGCGCCATTGTTTTGTCTCCTTTTGGTGAAATGGTTTTTACAGTACAGTCAGGGTAAAAATGGCCGAGAAAAAATCGGGGAACAACTGACGAGGAACGCTCATTGGGACCTTCGTCTTCACCACCGATGTTCAATACGGGCCATTGTTTTTCCCTCCTGGTTTTCAAGCAGCAAGGTTTTCTGCCGGGGAACAAGCGATTCGGGCACGTAGGCGCTCTACCACTGAGCTACACTGGCCGAAGCCAGCAGCAGGATTCGAACCTGCGACCTCCCGCTCCCAAGGCGAAGTATCCCGGATCTACGCCACCGGCAAATCTGTTTCTAGCGTTTGTTGCCGGGGAACAAGCGATCAAAGTCATGTGCCGATGCTCTTCCACTGAGCTATAGCGTCGAAGACGCCAGCAGGATTCGAACCTGCGACCTCCGGATTAAAGAAGTAACTCTGATCTACGCCACCGGCGATAAAATTCAAAAGCACCAACAGAAATCTTGAAATCATTGGGCCAGGGAGCAAGCAACTACGGACTCTGTGGATTCGAACCACATCGCTTGCGCGACCTACCGAGAAGTATCCGTAATTTACGCCACTGGCGTGTTTTGGCCGGGGGAACAAGCAGCTTTGGGTTTTGGTCGATTATCAGTCGAAGTAACCAAAGCTTTCGCCACCCAGCGAAGGCTGCTAAAGATTCTGTTTTAAACGATTTGCGTAGGAGTAAAGCGCCTGAGGTTAGCTCTTAAGATTGACGAACGCCCAGGTGCTATCAAGACCGGGTTCAGGTCCTGTTAGCCTACGCATCGAGATTTGCGTGATGTGTTTCATTGACGGGCGTTCTCCTACGCAAATTCAGAGTAGCAGAGAATTTGTGGTTTGTGAATAGAAAAGTGAGGTTTACGAAAAATTAATTTGAAGTCAACCGTTCCGCTGCTTGCAGTGCGCCATTTACGTCATCTTTGAACAAGACAGCCTTAAGGTTCAAGTGATTTACCTGGTGAACGAGAAATCCATCGGTGCTGATGAGCACCGCTTCTGGAAAAGAGTAGAGGGTCTCAACCAAATATCTGTCGTCTAAGGGAATCGTAGCAAGATCAAGGCCCTCGGTCTGAATTTCAGACTCTTCCACAATGCGAACCAGCGTGAAGTCACGCAAGTTTAAACTGATGAATCGGCCTATGTTTAGATTGGGTGAATAAGCCTTGGAATACCGGAAAAGCTTTCTCGTGAAATTTCCCTCTCGCCGAATCAAAAAAGAGCTTTTTCTCTGTCGGCATGCCTCTACGAATGCCTCTGAAATACGATGTTTGTCTACGCCCGGCGTCAGGTAATCAAGAATCCACTCATTCGGCAGGATTAACATTCTCAGCGCCTGGCCGGGGAGCTAAGAAAATCTTCTAAGGCCCGAATACCAGGCTCGTAGAAGCTTCTGAGGCCGCCTTCAATCTGGCCTTTTTCGTTTATCTTCTGTTCGACGATCTTTGTCAGGTTGTTCTCGTCTTTAGCGACAAAATGAATTCCGATTTCGTCAGGGGTAGCTTTTCCTTGTGCCACAAGATTTAGCAAGGATACAACAAAATGTTCGCTTTGGGATGCGATAAGAAACCGCCTTTGCTCAGTCTTGGTAATTCTTAGTAGTTGTTCAGTAAGCTTTGTTATTGCTTCTGGATGCAAATGTGTTTCTGGCTCTTCAATGCAAACGATCCAACCACCTTTTTTAAGGATTCTTGCTAACATATATACTAATTGGTTTATACCAAACCCTTCATTGACTAAATCACATACAAATCCTGTCTCACGATCTGTAGTTTGCAAATAAAAAGTAGAAGCACCTAAAGCGGAGTGACGAGCAGAGAACGACCTGTTAAATATTTTCTCAAGTACGAAGCTAACTCTTGCTTCTAAGTCGCGATCTTCTCCTAGAAGTGATGCAATCTCATCTTCCCCTGTAGCTGTTGGTCCCAAAGGAGCATAGAGATTACGAAAGAACCCTCGTTTTACATCAACGTAATCAGAGACACCGGCTATGAGAAGTGGAAAGCTAGCATAACCTCTTAATTGTTTGATGGCTGGATCGGTCATCGAATCATTGTCGGCTCGCACCACATCAAATCTCGTACCATTAAATATGAGCTTATATTCCTTATCTTTCCAAAGGATCTTCTGCATCTCATTCTGAATCATTGGATAAGGAAATGTGACCGAAAGCTTCAGATCCATCTGGTAAGGCTTCTCTACCTTAGCTATCATAGAAGGATTTGACCCGAGATTTAGAATGTACGAAGATTTTATTTGGTCATCAGTATAATGACATCCTAGTTCGATGGCTTTATTTGTATCTTTTCCAGTAGCGACTTCTTTAATCCCGCCCAAATTTACAAAGCCAAGATTGAAAAAGTGGTCGATAGGCTGATTGGCATTAAGAATGATGTTGCGTAGCGCCATAATGCCATACATAAAACTGGATTTTCCGGCGCCATTTGCTCCTGTAAGTACAGTTATCGGTTTGATCTCCAGATCACCTTGAGCGACCGAGCGAAAATTCTTTAGCGTAAAACGAATTGTCCCGTCAACAGCCATATGTCCCCACTATTCCAACGATACTCAAGTTCCCAAAGATTTACCAATCCATTCCGCACATTCCCGTGTTCCCAGATTCCCTCCAATATCCTGCGTGGTCTTCTTCTGGCGCACGGCCTCTATCACTGCCTGATTGATTCGCTCTGCCTCGTTATTGAACCCCAGATGCTCCAGCATCATGGCCGCTGTAGAAATTGCGCCGATAGGGTTGGCTATATTCTTTCCCGCAAATGGTGGCGCAGAGCCGTGAACGGGTTCGAACATCGATGTCTTGCCGGGATGAATATTGCCGCTGGCTGCCATGCCCAGTCCTCCCTGGAGCGCTGCTGCCAAGTCGGTGATGATGTCCCCAAACATATTATTGGTCACGATCACCTCGAATTGCTTCGGATCACGCACCATAAACATGCAGAGCGCGTCCACGTATATATGGCTGGACTGAATATCCGAATATTCCCTGGCAACTTCCTTAAAAGTTCGTTGCCACAACCCTCCAGCATAAGTCATCACGTTGGATTTATCGCTCATCACGACCTTTTTTCGTCCTTGTTTTCGCGCCAGGTCAAACGCAAACCGTATGATCCGCTCCACGCCCTTGCGCGTGTTGAAGTCCTCCTGCGTGGCGATCTCATCCGGTGTACCTTGCTTGAACACTCCGCCGGCATCGACATAAGGGCCTTCGGTGTTTTCGCGGATCACCACAAAATCCACATGTTCCGGCTTCGTATTCTTGAGCGGACATAAAGATTCATCGAGCAACTTCACCGGACGAACGTTGGCATAAAGGTCCATCTTGAAACGCATGCCCAACAGAATCTCCTTGGCATGGATATTCGATGGCACCCGTGGATCGCCCAATGCTCCCACGAAGATCGCATCGAAGTCGCGTTCCAGCATGGCGAATCCGTCCGCTGGAATGGTCACGCCGTCTTTCAGATAACGGTCGGCAGACCAATCAAAACGAGTAAACTCCACAGCCGCTCCTGTGGCCTCAACCACTTGAATTGCTGCCGGAATCACTTCCTGCCCGATGCCATCACCGGCGATGACCGCGATGCGCTTCTTCTCCATAGGTCGAATATAGATTGCCATAAATGCCAAAATTGCCATAATTGTCAAAATTGATTTTTGTCCAGGCCTCATCCTTTCTTGCTGTCTGACTCCTGGTTCGCTTGTGCCTTTTTCGTTGCCACTTCCTCAGAATCGTGCATTTCTTGCAAATTTGAATCTTGCCAATCCACCTAAAATTCTCTGGAATTCTGCGGTCTCTGCGGTTGGTTTTGATCTTCTCCGCGTCTTCGTGTCTCCGTGGTGGGTCCTGGTTTTTGGGTCCGCTACGTTTGTGCCCTTGCCCCTGAGCTAGTCTGCCCCACAAGACAACCATGCCCTCGCGGGTTTAGAATTCTGTGGTTTCAATTTGCGGGAGGCCACCTGTGG
>DASZFK010000719.1:0-5201 GCA_035939855.1 Candidatus Angelobacter sp.
CCGCTTAGCTACGGCTATCAGCGTCTATTCGATGGGAATCTACATCGGCGGTGGTCTCTCTTATGTGGTCGGCGCATTCGTGGTGCGCTACGCGGCTGGACAGGCTGTCTGGAACGTTCCCCTCGTAGGAGCGATTCGGTCGTGGCAGCTCATCTTCCTTATTGTAGGCTTGCCGGGCATTGCCCTCGTGCTTTTGCTCTTTACCATCCGTGAACCCAAACGGCAAAGGGCTTTCGAACAGGCCAAGCCTCAGAAAACTGCAACCATGAGGCAGGTTTTGGCCTACATGGGTCAGAATTGGAAGACCATTCTGCTTCATAACCTGGGGTTCAGCCTGTTGTCGCTTTCATCTTATGCGGGCGGGGCCTGGATACCGGAGTTCTATAAGCGCCGTTTCCACTTTAGCGTGCCTAAAATCGGGATGATTTTTGGCATCGGCGTCGGGGTCTTTGGCTGCCTCGGAATTGTCGTAGCCGGAAGGCTTGCCGACCGTCTACGCTCACGAGGACGCGCCAATGCCAACCTGTACGTGGCGATGATGGTAGCGATCATGCTGATACCGATTCACTTTTTTGCTTATCTCTCGCCCTCCGCGAGCTGGGCGCTCTTGTGGTTGCCGGTAGTACTGGCGCTGGCGGCCGCTCCATTCGGCATTGCGCCCGCTGCCATCCAGGAGATCATGCCGGCTTCCATGCGCGCCCAGGCTTCTTCGGTATATCTGCTGGTGGTGAACCTGATTGGCCTGGGAATCGGGCCAACGGCAGTCGCTGTTTGTACCCAATATCTGTTTCGGCGCGATGATGCTGTGCATTATTCGCTGGCGCTGGTGAGTTCGTTAGCCTGCCTGCTCGCAGCCGTGGTTCTTTCGAGATCGCTCAAACCGTTTCTCGACAGCGTACAGAGAGTCAAGGCTTGGACAGCGGGATGAAGCATCCTCAGGCGACCAATATTGGAGCTTAGACCGTTTAAGACCCAAAAAAGCAAGCAGCCAGTAGCAAGAAGCCAGTAGCTTTTTTGAAACGAAGTTCTCTTACAATGCACTATATATCTAGCTGACATTATTAAGCGAAGGGGGCATTGCGATGAGAAAACGAAGATACGGAGCTTTGATCCTGTTCCTGGTCGCTGTCTCGGTGGCCCAAGTTCAGACAGTACGGTTAAAAGTACGCGCCATCCTCGTCGACAAGGATCTGAATCAGAAACCGGTGCCCAGGCTAACGCTTGTCGTGAAGGGCTTAAATGCCGCAGCCGCACAGGAAACCACGATTAAGACGGGATTCGATGGCACGGCGGAAGGCAAGTTGGAACCGGGGAAATATCGCGTCACAACTCCACAGCCGGTCGATTTCCAGGGAAAACGTTACTCATGGGACCAGGAAATCGTCGTTTCCGGCACAGAGCAGACCCTGGAGTTGAGCAACGACAATGCCATCGCTACTGCTATGGCGCCGGAGCCTTCCGCTAAGCCAACTGAGGGCGATCTGACCTCGTTATTCGACCGCCTGAAAAACTCGGTGCTGACCATAGAGTCCGAATCAAAGAGCGGATCAGGCTTCCTGGTTGACGCCTCCGGACTGGTTCTGACGAACAACCACGTCATTGAATCTTCCGATTATCTCTCTGCCCAATTTGACCAGAAACGCAAAGTGCCCGCCAAGCTGCTGGCGGCCAACGCCGATAAGGATATTGCCGTGTTGTGGATCAACATGGCTGCATTTCCCGAAGCCGTTATTGCGCCAATCCACGCTGCCGGTGCTCCACCGGTTGCAGTCGGCGAGCGCGTCTTTACCATCGGGAATCCTCTGGGACATGAAAAAGTGCTCACGACAGGCGTGCTCAGCAAGATTGACCCGGATTCGATTACCAGCGACATCAACATCAATCATGGAAATTCCGGTGGTCCGTTGCTCACGCTCAAGGGAGACGTGATTGGAATCACGACCGCGGGTTTGCAAAAGTTGGCGAAGATCATTCCCATCAGCGAGGCTCAATCGCTAGTGGAAGAAGCGCGGAAGAAGATTGCGGGCGCTGCCCCACCCTCGGCCGACCTGTTACCGGTCATACCAGTTGATTACTTCCCTGCCGAAGCCCTGCGTGCTCATCTGCAAACCGAGAAGCTGGACTGGAAACCTTACTCCATGGACATCGGCCAATTTGAGGCCGCCTTCGTGACGCCGATGGTCACCTATCTTTCGCGACATCAGAACGAGATGGCCGCAGCTCGTCAGGCAGCCAAGCGAACCGGCGACTCCCAAGCAAAGCCGAAGGCAGAAACACTCGAAGAGGCCCAGGAATACCGTCCGGTAGTTATGATTTCGGTCGTGCCAAAATTCAGCGTCTTCTGGAAAGTCAAATTCAAGAATGGCTTCCAGCGTATGCGACTCTTGTGCGGAGGAAAAGAAATACAACCGGTTGATCCCGGCAGAACCACATATATTTTGCATGATCAGCGCGGCAGGACTGTGGACACTACCTTTCGAGGAGCTTACGTCTATCTGCCGGAAACCATCTCGCCTTCCTGTGGCGGCTTGGTCCTGGAAGTCTTCTCTGAAAAAGAACCCAACACGGCCATTTCCAAACCTGTCGACGCCGGTATCGTTGAACGCGTGTGGGCCGACTTCGAGCCTTATCGAAAAGCCCATGCCAGCACGCCAGAATCTCGTGAAGCCAAGGAGCAAAAACCGGCTGTGAAGTAATCAGCGTTTATCAGTTTCATCAGCATCACCAGTGGCAAGGTTTTTGGTTGCGGCTCGGCTCTGCGTGATTCCACGATCTCTGCGGCCTCTGTACTACTGTTCGTAAACGTCCTTCTCGTGCCACGAAGGTCTCTATTGTTGCTAAAGCGATTTGCTCCCTCTGTGTTCTCCGTGGTTTGCTCTTGATTTTCGTTAAATTAAAGGTTTTCTCCGTACTACTAGTCTCAAATTAGAAATCGCGATTTGAATCTCTGGTAAGAAACCCTCTTGAATCAGCGGCTTTCACCACGGGCTGCTAGGCTTCATTTACCTATTTACACTTGTCGGGCTGTTCTTCAGAGAGGCCGCCTAGTTTTAACGTGCTAACGGATGGCGGCAAATTAGCGAGATTGGCCGATTCCCGAGTCAAGGTAAGCTTTGTAACATGCGCCAATTTCTGGGTCTCAGCCAAATCCTTGATGGAAGACCCCCTGAGATCCAAGCTAGCATCTTTGAGTTGAGTAAGCTTACTCAAGTCAGGCAAGCTCTTGATCTGTGAGTCGTCTTTCAAGTCAAGCCAGAGAATAAGCAGATGCGTTGCACGGGTGATAGTTGTCAGTTCTTGAATCCCTGATTGTCCCGTTTTAAGCCGCAATTCCTGGAGCTTAGTCAATCCGCCTAACTCCGGCAGCCTCGAAAGCTCCCGGCACCATTGCAGATCCATGTCCAACTTTTGGATCTGACTGAGTTGAGTAATATTTCCTAAGTCGGCAATGTGAGAATGACCAAGTACAATCCGCAAGCTGGTCAACTGATTCGATGACCCGAAATCCGGCAAACTGTTTATGGGAGAATATTCCAAAATCAAGGCGAGATTGACTAAGCCCGGCGTCTGCGCCAACCGGCTAAGCTGTTCTAAGCCCCTGTCTGGAAGACGATCGCTGATCGTAAGCGTCAAATCCGTAAGGCCTGGCAGATACAAGGATTGAAGCTGCGACCATTTCAAAGCAGCTGTCACCCTGCTCAGACTACGAATACCCTTGAGGGTCGGAACCGTATCGTTTTTTGCTGAAGTCAGATCAAGTTCCAGCTCATGCAGCGATTCCAGCTCGTTTAACCTCTCGGCCTCGGATGGACCGAAAGACCCTGTCTTGAGTTCAACACGTTCAAGTCCATGGCGCGGCTTTTGTAATGGAGGCAGATTTTTGACCTCGGAGCTTGTCAAATCCAGCGAGAGATTCTCCAAGGTTGGAAGTGAATCGAGTTGGGGCAGCTCTTTAACATGCGTGTTGCGCAGATCAAGGCTTAGCCTCTTTAAGCCTTTGAGGGCGGCTATGCCGGTTGGAAGCCGCTTGATGTTTGTATGAACTAAATTCAATTCTAAACATTCAAGCTTCGATAACCCCGACAGATCCGGCAAATCCTTAATCGATGGAGAATCTTCCAAAGAGACGGCAAGGCTTTGCAAACTCCGTAAGGCTTTAATGCTTTCGAGATTCCTAATTTGGCTTGCTTTGGCGCTAATACTTAGGTGTTTTAGGCTAGTCAGGGTCTGCAAATCCGGTAACTGCTGGATGAAACTAAAGTCCAGGATCAAGGTCAGATCTTGAATGTTGCTCAACTGGTGCAACGAGGCAAGATTGCCACCGTAAGAACCTTGGAAATCCAGGGTCAAAGTCTGCAAGTGGGTAAGCCTGGCAAGGGCGCTAAAGTCGACAGGGGAGTCACCCATGGATACGGTGAGATTTTCCAACTGGTCCATCGTGGCGATGTCTTTTAGGTCGCGTATTTTGGATCCCCCGATAAAGAGCGTGAGGTTTTTCAACGCCGTTAGCCCGGTCACCTCTGCTAGGGAATCAATCTGTGAGCCTCCCCCTCCCATATCTAGCATGAGCGTGTTCAGTTTATGGGCCACGGCCAAGCCGCGCAGTGAATTCCAATTTGTACTCTTGATGGATAGCGATGACAGCTCGGCCGGGCGCAACCACTTGAGATCATGCACAGTGGAATGATCGATATAAAGGGAGGCGAGCTGCGATTGATGGGTATAAAGGGCACGTGGCAATTCACCAGTTGCTAAAACGTGTTGTTGCCATAATGTGGAAACTCTTCGATAGCCGAAATAGCCGCCGGCGATTACCACTATCGCCAGTAACGCAACACCGAGTCGCCAAGTCCGCTGGTGCAGCAGGCTTTTATCCAGGTATGTTTTCCGTTCGCTTGCGTCTGCGGACGAAATTAAAACTGCCTGATTGTCCTTTGCTTTGCTGAGCTGCTCACCCCTCAGAAGGTTGTCGCTTTTTTTGGCAACTCGCCACCGCTCAAACTGTTCGACAAAAGACCATTCCAATCTGGCTTGAGAATCATTGAATCGTTCCAGAACTTCAGGCTTGGAGACCAGACCCAAGCGGTACTTCTTGGCACCTGGGTCGTTTTCCACTCTTTCAAGAATCCTGGCACCAGCCCCAGCCAGTTGCAGCAAATATCCTTCCATGACCTCGGGATCAAGGGTTGACCAGGAGATTA
>DASZFK010000720.1:0-4742 GCA_035939855.1 Candidatus Angelobacter sp.
ATTCCGCACCGGTATCCTCGGAAATCTTGTCGAGATTATTCTGAGCGTTGTTCACGTGAAAGAAGCTGTGGCCGCGGTGGCTGGAGCTTGGGTAGTAAATCGTCCAGATGTTGGTGTTCTGACGCTCTGCGCGCTGAATCGTTGGGTCAAGATCGGGACTGAACGGCCCGAATCCCTGGCCGCGAAAATAATCAATACCGGAGGAGATCAAAATTATGGAGCGGCGTATACCTGTCTCCGGCCAACGCTTCAACATATCCATGGTGCCGAGGTACGGACTCGATCCGAGCGCGCCGACACCCAGTGGAATGCGCAACGCTTTGGCAACCAGATCGTGGTTGTCCGTGAAATCTTGAGCAACCATGGTTGAATTGTTTCGAATGTAACCGAGGGCTATGTAAGTCGTGGGTGGCTGCGCCAGGATAAATTCTTTCAGGTAATCCCACTGGCCTCCCGCTGCATTCTCGATGGAATCGTCAATCAAAATTGCCAGGTAGAGCTTGTCGCCCTTTTTCCAGTCTCCAATCTGCTTGCGGTCTTTACCTGTGTAAAGCTGGACATCGTCAAGCGCAATCGGGGGCGGGGGCGCGTCTTTCTTCCCCACCACCGTAACTGTGAACGTAGCCATCCCTGAACCGGCCGCGCTTGCACCCGAAGGAGTAGCTTTTTGCTGAGCGTGAGTGAAACCCACGGAAATCAGCAGGAGCAACCCGAGCAATGTTCCCAGCCTGAATGTGAGGTGATTTCTATTCATTTCGCTTTCTCCTTTACTGCTTGATTAGATGCTGCGATCCGTCTGGACGCATATATCGCGAACCATGATTGGACGTCAGCTTGATGTTTTGTTCCGGGCGGTATTCTCTTCCTAGCAGTGGAAAGCATCGTAACTCATTCCACAAACTGCCGCAGCCAATTTTATGCAAGAAAGCTGGGTCGGCTAACCTTGTGAGGAGATGAACGGAGCAATCCAAATGGTCGATCCAGCTGAGGCAAACGGGCCGGTTGCCGCGCAGCCAATTGCCGTCAAAACGTGGATCTACGGCCCTTGGATCGATCTTGTAGTAGGTTGCGGGGCATGGTCGGCTCCTCTCCTTCTGGTTACCGCCTACGTTTCGGGTTCTAAGGCTTCCCACTGGTCGTTCGCCTTTTACTTCTTGGCGTTGCTGTTTAATTATCCTCATTTCATGGCTACGGTTTATCGCGCCTATCACTCGTATGGTGAATTTACGAAATACAAAATCTTCACCGTCCACATTGCACTGCTGCTCGCTGCAGCAGGGCTTGTCGCGCACATTTGGTCGCCACTGCTTCCATGGATATTTACGCTCTACATTTGTTGGAGCCCCTGGCATTACACCGGTCAGAATTTTGGGCTGTTGATGATGTTTGTGCGCCGCGGTGGTTTGGAGGCTACTGAAAACGAACGGCAGGCATTGCATATATCATTCATCGCTTCCTTCATTCTGCTCATGCTGAGCTTTCAAACTGGCGCTTCCGGAGACCCATTAATCTTATCGCTGGCGCTTCCAGCGAAATTCACTTTGCCCGCCCGCGCCTTACTAGCTGCGTTCTTCATTGCCAGCAGTGGCTGGGCGCTTTTTTCTTTGGCCCGCCGTAATTCCTGGAAAGCATTGCTGCCCGCCTCCACACTCGTGACAAGCCAATTCCTCTGGTTCCTGCTACCTGCCCTTATAGAACTCATGAGCGGGAAAGAAGTTCCGCAAACTCGATACTCCAGCGGTATTTTGGCGGTGCTGCATTCGGCGCAGTATCTCTGGATTACCAGCTATTTTCAGAGAAAAGAAGCTCTGTCCGCCGGGAAGTCTTCCTGGAGTCTCCCGAAATACCTGATGACTCTGGTTGCCGGTGGCATCGCCTTGTTCGTTCCGGGACCCTGGATCGCCAGCCGGGCGTTCCATGCGGATTTCGCCACCAGTTTCTTGACGTTTACCGCACTGGTGAATCTGCATCATTTTCTTCTGGATGGAGCGATTTGGAAGCTTCGTGATTCACACATCGCTTCCCTCCTTCTGAATAAACACGAGGGCGGAGAAGAAGTCGCGAGCGGGTCGAAACGCGGAATTGTCGCAGCAGTGCGATGGTTGGCTGGATCAAATTTCTATGCCAGAGCGGTCCGCGTTCTCGTGGTCATTTTATTACTGATATGGGGCGGCATTGATCAACTACATTTCTACTGGGCCAATGTTCCGGGAACCGTTCCCGCACTCGAGCGGGCCGTGCGGCTAAATCCCGATGACAGCTCGGCGCAGATGCGATTAGCCAAAGCCGCCGAAACTGCCGGTGAAGGTAGCGTGGCCCTGACAGCGTTGAAGAGCGCTGCAGAGTTAGATCCCGGCAGACTGTCCGCGCAAGAGGCGTACGCGCGCGCGCTAATTACCAACGGTCGCGATCAGGAAGCCTACGATTTGTATCAGAAGGTTTTGGCCGGGCGTCCGCGAAATGTCGATGCACTGGTAAATTATGGCTTGTTGGCGCAAAAGCTAGGTCATGGAGCAGAAGCAGTAGATTCCTGGCAACGTGCGGTTGATCTCGACCCCAGTCAGACGAACGCGCAGCTTTATCTTGCCCAGTCTCTTGAACAGCGTGGTGAAATGCAAGCTGCGGCCAGGCACTATCGCGTTTATTTGCAGGCAGTCAGCATGCATCCGAATGAACATGCCGCAGAGGGCCCGGTAGTGATCTCCGCGCTGATGAAGGTTGCGGACGCTGAGGCAGCGGCCAAACAGAATAAGGAAGCTTTAGCAGGCTACCTGGCTGCAGAAAAATTTGCCGCAAAGATTGGCGGGCGTTCCTTACAAAGCCTCGCAATGGTTCATGCCGCAGACGCCCAGGAACAGATGGGAAGTTTCTCGGATGCCGCGGCCTCCTATCAGCAAGCGCTGCTTCTGGATGAAACGGAAAATGAGGCGCGAGCTGCTGCCAGCGATTGGTTTAACTATGCACAATTTCTGCGGCGGCAAAAGCAGCCGGAGCGTTTAGTTTACGCTTGCCTGCACCGTGCGGAGGACATCATGAACACAACTCCTGGCCAGGCACTCGATGCGATCGTTGCTGCGCGGAAAGAGAGTGCCGGTCGACTGGGCGCGAAAGTAAACACAGTGACTGACAACCTTTCAAAACTTCTTTCAGAGGCGCTCTCACTGCCGGCAACAGCATTCTCCCTCAGCAACCTGCAGTAACCGCCGCCAAAGCGTCCACTCAGTAGATTTCAGTCGCAATTGGTCTACAATGGCCGTTGTTGTTGTCCCATAGATATTCATCGAGGAGAAGACGATGAATCAAGATCCTTCGCGTAGAAAATTCCTGGAAAAACTCGGTGTGGGAACTGCCGCAAGTCTTAGCTTGTCCATTCTTCCCGAATTTGCACATGCCAAATCCGTGGGCCCGAATTCGTTGCCCAGTCGAACTCTGGGCCGCACCGCTGCACAAGTTTCGATTCTGGCGTTCGGCTGTGGCAGCCGTTTTCTGATGTATGAAGATGAAGAAAAAGCCGAACAAGTTCTGAATCACGCAATCGATCAGGGCATCACTTATCTGGACACTGCGTATTCTTACGGCGATGGAAAGAGCGAAACGAGAGTCGGCAAACTCATGACAGCGCGGCGTAAAGATGTCTGGCTGGCGACAAAAATCCCGGACCGCACCCGGGATGCTTTCCTCCGCAGGTTGGACGCTAGCTTGAAACGCCTTCAGGTCAGCCAAGTCGATCTCGTTCATATTCACGGTTTAGCAAATGCTGAAGATCTCGCCGCAATCGAAGCGCCCAACGGGGCCATGGAGGGTTTGCTTGAAGCGCGCGAACAGAAAATGGCTCGCTTCATCGGAATAACCAGCCACACCAGCGGTGAAGTCATGGTCCAGGCCATTGAACACAACGATCTCGATTGCGTTCAGATGGCTTTAAATGCCTCTCGCAACGGCAGGTTTGAAGAATTGGCTCTTCCGGCGGCAAAGAAGAAAAACCTGGGAATTATCGCCATGAAAGTGACTGGTCAGGAATTTCTCCTGGGAACTGGCGCCGGAAAAACGACTGTTGATGCTTTGCTGCACTATTCGTTGAGCTTGCCAGTCAGTACGGCCGTCGTCGGAATGCCGAAAGCGGAGATGCTGGACCACAACATTGCCGTGGCGCGAAATTTCTCTACCCTGAATGATTTGGAGATGCAGCAACTCCGGGAGATGCTCAATCCATCGCGAAGCGATCTGGAAAAGAGACTAGTCGGCCATCTGGATGGGCCAACTGAGAATCCGGGATTCTTTTCTGTTTAGCTTCGCGAGTGGAAATTGCTCAATCGTTCCAGTTCTCAAGGCCGTTGTCGTTCTTTCCATAACTTGGTCTAGAATATGGCCGCGGATACCTACCAACCGCTATCGCTTTTCATTTGGAGGCATACCTGCCAATGGCGCTGATGCGCTCGATGCTTCTTGCTGCGTCGCAAAATACCTGGCTGCGCGAGCATGCCGTTCATTATCCATTCGTAAGGCGGACCGTCTCCCGTTTTATGCCCGGAGAAACGGTCGAAGCCGCCCTAGCGGCGGCTCAAACTCTGGCAAACAAAAATATTGGAAGCGTTTTCACCCATCTTGGAGAAAACGTGGCTGACCGTAACGAAACTCGCCATGTTGCCGAGCACTATATACAGGTTATTCAACAGATTCATCAACTTGGTATGTCCACGGAAGTTTCTGTAAAACTTACTCAGCTTGGCCTGGATCTCTCG
>DASZFK010000721.1:0-5547 GCA_035939855.1 Candidatus Angelobacter sp.
CGCCCATCTCGGTAACCATCTGCTCACCGGGCAGCACCAACCCAGCACCTGGAACCCCCTTTCACTTCGTCGCCGCTGCCAAAAGCGATGGCCAGACCATCACCGCCATGATCGTCTATGCCGACGGCAAAGAGGTTCAACGAACCCACGCAAACTATATCGATTTCCAAGCCAACCTTGCTCCCGGTGCCCACCAGATGGTGGTCAATGCCTGGGACAATACCGGCACGCTAATGCAAGCTTCGAGGGTTGTAACGATGCAATAACCATTGACATGCCGGAATAAATCCCTGAAGCTGCAAACATGTTGATGAAATTCTTGGCGTTTCTTCTTCTTGTTCTTCCTGCGTTTTCTCACAGCCAAACGCCGGCCCGGCTGAAGCTGGTCCCGCAGAGCATTACATTGGCTAACGGCCAGACATTTTCACTCAATATCCCGGAAGGCTACGAGCTTTCAATCGCTGCTGAAGGGCTCAAGCGTGTGCGCTTCATCGCCAAAGCGCCGGATGGCCGGCTGTTCGTAACCGACATGTACAACCGGGCCGACAATTCCCGAGGCACGGTCTACATCCTGGATGATCTTGATACGAAAACCAGGAAATTCACGCGCGTGATTCCATATCTGCAGCATCTGAGGAATCCCAACAGTGTTGCGTTTTACACCGATTCCGCCGGCCAGAATTGGCTCTATCTCGCTCTTACCGACAAGCTGGAGCGCTTTCGGTTCCGTCCTGGAGAGGAGGCTCCTTCATCCGCGCCTGAAGTGCTTGCCACATATCCCGACTATGGACTGAATTACAAGTACGGCGGCTGGCATCTGACTCGCACCATAGCTTTCGGAGCCAAAGAAAATCAGCCCAAGCTCTACATTTCAGTAGGCAGCAGTTGCAACGCCTGCGAGGAAAAAGAAGAAATTCGCGCCACGCTCTCCGAAATGGACCCGGATGGCAAACATCAGCGCATCATCGCTAAAGGAATGCGCAATGCGGTGGGCCTGAAGACGGTTGACGACTCCCTCTACGTTACCAATATGGGCGCCGACCACTTGGGAGACGATGCACCCGACGATACAATGTTTTCTCTCAGCAGCACTGATCTGCGCGCAGAGCGGGCTCACAACTATGGGTGGCCTTACTGTTATTTCAAAGACGGAAAGATCTTCCCCGACCCTCAATTTGCCTCTTCACCCAACAAGATCGATTGCGCGCAAGTGCCTGCTCCCTTTGCCACGTTTGCCGCTCACGGTTCACCGCTGGGTCTCGAATATTTTGATTCGCATGGGATCTATGCGCCTTTGCAGAACCATTTCCTGGTGGCTTTGCACGGATCGTCACACAAGCGCCTGAAGCGAGGTTACAAAGTTGTGATGGTATCGGCCAATTCCAGGCCGCAGGACTTCATTACCGGATTTTTACAGAATGGCATCGTTTATGGCCGTCCGTGCGACATATTCCGAATTGCACGATCCGATTCTTTTTTGTTGACCGACGATTTCAACGGTGTGATTTACTACCTCCATAGGAAATAATCAGGCTGACACAAAAGAGCCATCCTTCATGTAGGCTTGAACCCGAGGGAAGTCATGTCAACAATACAAACTGCTGCTGCAACCGCCGCGCGCGACCTTCTTCGCCATACCATTGCTACCGTGGCCTACCGTGCGTCCACGGCCCTTCATGACGCGCCCGAGAGCTTTGCAGAATTCAAGCCTTCACCCGATGGCCGCACTCCTGCCCAAATCCTGGCTCACATGGGCGATTTATACGATTGGGTCTTATCGCTGTGCAAAGGCAAACAGGCGTGGCATGATTCTACTCCGCTTCCCTGGCCACAAGAGGTGCAGAGGTTTTTCCAAAGCTTGCAAGCAGTCGAGGATTACCTTGCTTCGGATCAACCGTTGGGCTGTCCCCCGGAGAAGCTCCTCCAAGGCGGAATCTCTGATTCGCTCACACACATCGGCCAGATCAATATGCTGCGACGAACCGTTGGATGTCCGATTAAACGTGAAACTATTTCAGGGCTGATATCGTTGCCGGACGCGTCGGCCAGGAACAGAGTCCACCCCGAAAAAAAATCTGATATTTACGATTTCGCTGCTTTTTTTGATTCGCGTTTTTTCGCGTTCATTCGTGGCGAACTGGTTTTGATCTTCTCCGCGTCTCCGCGGTGAAATCGATTTTCAACATGCGTTGCTAAGGGTTCTTCGTCACTTCCCCGATATTGGCGATCGTATCCCCCTTCTTCATCGAAGGAACCGAGCAGACGTATAAAACCACACCCGCTGCAGGAGCACGGGCCTCAAGAACAGTATTGCCGAAGTAATCTGTTACGTATCCAACCTTCATGCCTTGCTCAACGTAAGTTCCGCGCTGCACCAGGGGATAGAAGAACCCATTCTGGTCGCTGGAGATCGTATCGACCTTGCCGATCCACACCGGATGCTCCACCATGGCCGCCGTACCCGGCAACATCTTGAGATAACGCATCACGTTGATCGTTCCGTTGGCCAGTGCTTCCACATCATTTGTCTCCACAGTCCCGGCATGGCCAGCCTCCACCGCGATCGCCGGTTTCCCGCGAGTGCTGGCGGTGTTTTCAAGATAGCGGGAAGCGTTAGGATCTTTCGGACGGTCAGAAACCACGATGATGTGATCAAGCCCAAAGGCCAGCACCATGTCGCGGGTAATCGCATCCTGCTTCTCATTGCCGACCTTCGACCAGTAGCTGTAGGGCCGCAGGTCTTCATCAAGATCGCCGCCGTGATAGTCGATGAGATAGTCGCTCCGCTCGACCACTTGTTTGGTAATCAAATAAGAAACCCGCTCCGTCTGCGTGCCATCGATCTTGCCGGGATAAAACCGGTTCATGCTCTTGCCGTCGATAGGATTCACGTGCGGCACCTTTTGCAGGAAAGACGGAATATTCACCAGCGGCAAAATGATCACCGTCCCTGAAACTTGTGCCGGATCGATTCTCGGAATGAGTTTCTCGAGAGCAATCACCGAAGCATATTCCGTGCCATGCGACCCGGAGACAAGCGCCAGCACAGGTCCCGGTTTCGCCCCCCGAATAACGATTACAGGAATTCCGGTCGCCGCATCCACACCGGCCGGTACCTCAAGATAGCCGGTGGCTTTCTGGCCCGGAGCAGCGGTTGCCGTTCCCACGCTAAAACTACCTTGTTGTTGGGCCAAAGCGGAGACCGAGCAAACAACAACCAAAATGATTCGTAAAAACAGCGATTTGTTCATGGCGCGTGAAGTATACAGCAGTCAGCGAATCGGGTGATCAATTCGGCAAACCTCAGTGCAGGCTGCGCGTGATCGGGTGATCGGAATTTACAGCCGACTGAGAAATCAGGCCCATCACGAAAAAATGATGGGCCTAAAAGGTTTAGCTAAAAGCTAAGAGCGAAGAGCTAACGGCTAAGAGCTAATTAACGGCTCGCCATCGCGAAATGCGCCCGGCGATTCTCCTGGAAACAATCTTCGGTCTCTGACCTGGTGCAAAATGGCTTCTCTTTACCGTAGCTGATGACCTTGATACGGTCGGAACTGACGCCTTGCTTGACGAGCGCAGATTTCACCTCTTCAGCGCGGTTCTCGCCCAGGCCCATGTTGTAATCCTCTGAACCTCTCTCATCGCAGTGGCCCTGAATCAGCACCGCGATGTTGGGATGTTGCGCCAGGAAGCGTGCGTCAGCCGTCACTGCGGATTGGTCTTCCGTCCGAATGTCGTATTTGTCGTAGGAGAAGAATACATCCTTGACGTTTTGGGCAAACAATTGTTCATCGCTTGGTCCATTGGTGGTTGTCGTCGTTGCGGTGGGCACGTTCACCGTAACCCGGGCATTGGCTTCGGCGTCACCTCCGTCGCCTTTAGCCAGAAGGTGATAAGTAGTTGAATTCTGAGGGGTAATGGTGCGCGAGCCGGAGGCCGGCACGTTCCCAATGCCCTCAATGGTGATGGATGACGCATTTTGAGTATTCCAACTCAACTGCACTGTCTGTCCGCGATCGACATTTTCCGGACTGGCGGTTAGGCTGGCCACCGGAGCAGGGGCAGGCACTTGCGTCTTCACTGGATTGTTCTTGGCAACCGGCGTCTGATGCCGGCAGCCGGACACAACCACAGCTAAAATCATTGCGATAAACACAACGCCGAACTTATTCATAAACATCTCCTATAGAAAATTATTTGAAATCGTTTGAAGCAAATCATTGCCACTCAAAAGCGGACCCGCCGTCCCGAGGTTTCCGTGCGCCAAGCGCGGAGATCCGAGGGACGTTGAGGTTGCTCGCTAAGCAAAAACTCTCTGAGTTGTTGAATGAACCGGGATCAGCAGCGCAAGATTGCGCTCTGGTTCAAAAAATGAAAGTCTTGATTGAGAATTTGATCTATCGAGGCGCCCCCACCAGAACGCTTGCTGCAAATCAAAGCAGCCAATACCTGAAACGCCGCAGCCACAATGATGAAGAGCAGCACCAACACTGCCCACTTGGCGCGGAATGTGGCGGTAGGGCCATGCGTGGCCTGAAACGATCCCTGAGCCAGTGGGAAGAAAAACAATGCCAGGACACACACGACGAAAACGATACCAAGACAGCGTCCTGACAGCGACCCGCGCATATCAAAAGTATGATTGAGAGTTGCTGAATTTTCAAGCAGGCATTTTGCCTAATCCCCAGACGTCAGAAAGTACCAACTGATTTTGTACAGCATTGCAAAGCCACAACCAAAACCCACCACGGGAGACACGCGCCTCTGTGGTGGATTTTGGTTTTTTGGTGGTGGCCCCGCTCGCTGCGGTGAGTGGGTTTTGGTATTAGGAAGCCGCTCGCAAATTCGGCGGCGTTGAAACTACCGCCTTCTTGGGGCCGCGTTTCTTGATCAGGAGTATGCGAATGCGCTCCAGTAATTCCATCGGAGCATACATCCCCTTGGGAATGAAGATATCGGCGCGCATATCCTTGTCGTAAATTTTGACTTTTCCTGAAAACAGGATGGCAGGTGTCTCAGGAGAGATGTCTTTGATTTTGCCGACCAGTTCTGCCCCATCCATGTCGGGCATAAGCAAGTCGCTAAGCAGCAGGTCGATGCCGCCGTGTTTGAAAACTTCTAAGGCCTCTTTAGCCGTGTTGCAGGTAATCACGCGATAGCCACGCGTTTCCAGCATGACTTTGCGGATAGAAAGAGATTGTTCATTATCGTCAACGCAGAGGATCGTTCTTTTCGGTCGCATATTCTCCCCGAATTCAATGCACATCTCTTGACGCGCCTGAGCAGCTCGCCGGATGTGTTCGTTTTTTTTAAGGCTGGATGTTTAATTCTGACGCGAAAAACGTGATGGCATCTTAGGCTCGCAACCGTGTGCGTGTAAAGTACCGCCGAAGCCAATAGGAGAATCACCTAGTCGAAGAACCCGATGTTGCTGGCTCATCTCCAACAAATCCAACAAAAACGCATTTTTCAAAGAAGCCTCGATCAAAACATTATTTCACCTCTCACGACTTCTACAGCATGGCCTCCGACTCGAATGTTTACTAT
>DASZFK010000722.1:0-12169 GCA_035939855.1 Candidatus Angelobacter sp.
GTCGGAGATCAGCCGGATGCGTGCCCCGGCCGCGCGGATATCTTCGATCAGCTTCTGGTGGCGTGGACGATCCAATACCACGACAACCAGTTCATGAACATCGCGGTCCAGCCGTTTGGCAATGGCCTTCAGGTTGTCTGCCACCGGCGCTTCCAGATCTACGACTCCTTTACAGGAAGGGCCGACCACCAGTTTTTCCATGTAACAATCAGGAGCGTTGAGCAAGCCTCCCTTTTCGGACGCAGCTAAGACCGTGATTGCGCCCGGTGATCCGGTGGCACAAAGGTTCGTGCCTTCGAGCGGATCAACAGCAATATCGACTTGGGGAAAGGCTGAGCCATCCTGCCAGCCTGCGCCGACTTTCTCGCCAATGTACAGCATAGGAGCTTTGTCGCGCTCGCCTTCGCCGATCACAATTGTTCCGCGCATAGGAACGCTGTCCATAGTGCGGCGCATGGCTTCCGTCGCCACCTGGTCGGCCTTATGGCGATCGCCCAAGCCCATAGTATGGGCGGAGGCAATGGCCGCTTCTTCCACCACCCTTACAAACTCAAGAGCCAGTTCGAACTCCAGCAGGTTCGCCTGCTTCTTGATCTCCGTCATTTTTTCCACGATATGAGTCGCCATAACACGCCTCCAAACATTTTGGAATGGGTCAACCCAGTTGCTAGAATGCGCTCACGCCCGTAACGCTCTCCCCGATAATCAGCGCGTGGATATCGTGCGTGCCTTCGTAAGTCTTTACGCTCTCCAGGTTCATCATGTGGCGCATGACCGGATAGTCATCGGCAATGCCGTTAGCGCCCAGGATGTCGCGGGCCATGCGCGCGCACTCCAGGGCCATCCATACATTATTGCGCTTGGCCATGGAGATATGCTGATGACCGGCCTGTCCTGCATCCTTGAGCCTGCCCACCTGAAGCACCAAAAGCTGTGCCTTGGTGATCTCGGTGACCATCCAGGCGAGCTTCTCCTGGACCAGTTGATGAGATGCAATGGGCTGGTCGCGGAATTGCTTGCGAATTTTGGAATATTGAAGGGCCGTGTCATAGCAGGCCATGGCCGCGCCCACGCCTCCCCAGCCGATTCCATAGCGAGCCTGGTTCAGGCACATCAGCGGAGATTTAAGGCCATCGGAAAGCGGCAGGAGATTCTCTTCGGGGATGCGTACATCCTGCAGCGAAAGTCCTGAAGTCACCGAAGCCCGAAGTGACCACTTGCCATGAACGTTATCGGCTTTGAATCCCGGACGATCGGTTTCCACCAGGAAGCCGCGGATACGATTATTATGCTCCTCCGACTTCGCCCAGATCACCGCCACGTCGGCGATCGATCCTGAGGTGATCCACATCTTCTCGCCATTGATCACATATTCTTTGCCAACTTTTTTGGCGCGCGTACGCATTCCGCTGGGATTCGATCCAAAATCAGGCTCGGTCAAGCCAAAGCAGCCGAGCTTTTCGCCCTTCGCCATCCCCGGCAACCACTTGTCTTTTTGAGCATCGCTGCCGAAGCTGTAGATGGGAAACATCACCAGCGCCGATTGCACGCTGACAAAGGAGCGGACGCCGCTGTCGCCGCGTTCCAGTTCTTGCATCACCAGGCCGTATTCGACATTCGACATGCCGGCGCAGCCGTAGCCCTTTAGGTTGGCGCCGAAAAAACCAAGCTCGCCCATGGGGCGTACCAACTCGCGCGGAAAGCGTCCTTCGCGATTGCATTGCTCGATGATCGGAATCAGGTTGTCTTCTATGAATTTGCGGGTATTATCACGCACCAGACGTTCATCGGCGCTCAGGAGAGAGTCAACTTCGATAAAATCCACTCCATTGAATTTAAAGACAGGCATAATGAATTCTCTTTCTGGATTTTAAGAAACGATGTCCGCCACGCCAGGCTCACCTATGTGCAAGCTGGTGCAAGTAACGGTAGGGGAGATATATCAGCCCATTCGCAGCAAACTTCAAAAACTAACAGACGAAAGAGGAAGGGTCAACCAGCAGCTCACAAGGTGATCACAAGGTGTCGGCTCACAAGGTTTATGTCTGGCTTAAATACTGGGCCGGGCCTCCGCGCAGGATTTGCGAAGAGCCCGGCTCATCATGAGGAGTGCTTAGCTTCCGAAATAAGTATCGTACGCAACGTTATGCTGATATCCCAGCTCCGCCTCCCATTCCTGGTCGGCTTGCTTTTCCCCTGTTTGCTTCGTGTCAATCAACGTTGCTGACGGAAAGGTGAACGTTGCCGCATTCGTCTGCTGGTAGCTCACGCCGTGCTTCTTCATCTTATGCACTTTCTTTTCCATTTTTTTCTTCAGATTATGCGGCATTGGATGTGGTCCCGGCGCTGGAAAAAGCTTATACATCTCAGGAATGGAGAACTGTCCGGTCAGGCACCAGGCGTGCGGCACAGCATCATTAATATTGCAATTGGCGGAATAGTTGGATTGGCCGTTGAGAAAGTTGGCGAAGTTGGTATCGCCGATGGCCGGCGCTGCAAACGTTATCGCGTTTACGTTGCCAGGCAATGCCGTAACCGGTTGTTGATTGTTGAGAACATAGGCTATCCACGGCGCTAACAAAGCTGTTGTGGCCCCACCCAGGCTGTGCCCGGTAACCAGGAACTGGTTCGTGGCGACGATCAAGGGTTGAAGAAAATTCATCAAAGTCACGCCGGAGCTATTTTGATTGTTGAAGACTTGATTCAAGTCCCGATTAGCGCCAACGGCAATGTTGCACCCGGTGACATAGGGATAAGGAGTCTGGTTTTCGACCTCCATATCAAAAATCGCGTCCATGAGATTCTTCGTGCCTTGGATTACGACAGCGTAACTCGTGGATTGGCTGGCGTCTTGCAGGACGGCCGAAAAACCGGCGCCAGGTTGATTCGACACCCAAACCGTTTTCCAGGGTGAGGGAGGATTTCCATTCGCGCCAGCATCCACCCAAAAACATAGGCTATACGCCGCACTTGCGCTGATACTCATAACTAGATCGTTTCTCCTTGGGGCTGAATATTTTAGTACGCCGTGAAAAACGCGTTTCAGTAAGAATTCCCTTTGAGATTCTTTTGAGGAAACACTCAAACTGACCCACTACAAAAAGACCGGATGGTTTTAGCGTAACCGGCCATTCTGTTACGATTACGAGCTTTATCGTGGAGATCAAAAATGAAACGCTCTCTCACTTCTGCTGTCTTGCTCTTGCTTCCTCTGCTGGCGGCCGCGCAGGAAACAAAACCTGCGCAGCCTGTGGTCCACTCCGTGCTTTGTGGAACGCTCATTCACCCGGGCAGCGGACAGGTGCAACATAACGTCGTGATCACCGTGGAAGGCGAGCGCGTCCGCCAGATCCAGGAAGGCGGCAACGCATCCTCGAATGCTCAGATCATTGATCTTTCAGACCGCACTTGCCTGCCCGGCCTGGTTGATGCGCACACCCATGTCCTTCTGCAGGGCGACATCACGGCTGAGGACTACGACCAGCAGTTGCTGAAGCAGTCGAATGCGTATCGCGCCATTCTTGCCACGCAGTCAGTCCGCCGTGCGCTGGAAAATGGTTTCACCACCATTCGCGATGTGGAGACCGAAGGCGCAGGCTATGCCGATGTCGATCTAAAAAAAGCCATCAATCGTGGCGTGATTCCTGGCCCCAGAATGCAGGTGGCGACACGCGCCATGGATGTAACCGGGGCCTACCCTCTCCTGGGCTATGCGCCCGAAGTCCCTGTTCCGCACGGCGTGCAGGTCGTTGACGGACCGGACAACGCGCGCAAAGCCGTCCGCGAGCAGATCAGTTTTGGCGCGGACTGGATCAAGGTGTATTCCGACCGCAGTTACTTTGTTCGTCCCGACGGCGTATTGGACGACACTCCGACTTTCACCTTGGATGAACTGCGGGCCATCGTGGATGAAGCGCATCGGCAACACCACAAAGTCGCATCGCACGCCATGGCGCTCAATGGCGTTCACAACTCGGTGGAAGCCGGCGTCGACTCCATCGAGCACGGCAATTACATCGCAGATGCGGACATCAAGACCATGGTCCAGAAAAATATCTACTACGTGCCCACCATCTACGTAGGCGAATACGTAGCCGAAGGACGAGCCGCCGCAGGCGCCAAAGTTTGGCTGGACATGATTAAGATTCACGAAGAAACATTTCGGCGGGCTCTGAAAGGTGGCGTAAAGATCGTTTTCGGCACCGACGTGGGCGGCTTCGACTGGAAGGTCAACGAAGCCGTAGAGTTTCCCTACATGGTGAAGTACGGAATGACTCCGCTCCAGGCCATCCGCTCGGCAACCACCACGGCCGCGGAACTGCTGGGCATGTCAAATGATATTGGCGATGTAGCGCCAGGAAAATTCGCCGACATCGTCGCAGTGAAAGGCGATCCGCTCAACGATATCACTCTGCTCCAGCACATTGACTTCGTGATGAAAGGCGGAGAAGTCGTCAAGAACCATTGAAGAATTTATAAATTAAAATTTTAAAATTTATAATTTCAAAAACATTGGGATTTGAAAATTTATAAAAATTAGAAATTTAGAAATTAGAAATTAGAAATCTCCTCGGGAAGTTATCTAACCGCGCCAATGCTTCTCCTCCCCGCTCGTGCCTCCCAGTTTGCCGTTCAATACATAACGGATGGTCTGGCGAAGATTCGCAGGGCTGACTGGCTTGGCGACATAGCCATCCATTCCGGCGCGCAGGCAACGGTCGCAGTCTTCCTTGGTGGCGTGGGCGGTCAGGGCAATGATGGGAATATGGAGCCTACTGGTTTCTTCTTGTTTGCGAATGACGGTGGCTGCGGTGAGGCCATCCATCTCCGGCATCTGAACGTCCATCAGCACCAGATCAAAGGCCGACTGCTCCAATAAGGAAAGCGCGTCTTTGCCATTTTGCGCCAAGGTGACTTGATGGCCATCCTTTTCCAGGAGCTTCATTGCCAGTTTCTGGTTTACCAGATTGTCTTCAGCCAGCAATATTTTGAGCGTAGGCAAGGGAAAATTGGCGGCCTCGGGTGTCGCGGCGAAATGAAGCGAATCGTCTTTTGAGGAGACGCCCAGCAAGACCGTAAAGTAAAACTTTGATCCATGTCCTACTTCGCTTTCCAGCCACATTCGGCCTCTCATCAATGAAACGAGTCGCGTGGAAATTGCCAGACCCAGTCCGGCGCCGCCGTATTTGCGTGTGATGGAATTATCGGCCTGGGTGAAAGATTCAAAGATCGCCTGATGATATTCGGGAGCTATTCCTATTCCGGTATCGGCCACGCAGAATTTGATCTCGACTTCTTCGCCCATATCGTTGTCGACTTCTGCGCTCATTCTGATCCAGCCGGTCTCAGTAAACTTGATCGCATTGCCGATCAGGTTCAACAATACCTGCTTCAAGCGCGTCGGATCTCCGATCACATTTTCCGGCAAGGCGGGACCAATCTGGCAGGAAAGCTCCAGGCCCTTCTCGCGGGCGCGGCCCGCCAGGATGCTCCTAACTTCTCCCAAAGCTTCCGAAAGCTGGAACGGCTCCTGCAAGAGTTCCATTTTGCCGGCCTCGATTCTCGAGAAATCCAGCAACTCATTTACGAGGCTGAGCAAATGGGTGGCCGAGCCGCTGGCCATATCGAGCAACTCTATTTCGTTGGCGCCAAGTTTGGACTGCCTGGTCAGCTCCAACGCTCCAAGAATGCCGTTGAGGGGTGTTCTTATTTCATGGCTCATATTGGCCAGAAATTCGCTCTTGGCGCGGGTAGCCGATTCCGCCACGCGCATGGAAGATTCCGCCAAGTCTTTGGCCTCGCGCAGCTCCCGGGTGCGGGCTTCAACCTGGGAAACCAGGCGGCGGTTGTTGACCCGATGGATCATCACACCGGCCAACACCACTGTCATGGTCCCGATCATGCAAAGGAGCTTGAACAGACCCGTCTGATAAAAGCGTGGCTTGAGGACCAATGGGAAATGCGCGCCTTGCTCATTCCAAACACCGTCATTGTTGGCAGCGATCACCCGAAAGCGATAGTTTCCCGGAGGAAGGTTCGTGTAGTAGGCGTTTTGGCGATGGCCTACAAAAGTCCATTCCTTGTCGTAACCTTCCAGCATGTATTTGTAGCTAACATTTTCCGGGTCAACATAGCTCAGGGCCGCAAAATGGAATTCAAGATTGCCATTGCCCACGGGCAGGGCTGCGTTCTCTGGGATCGGCTGCCCATCAAGGAGCGCTCCTTCCAACTCCACCGGTGGCGCCAGCTTGTTCATGGCAAAAGAATCTGCATCGACCTCAACAATTCCCTGGACCGAGGCAAAGAGCATCTTCCCTCTTGCATCCTTCAATCCTGTTGCCTGATAGCTCCCATTGAATTCCGAGCTGGGCAGCCCTTCTTTGGTTCCATAACTGACATAGGGAATCGTTTTGATTTTTCCAAGGTCCAGATCATCCAAATCGCTCTTGCGCACGCGATACAACCCATAATCGGAGGTCATCCAAAGCGAGCCACTGTTATCTTCCACAATGGTCCATATCTTGCCGTCAAAAAGGCCCTGCTCAACTCCGTACGACCGTATCTTGCCATTGCGCAGCCGGGCCAATCCCGAACTCGAAGTGCCAATCCACAGGTCATGGTCTGAGTCTTCATAAATGCATACAGCGTCGGTCTGGTTGCCGTTCGCGTCTTTGGCCATTGGATAGCTGGTAAAAACGCCATTCTTGAATTGACGGATGCTTCCTTCTGCAGCCAGCCAAAGATTGCCTTCATGATCTTCGAAGATGCTAAAGATTTGATCTCCGTTCAATCCGTCGCGCTTGTTGAAGAACTCAAATTGGCCATCCTTGAACCGGATCAAACCTTTGCCATCCGCGCCAATCCATAAGTTTCCTTTGCGGTCTTGATAGAGGGACCGAATGACACGATCAACAAGGCCTTGATCAGCGCCCAAAATCCCGACGATCTGGCCGTTGCGGAATTCCTTCAAACCTCGAGCTGTGCCCACCCAGAGAGTGCCCCGGGAACCCTCTGCTATGGAGATTACGTTGTTGGAAGGATAAGTTTGGCCGGTCTCGTAATTTTTGATGTGTCCATTTTGGAGATGGCTGAACCCGTCTCCCGTTCCCGCCCATACGCTTCCGTCTCGGGCCAAGGCCAGGGCGTAAATCACTTCATTTTTGAGGCCTGTGCTTCGGTCATAGAAAATGAATCGGCGATCTTTGATGCGGGTCACCCCATCGAAGGTGCCGGCCCACAGGCTGCCCTCCCGATCCTCGTAGATCGACATCACCATGTTGCTCGCTAATCCATTCTTTTGCTCGAAGCATTCGCTTGCTCCATTGTTCAACCGGCACAGGCCGCGCCCATAGGCGCCGATCCACAAGCTGCCTTCCCGGTCCCGATAAACGGCTGAGATCCTTCCTGACTTTAAAGAAGCTTCTGGAATGGGAAGTTGACCCATATAACTCAACCTATACAAGCCGTTCTCCCTGGTGCCGATCCAGAGCGTGCCTTGCTGATCAAAATAAAGTGATTCAGCATCGGGGCGATCAGTGATGGTTTCGCGAACCGTTCCCGTATCCGGCTCTAACGCAAAAACTCCTGCACTGGTTGCGCCCCAGAGAAAACCCTTAGGAGAAAGAGCTAGAGACTTGATTCCTCTTCCAAGCAAAGAATCTTGCGGTTTGTATGCCTGAATTCTTTTGCCGTCGTATAACGCCAACCCCTCTCTGGTGCCGATCCACAAGTTGCCCTTGGCATCCTGGGCCAGCGACGATACATAGTTGCTAGGGAGGCCGTCTTGGATGGTATAAGAGACAAACTTCCCCTGGTGATAGGCGGTCAGTCCGCCTCCCCAGCTTGCGATCCACAATACATCCTGGCGCTTGTCTTCCAGAAGAAAATGGATTGCGAAATGGCCCATTCTGGTGTTCCAGAAAGTCCTAAACTCTGTTCCATTGAATCTGGCGAGACCGTCTTCCGTGCCAAACCAGAGATATCCATTTTGAGTTTGAAGAATGGAGAGAATCGTATTCTGAGGCAGGCCGTCTTTGGAACTCCACGTGGTGAGTACCGATTGTTTAAGAGACCGATTCGGAACAAGCCCGGCAGCATGAAATGCAAACAGTAATACGAACACTGCTGCCCACCCGATTGTTCGAGCGCTCTTCACCTGCTTGCTCCTGCTGTCGGAGGTTACGACATTCCTGCAAAAACCAGGCTCCTTACCTTGGTAACATCAAGAGCGCCATATTCCCCTGCTGATTTGTTGAGACATTTTAACTTAAAGTAGCTCAAATGTTTCACAACTTTAATTTTGTACATCTCCTCACCGGAAGATAAGTTCGCCGCGCTTGCCCCGGGTTTGCGCCATTGTGTTTATGTCATTATTTTTCAAGCGGATGTATGCTTCAGCATGGGAGCAGCGAAGTGATTAGAGCCTGTTTTGATTTTTAAGGAATTTCTAATCTAGCAACGTGTTCCGCCCGACTAAGGCGTCCAATTCTGATAACTCATCAATCTTTATCGTTTGTCTTGAACCGAGTTAGCGGACACCAGTGATCTCTGATGGAATATTAAAAGTTGTTTGTGATCAGGTCATTCCCTTTTGGCCATTCCCGGTCAAAACTATCGTAATGCAGACTTATGTACTGGTTTCTCGGTAGGTTGAAGCAACGTTCGAAGTAAGGAGAACTTAGACCGATGACAACTCAATACAACAGGCTGGCGCTTTCCCAGGAGACTCTTCGAAACCTGGTGTCAAGACAGTCCAGCAGCCAGATAATCATGACCCACGACCCTCATTGTCCTGGTGGTTGTTCTGATCCCACCCATGGCCCTGCATGTCACTCGCAACAACACTGTGACAACTAAACAGAAGACCATGATCTTTCTGCTTCCTGGATATTTTTGCTGACGGATGAGCAACCACCGGTAAAAAGCCTGCCGAATGGAGAGATCTTGAAAACCCTCAACCGGAACTTCTCGAAGCAAGAGAGAAGTTCCGGAAGAGCCACTGCGGCCCAGCAGAGCGCGAGAACCAGAACTTCCAGAACCGTTCGGAGTAGTGCACTGTACATCGCCACCGCACGAAATCCATCTTCTTTTCCAAAAGTCCGACCGAGTTGATTCTCACCACATACTACTTCTGGTAGTAATGAATCGACATGCGTAATCTAATTTTCGGGAAACGTGTTACCCTGCCAATCGGAACTCCAGCAGGGTGATTCGGTTAGCCAGGGGAAACATCTCTTCCCCTGGCTTTTTCGTTTAAACTGACCAACTTTTGCAGGGCAACTCGTAAATCTTTTCAGAAGCAGTTCTCCAATAATCGCGGTTAGCAAATCCAGAGGTCTCGCTGAACACAAGGTCCCTCCCATCTACCAGTGCTACGCGCCGGTAGACGGGATGACGAATTCATTTCGTGTGGTTTCAAATTAACAAATTACAATTTATAAATTATAAATTTCAAATGCTCTCTCTCGCTGAGTTTGGCCGCCTCTACCTGGAGCGCGGAGAGGAAATCGCTTTTGTCCATCGCCGAGGTTATCGCTCGATTTCGTGGACCTATAGAGAGACGGCAGAATTAGCATTTCGATTTGCCCGTGAACTGGAAGCGCGAAACATCAACAAAGGAGAGCGCGTCCTTCTCTGGGGAGAGAACTCTGCCGAATGGGTCGCTGCATTCTTCGGATGCATGATGCGTGGCGTAGTTGCCGTGCCCATGGACAAGATCGCCTCGCCGGAGTTCATGCAGCGGGTTGCCTCGGATGTTGATGCCCGGCTGGTTGTCTGTTCCAGGGACATGGTTGTGGCGGCCGTCAAGTGGCCCAGCCTGGAACTTGAGAATCTGAGTGATGCCTTGGCCGGAAGGCCGGCAGAACCTTACGATTCAACCGTCGCTCGTGAGGACACGGCGCAAATCGTCTTTACTTCCGGAACCACGACTGAACCGCGAGGTGTGGTGCTCACCCATGCAAACCTGCTGGCCAGCCTTGATCCGATTCAGCGTGAGATTCCCAAATATCTTAAATACGAGCGGATTTTTCACCCCATTCGCTTCCTCAACATGCTGCCCTTGAGCCATGTCTTCGGACAATACATGGGAATGTTCATCCCCTGCCTGATCGGCGGCACTGTTATCTTTCAGTCCACTTTTAAGCCGAGCGAAGTGATCGACTCCATCCGGCATGACCGCGTCTCCGTGCTGGTTGCAGTCCCGCGCATCGCAGAATCGCTGAAGCAAAAGATCGAGCGTGAGTTCCCGCGTGAAACCGGCCCGAAGTTTGCCGAGGCTGAAGGTGAACATTTTCTCAAGCGCTGGTGGCGCTTCAGAAGGATTCACCGCCGCTTCGGCTGGAAGTTTTGGGCGCTGATCTCTGGCGGCGCGGCGCTCGACAACCACACCGAAGAGTTCTGGCGCAGGCTGGGATACGTAGTGATCCAGGGCTATGGCCTTACAGAAACCAGTTCGCTCATCAGCCTGAATCATCCTTTCAAAGTCGGGCGCCGCTCCATCGGCAAAGTTCTGCCCGGGCGCGAGATGAAGCTCGACGAAAAAACCGGGGAAATTCTCGTGCGCGGCGAAAACGTGGCCCGGCAATACTGGCAAGGAAAAGAACTGAAACCGGTCGCAGGTGAAGAGGGCTGGTTTCGCACCGGCGATCTCGGAGCCACCGATGCCGAGGGAAATCTCTATTTCAAAGGCCGGAGCAAAAATGTAATCGTGACTCCGGCAGGTTTAAAAATTTATCCCGAAGACCTGGAGCAGGCGTTGCGCAACCAGCCTGAGGTTCGCGATTGCGTCGTCTTTGGCATCGAGCGTGGAGGCAATGCCGAAGCCTGCGCAGTCCTGCTGCCGCGCAATCAGGACTCATTGGACGATGCGGTGGCTCGGGCCAATCAGTCGCTGGCCGACTTTCAAAAGATTCGATGCTGGTTTGCCTGGCCCGATGAGGACTTTCCTCGCACCTCAACTCAAAAACCTCGGCTGGGTGTAATCCGCCAGGTAGCCGAGGCGCGGTTCGGTGAACGTCCGCAAGTTGTTTCTTCCTCGAATTCCCTGCAAGAGCTGATTCAGAGCATTTCCCATAGCAACGGCGATGTGCCTCCCGGCGCACAACTGCACGAAGACCTCAACCTCAGTTCCCTCGATCGGGTAGAACTGATGAGCGCTATCGAAGACCGCTACCAGGTAGACCTGACCGATAAGGAATTTTCCGATGTAGCGACCGTTGCCGATCTCGAAAAGCTTGTGCGGCAAAAGTCCGTGGCGACAACCAGGCCTCTTAACTATCCTTACGCTCGCTGGACACGGCGCTGGCCGATCACCTGGATCCGCCTGCTTGTGTACTACACGCTCGTATGGCCGGCTACCATGATCATGGACAAACCCAAGATCATTGGCCGCGAAAACCTCAAAGATTCTCACGGGCAGGCGCTCATTATTTCCAATCACATCACGCAATCCGACATTGGATTTATTCTGGCGGCTCTTCCAGCCCGGCTGCGCCATCGGGTTGCCACCGCCATGCAGGGCGAGATGTTGCGCTCCATGCGCCATCCGCCAAAGGAATGGTTTTTTCTGCGACGCTGGTTCGAACAACTGCAATATGCACTGGTGACTGCGTTTTTCAACGTCTTCTCTCTTCCCCAGCGGGCCGGATACCGCGAGAGCTTCAAATTCGCAGGAGAGATCGCCGACCAGGGCTACAACATCGTCATCTTCCCCGAGGGCAGGCGAACCGAAACCGGAGAGATAAGCCCCTTCCGCAGCGGAATCGGCCTGCTCGCCAAACGGCTGCAACTGCCGATCATCCCCATGCGCATCGACGGACTCTTTGCGCTCAAGCAAAAAAAACAGCGCTTCTCCAAGCCTGGAACGGTTCAAGTGCATATCGGGAAACCGGTCACATTCAACCCGGCAGAAGATCCAGAAGAGATCGCAAAAAAACTGCAAAAGTTAGTGGAACAAATGGCTTGATTTTGTCATGTCATGGATCTCGCAGACAATAGTCATTTCTATTACTTCATTGCGAAGCCTAAACGGGTGGGAGCTGGGCAAGAAAGATCCCTTGACTCTGGGAGGCCAGAGATTTCTTGCTACGGGAGACTCGCCGACCTATCCAGTCGGAATCTCGAAACAAAATAAAGAGTCTCCAAAAGTTAAATAAAAGTTAATTGAAAG